>JAQBQJ010000456.1 GCA_028287065.1 Labilithrix sp. | reverse complement strand
CTTCTTCGAGCAGCTGGTCGATGCGGTCGCGCTTCTCTTGGCCCGCGTCGTATTCGAACTTCAGCTCGGGCGCGACGCGCAGCTGGAGTCGCGCGGTGATGGCTCGCTTGAGCCTTCCCGATGCGCGCTCGAGCGCCGTCTGCGTCTCCTTCAAGCGCGCGTCGAGCAGCTTGCCCGGCTCGTCGAGGACCGCGAGCCGCCAGAAGATCTTCGCGAGCCGCAGGTCGCCGCTCATCGTGACGTTCGCGACGACGAGGCCCTCGAGCCGCGGATCGCCGAGATCGCGCGACACGAGTCGCGCAATCTCCTGACGGAGCTGCGCGGCTACGCGTGCGGGTCGTGTCTTCGCTTCGTTCGCCATCGTCGTTGGTGTCTCACCTCCCCTCTCCTGCTTCAGGAGAGGGGACGGGGTGAGGCGATCAGAGGCGCTGCTTGATCTCTTCGATCTCGAACGACTCGATGACGTCCAGCTCCTTCAGCTCGCTGAAGCCGTCGAGCGCGATACCGCACTCGAAGCCTTCGGACATCTCCTTGACGTCCTCCTTGAAGTGCTTGAGCGAGGCGATCTTGCCTTCCCAGATGTTCTGCTTGTCACGGACGAGGCGCCCGTGGCTTCCGCGGAGGACCTTGCCGGAGGTGACCATGCAACCCGCGACGGCGACGCCGCGAATCTTGAGGATCTTGCGGACCTCGGCCTTGCCGGAGGGCTTCTCGACCTTGGTGGTCGGGAGGAGGCCTTCCATCGCAGCCTTCACGTCGTCGACCGCGCCGTAGATGATCGAGTAGAGGCGAATCTCGACCTTGTTCTCCTCGGCAAGCGCCGAGGATTTGCCGGCCGGACGGACGTTGAAGCCGATGAGGATCGCCTTCGACGCGATGGCGAGGTTGACGTCGCCTTCCGTGATCGCACCCACGCCGCCGTGGATGATCGTGAGCTTCACGCGGTCGGTGCTCAGCTTGTTGAAGGCGTTGGCAACGGCTTCGAGCGAGCCCTGCACGTCCGTCTTCACGATGACGCGGAGCTCCTGCTGATCGGCGGACTGCATCCGCTCGACGAGGCCCGCGAGAGAGATGCGCGCGTCGTCGCCGATGAGCGACTTGTCGCGCTTCACCTTGCGGCTGTCGGCGATCTCCTGCGCCTTCTTCGGGTCCTTGACGGCGTGCAGCGGATCGCCGGCGCCGGGGACATCGGAGAGGCCGAGGATCTCGACCGGAGTCGACGGAGGCGCCTCGTGGACCTGCTTGCCGTGCTCGTTCGTCATCGCGCGGACCTTGCCGAAGCCGGGGCCTGCGAGGACGAAGTCGCCGACGCGCAGCGTGCCTTCCTGGATGAGGACGCGTGCGACCGGACCGCGGCCGCGATCGAGGAGAGCCTCGAGGACGACGCCATTGGCCGGCTTCTTCGGGTTCGCCTTGAGATCGAGGACCTCGGCCTGGAGGCCGATCATCTCGAGGAGCTGCGGGATGCCGTCGCCGGTGAGCGCGGAGACGTTCACGAAGATCGTGTCGCCGCCCCACTCCTCGGGCTGGAGGCCCTGATCGACGAGCTCGCGCTTCACGCGCTCGGGCTCGGCGTTCGGCTTGTCCGTCTTGTTGATGGCGACGATGATCGGGACCTTGGCCGACTTCGCGTGAGCGATGGCTTCCTTGGTCTGGGGCATGACGCCGTCGTCGGCCGCGACGACGAGGACGACGATGTCCGTCGCGCCGGCGCCGCGAGCGCGCATGGCCGTGAAGGCCTCGTGGCCGGGCGTGTCGAGGAAGACGATGACGCCGCGCTCGGTCTTCACCTTGTAGGCGCCGATGTGCTGCGTGATGCCGCCGGCCTCGCCCGCGACGACGTTCGCCTTGCGGATCTTGTCGAGGAGGCTCGTCTTGCCGTGGTCGACGTGACCCATGACCGTGACGACCGGGGGACGCGTGACCGAGCCGGCGTCGACCGGCGCAGCGACGGCGGCAGCGCCGTCGGTGCCTGCGGGAGCCGCGGCGGAGGTCTCCTCACCGCGCGCTTCGGCGATGATCTCTTCTTCCGTCTGCGCGACGTCCTCGACTTCCCAGCCGAACTCGCCGGCGAGGATCTTCGCGGTGTCCGCGTCGAGGGTGGTGTTGATGTGGATGCCGGTCATGCCCATGCCGAGCAGACGCATGAGCAGCTCGGTGGCCTTGAGGCTCATCTTCGCCGCCATGCCGGAGAGCGTGATGTTCTCCTCGATGCGGATGACCTTCTTGTGCTCCGACATCTCCTTCGTGGAGACGTTGACCGGACCACGACGGATCGGCTGCATGCCGGGACGGCCTCGGCCGCCCATGCCGCCGCGACCCATCATGCCGCCAGGGCCGCGCTGCTGGCCGGGGCGCATGCCCGGGCGAGCTTGATTGGCGCCCGCGCGCGGGTCGTACTGCACGCGGCGCTGCATCGCGCTCGCGGGTCCGCCACCGATGCCGGTGCGCGGTGCGTTCATCGGCGTGGGCATCGGAACGCCCGGACGACCTGCCCAGTACTCGACGCCGGTCTTCGGCGCCGTGGAGCCACGCGCTGCTGCGGCAGCGGGGACATCGGACGGAGCTGCGGGACGCGGCTGATCCGACGCCGGACGCGCAGCGACCTGCTCCGACGGCGGAGGCGGAGTCGCGGGCGCGGTGCGCTCCGAGACGGCGGGCGACGACGCGCGCGCTTCGGGGACGGCGGCAGCGACCGGCGCGCGCTCGGAGGCGGGCGCCGGAGGAGCAGCCTGCTTGTCCTCGTTGCTCGATAGCGCGGAGGCGACCGCAGCAGCGGCAGCGGCGACGACGCCGACACCGGCGGCGACCACAGCGACGGCGGCGGGAAGCTTCGCGGACGGCGGCGCTTCCGGAACCACGCGCTCCGACGGCGGAGGCGGCGGGGGCGCGACCTCTTCACGTTCGGCGCGAGCGGCAACACCGCGCGCGGTGCTCGGACGCTCGCGCACCGACGGCGGAGCGGGCGGCACGGCAGCGACGTCCTTCGTCGAGGCGGGCGCGCTGCGGCGATCCTCGGGGACCTGAGCCTGCTCACGAAGCGCGAGGAGGCGGGCGCTCTCGCGATCGGCGAGCACGTCGGTCTTCGGGAGGGCGCGCGACGAGGCGGGGTCGGCCGCGATCTGCGAGACGTCGCGGCGCGACGCAACGTCGTCGAGGCGGGCCGACACGTCCGGGCTCGACGGCTGCGGCGAGGGGCTGGCGAGCGCGGCGACGGAGCTCGGGCCCGAGTCGTTGCCACCGGGCTTCGCGACGGCGCGACGCTTGATGACCGCGCCCGCTCCGCGGCGGATGCGCTCCTCGACGACGTCGTGCGTCTTCTGCTTCTCCAGGTTTCGCTTCAGACGCTCCACGGCGTCGACGTCGACGGAGCTCATGTGATTCCGGACGTCGGTCACACCGATGGACTGGAACAACCCGACCACCGCTTTCGGGTCGAGGTTCAGCTGCTTCGCGACTTCGTAGACACGGACCTTGCTCATCGATCCTCCGACGACGACCATGCTTCACTCCTTACTTCTGCGGTCGCGAACGGAGCCGCGTGGGCCCTCGCTCTACCGATCGCTTCGGCCACGCCTTCGTGAAGCACGGCACACACGGCGGTCTCGTCGCGTCCAAAGATCGCTCCGAGCCGCTGCTTGTTACTCCAGCCGATCGCCTTCCCCTGGCCGATCGCATCTTGAACTTCCGGGAGCTTCGCTGCTGCAGCCGCGTCCGACGCGACCACGATCAGCGCAGCCTTGCCCTCGCGATACGCCTCGCGGACCACGTCCGCGCCGGCAATGGCGAGCTTTCCGCGGCGCGCACCGGTGATCAGGCCTTCGATACGGCGATCCGCCGCGACGACGACCTGCTCCGCCAGTGACTCCGCAGTACCTTCGACCTTGGACTTGAAGACCTTCGCGAAACCTCCGCGGAGCGCCTTCTGCATGCACTCTTTCGAGGCATGCACGTGCGCTCCGCGACCGAATCGCGAGTCCGCGAGGTCGACGGCAAGTGTCCCGTCTTCGGGGTCGAGCACGACACGCAAGAGGGCGTCCGCGAAGTCGCGCTTGGCGCAACCCGCGCACTGACGACGCGGCCCGGGCTTCACGCCCAGATCGTTCCGTTCCTCGTGCTGTTTCGTATCGACCATCAACGTACTTGTTCTCCTCTACTGAGCTGCTGAGTGATCAGGCGGGCGGGGTTTCCTGTTTTTGGGCGGCGGCGGTCGCCGCGGCGCTCTTGCGAGCTGCGTCGATCTGCCTCCACTCGTTCTGGACGAAGGTCTCGGCGCCCTGCTTGAGCGCGCGCGCCTTCTTGATGCCGAGGCCCGTCTTGATCGCGAGCTTGTCCTCGTCCTCGCGCATGATGTCCTCGACGCTGCGGTAGCCCGCATCCTCGAGGAGCTGGACGGTGCGCTCGCCGACGCCGCGAACGAAGAGAAGCTTCTCCTTGTCCGTGAGCGCCTCGGTCTTCGTCGAGGCCGTGGCGATGCGCTCCTGGCGGAGCTTCTCCATGGTGGTCTCGGCGGCTTCGCGGATCTTGCCGGCGTTCTCGGGACCGACGCCCTGGATGCCGCCGATCTCCGCCTCGGTCGCCTCGGCGACCTCCTCGAGAGCACGGAAGCCCATGCGGTACATGTTGCGGGCGACCTGCTCGGTGATGCCGTCGATGCGACCGAGCTGGGCGATCGCCTCCTCTTCCATCTGCTTGAACTTCGACTCGCTGATGATGTCGAGCTTCCAGCCGGTGAGGTGCCAAGCAAGGCGAACGTTCTGACCCTTACGGCCGATGGCGAGAGAAAGTTTCTCGTCGGGGACGACGAGCTCCATGCGCCCGTCGGCCTCGTTGACGATGACCTTGTTGACCTCGGCGGGCTGGATCGCGGCGCAGACGAAGCGTGCCGGATCGCGGTCCCACGGGACGATGTCGATCTTCTCGCCGCGGAGCTCCTGGACGACCGCCTGGACGCGCGAGCCCTTCATGCCGACGCATGCGCCGACCGGATCGACGTCCGCGTCGCGGCTCATGACGGCGATCTTCGAGCGGGCGCCCGGCTCGCGCGCGCACGCGACGATCTTCACGATGCCCTCGTAGATCTCGGGGACCTCGCTCTCGAAGAGCTTCTCGACGAGCTTGCCGTCGGCGCGCGAGAGGATGATCTGCGGGCCGCGGGCCTCGCGATCGATGTCCTTGAGGAGCGCGACGATGCGGTCGCCCGGACGGTACGTCTCGCGCGGCGTCTGCTCGCGGAACGGAAGGATGCCCTCGGCGCGACCGAGGTCGACGATGAGGTTGTTGCCCTTCTCGAAGCGACGGACGACGCCCTTGATGAGCTCGCCCTTCTTGTCCTTGAACTCGTTGAAGATGAGATCGCGCTCTTCGTCGCGAACGCGCTGGATGAGGACCTGCTTTGCGGTCTGCGCAGCGATGCGTCCGAAGGACGAGCGCGCCTGCTTCACCATGAGGAGGTCGCCGAACTCCTTGTCCTGGTCGGCGGCCTTCTTCGCGTCGTTCGGGTGCCAGAAGATC
>JAQBQJ010000452.1 GCA_028287065.1 Labilithrix sp. | reverse complement strand
GTCGTCTCACCGTCCCGAGGCCGTCGCGACTGGACCGGCTGGCACGGTGTACCTGTGTCACCCGTTCCTCGTTCACGCGGCACAGCCCCTCCTGCGTGGCGACCGGCCTCGATTTCTCGCGCAACCTCCCTTGCTGCCGAGGGAACCGCTCGACCCGTGGCGCGACGACGCGTCTCCGGTTGAGCGTGCGATTCGGATGGTGCTCGCTCGCCCCTGAGAGCCTGTCCCCGACCCACGGCTCGCGAAGAGGCCCTAAGAGCGGCTGGCTGTGAGCGCGGCGACGCCGCGCAGCAGAGGCGAGCGGCCTCGCTATGGCCCCCCGCGTCGTCGATTTTACGACCACCGAATAGAACGCCGCGAAGGCGCTGTTCATGTCGGTGCAGTGGCTCGAACCGCAGATCGTCGCGGGCGAACGAAAAGCCGGAGCCCGGCGGGCCGCCGTCGGTCGACGCCTGCGCGGTCACTGCACGAACTAGACGGCTCGCTTGAGCTACGATGAACGCTGCCGTTCCTTTCGGAGCAGCACGCGAAAGGTCACGCACACGGATGGATCGTCGAACGGCACTGAAGCTCCTCGGGGCAGCGACGCTCGTCGCGGGTACGAGCGTGCCGCGCGACGCGCGCGCCGCGGAGGTGATCAAGATCGGCACGCTTGCGCCGGCGGCGAGCCCGTGGGGCCAGGTCTTCAAGGTCTGGGCAGAGTCCGTGAGCAAGAAGACCGACGGCCGAGTCGAGCTGCAGTTCTTCTACAACGGTCAGCAGGGCGACGAGGGCGCGATGGTCGGCAAGATGAAGGCCGGCCAGCTCGATGGTGCGTTCGTCTCGTCCGTCGGCCTCAGCAAGATCTACAAGCCGCTTCTCGCGCTGCAGATGCCAGGCCTGTTCCGGACATGGGCCAAGCTCGACGCCGCCCGTGACGCGCTCAACGACGACCACGAGAAGGGCGTCAAGGATGCTGGATTCAAGGTTCTCGGTTGGAGCGACATCGGCGCCGCGCGCATGATGTCGAAGGGGGGCGTCGTGCGCACGCCCGACGACGTGAAGGGCAAGAAGCCGTACGTGTGGCGCGACAGCGTCATCGATCCGATGCTCTTCCAGGTCATCGGCGGCGTCACGTCCGTGCCACTCAACGTCCCCGAGGTGCTCCCGAACCTCAATACTGGTGCCATCAACGTCGTCACGGCGCCGTCGCTCCTCTCCGAGCAGCTCCAATGGGCCTCGAAGCTCGACACGATCGTCGACGATATTTCCTCCTGCGACGTCGGCGGCCTCGTCATGGTGTCGAAGCGCTTCGACGCGCTCGCCGCCGATCTCCGCGCGATCGTGCTCGAGACGGGAAGGACGGCCGCGGCGGCGCTCACGAAGCGCATCCGCAACGAGGACGACGCCGCCTTCGCTCGAATGAAGGGCAAGATGAAGGTCGTCACGCTCACCGTCGAGGAGAAGGCGAAGTGGGACGCCGTCTACAAGCAGGTGCGCCAGAAGCTCGCGCAGGGAACGTTCTCGCCCGAGCTCGTCACCAAGCTCGAGACGCTCGCCAAGTAGGTCACGGCCACCTCGTCGTTCGCGGAACTACCGCTCTACATGTCCGCGCGCGGGACGCCTCGACGTCGTGAGCGAACGAAAAAGGCCGGGTGAGCTTCCTCACGCCGGCCCTTCTTTCTCGGCTTTCGACGCGACCGGTTTCAGCCGGCCGCCCCGGTCTCCGCATCGAGAGCTTCGTTGTTACCGCTTCTTGTTGAGCGACTTCTCGGCGTGTGCGATCGCCTTCGCGTAGGCGGTTGCACGGCGCTGCGCAGCCTTGAGCGCCGCGAGCTCGACAGCGTTGACGCCCTTCGCGGCGCGCGCCTTGACGAGCTGTGTCTTCGTCGTCGCGAGCTCCTTGATGACAGCCCGAAGGGCCTTGCGCGTCTCGCCGCTCGGTGCAGCTTTGGCGCGCTTCGCGGACAGCTGCTTTCGCTTGGCGAGGATCGTGCGTTTTCGGGACAGTCGCTTCGTGGCGGCGGCGAGGGCCTTGCCGTCCTTGCCGCGCTTCGCGACGGCGTTGTCGCCGGCGACACACGCCGTCGAGAGCGACGCGAGCGCCGTCTCGATGTTCTTCGTCACAGCCGCGCTCTTTGCGATCACACGCTTTGATTTAGCCATCTAGTTGCTCCTGGGTTGGGGACGAGCTCGGGCCCCGACGCTCGATCATCCGACGAGTAAGATCCATACGGCATTCGGGCCGGCTCTGAGCGCGAGACTGCGGCCCTGGACGTGGTCGTGCCCGAAAGACGACGGCACTCGCCGCACGACGCGATACCCTCGTCGACAGGCTGCGTGAATGACTGTGCCGACGAGGCCCACCACCACGGACGAGAGCGCGCGCGTTGGCCTCGTGCTCGACGGCCGCTACCGTCTGAAAGCGTTGCGCGGCGGCGGCGGGTCAGCGGAGGTCTTCGAAGCCGACGACCTCAGACTCGGACGAGCGGTCGCGGTGAAGGCGCTCCTGCCCGAGTTGCTCGGCGTCGCGGACGCGAGGAGGCGCCTCGAGCGAGAAGGGCTCATCGCCGGTGGCCTCAGCCACCCGAACATTTGCCCGGTCAACGACATCGGATGCCTTCCTGACGGTAGCCCGTACCTCGTCATGGATCTGCTCGTCGGGGAGTCGCTCGCTTCGTTACTCGCGAGAGAGGGGCGTCTCGATGTCTCCAGGGCCGTACGCATCCTCGACCAGGTAGCGAGCGGCGTCGGCGCCGCGCACGCGCGCGGCTTCCTCCATCGCGATCTCAAACCGAGCAACGTCTTCCTCGTTCCCCTCGGCAGTGACGGAGCTCTCGTGAAGCTGCTCGATTTCGGCGCCGCGTTCGATCGCTCGGCGGAGGCCGAAGGCGAAGAGCCGCTCACGAAAATAGGCTTCGTCGTCGGAACTCCGATGTACATGTCGCCGGAGCAAGTCCAGGGTCATCGCGACTTCGACGAACGCACGGACGTCTACGGGTGCGGGCTACTCCTCTACGAGATGGTGACCGGGGTTCGCGCTTTCGACGGCCAGGAGGGCGCGGCACTGCTCGAGTCCATTGCTCTTCGCGGCGCGCGACCAGCGCACGAGCTCCGAGCCGATCTGCCCTCGGGGTTGACGCAGGTCATCACACGAGCTCTGGCACGCGATCGGAGCGCACGCTTCTCCACCATGCACGAGCTGCGTGCAGCGCTCCACACCGCCGCACGGACCTCGGGCCCCGTCGCGCCGCCGACCGCCACCACCGCGATCCTCGACTTGGCTCGCTCTGCCGCCGACCCGGTGCTTCCTTCGTCTGTCGAGAGCGACGACGCCGACCACGATCCGTTCGAGCCCGACCCGTTCGCCGACGATGCGTACGCTGCCTCCGACGGCGCGACGACGAGGAGCAGTCCATCCGCTGGCGACGACCTGCCGACGGCACCACGCGTGCCGCCGCCACGAAGGCCGCCCGGC
>JAQBQJ010000379.1 GCA_028287065.1 Labilithrix sp. | reverse complement strand
CAGAGCGCGACCGGTAGCGTCGCAAAAAGCGCGAGCAAAGCCGCGTGAAGCACCTGACTAACGCGCTTTCGCAAGTGCGCTTGCGTGGTTATCGTGTGGCACCGGGGCAAATAGCGCTATTCGCGTTGCCTCCCGAATCCGGCCCTCGATGGAGGGCATCTGACGTAGTAGCCTAAAAGGTTCGAGGCCAACGTGAAGCAATCTCACAAGACGCTGCTCCTCTGGGTCGTCCTCATCGTGATGTTCCTCACGATCTGGCAGTTCCTAACCCCGGCTGAGCGTAAGCAGCCCGTCGCCTTCAGCGATTTCGTCAACGAGGTCCATGCGGGCCGCGTCGACGAAATCCGGATCAAGGACCGGGAGTACACGTATCGAATCAAGGGCGCCGACCCCACCAAGGGCGGCGGCACCAAAGAAGCGGTCGGACCGCTCCCGGACGAGAAGCTCCTCGAGACGCTCCGTCCCGACGCCAAGGACGCGAACGCGCCGAAGGTCTTCTTCGAGAAGGACGAGCAGTCGCCGTTCTGGTCGTCGACGATCATCACGCTCGTTCCGATGGCGTTCCTGATCCTGATGTTCTTCCTCTTCATGAGGCAGCTCCAGGCAGGCGGCGGCAAGGCCATGAGCTTCGGCAAGTCGAAGGCGCGCATGCTCTCCGACTCGCAGAACAAGGTGACGTTCGCGGACGTCGCCGGCGTCGAAGAGGCGAAGGACGAAGTCGAAGAGATCATCGCCTTCCTCAAGGACCCGAAGAAGTTCCAGCGCCTCGGCGGTCGTATCCCGAAGGGCGTTCTCATGATGGGCCCGCCGGGCACCGGCAAGACGCTCCTCGCGCGCGCGATAGCCGGTGAAGCAGGCGTTCCCTTCTTCAGCATCTCCGGCTCGGACTTCGTCGAGATGTTCGTCGGCGTCGGCGCGAGCCGCGTCCGCGATCTCTTCGAGCAGGGCAAGAAGCACGCGCCCTGCATCATCTTCATCGACGAGATCGACGCCGTCGGTCGTCACCGCGGCGCAGGCCTCGGCGGCGGTCACGACGAGCGCGAGCAGACGCTGAACCAGCTCCTCGTCGAGATGGACGGCTTCGAGTCGAACGAAGGCGTCATCATCATCGCGGCGACCAACCGTCCCGACGTCCTCGACCCGGCGATCCTTCGCCCGGGCCGCTTCGACCGTCGCATCACGGTCAACCGCCCCGACGTCCGCGGCCGCGAGGCGATCCTCAAGGTCCACACGAAGCGCGTTCCGCTCTCGCCCGACGTCGACCTCGCCGTCACCGCGCGCGGTACGCCGGGCTTTGCCGGCGCCGACCTCGAGAACCTCGTCAACGAGGCTGCTCTGCTCGCCGCACGCCAGGACAAGGACGCCGTCAGCATGGCCGACTTCGAGCTCGCCAAGGACAAGGTCCTCATGGGCTCGGAACGTCGCTCGATGGTGATGACCGAGGAAGAGAGGTGGAACACCGCCGTCCACGAGGCGGGGCACGCCGTGATCATGATCACGAACGAGCATCACGACCCCATCCACAAGGTCACGATCATCCCGCGCGGTCGCGCTCTCGGCGTGACGATGCCGCTCCCCAAGGGCGACATCCTCGGCCGCACGAAGGAGCAGTTCGAGGCGCAGATCCAGTCGGCGCTCGGTGGACGCATCGCGGAAGAGATCGTCTTCGGCAAGCTCACCACCGGCGCGTCGAACGACATCCGCCAGCTCACGCAGATCGCACGCGCCATGGTGTGCGAGTACGGCATGAGCGAGAAGCTCGGCCCCCTCGCCTACGGTGGCGAGGAGAGCTCGATCTTCCTCGGCCGCGACTACAACCAGCGCAGCCAGGACTACTCGGAGCAGACGGCGCGCGAGATCGACCAGGAAGTCCGGAACCTCATCCAGATCCAGTACGACGCGGTCCGCGCGCTGCTCTCCGAGAAGAAGGAGCGCATCGAGGTCATCGCGAGGGCCCTCCTCGAGCGCGAGACGCTCGACGCCGAGGAGCTGAAGGCGCTCTACGAAGGCCGTGAGATCGCAGCGCACGTGCATCGCGTCATCATCCCGACCTACGCCGAGAAGGAGAAGGCGAAGCAGGAGAAGCGCAAGGCCGCGAGCATCTTCGGCGGTCCTCCCAAGCCCGCGACTTCGTAAAGCGCGACGAGAGCGAGAGCTTCTACACGGAAGCTCGGAAGCTCGGACTGCGGAACGAGAGAAGGGACTTTGCGCAGGCAAAGTCCCTTCTTTCATTTCGACTCCGGGCGTCCGAGCTTCCGTGTAAATCTCTCCTCGTAGCGTGAATGTCATCGGCTTCGACGACGGGCCCTTTCCTCGCGAGCATCGCGGGGACGTCTTGCTCGTCGGGGTGGTCTGCTCCGGGACGCGCGTCGACGGGGTCGTGAGCGGACGCATCCGGCGCGACGGCGCGAACGCGACGCGCGTGATGATCGACGTCGTCCGCAAGAGCCAGTTCGGCGCGCACGTGCAGGCGATCATGCTGCAGGGCATCGCGGTCGGCGGGTTCAACGTGGTCGACGTGCACGGCCTTTCGACCGCGCTGCGGATCCCCGTGCTCGTCGTGACGCGGCGGCTGCCGGACATGGCAGCCGTGAAGCGCGCGCTGTTCAGCGGCGAGCCGACGGCGCGACCTCGCGTGGCCGGCGCGGCGCGGAAGTGGAAGCTCATCGAGCAGGCGGGCGAGCTCGAGATGCTCGGCGAATCACGCCGGGCGACGCGCCGTCCGACGGGCATCAAGACGGCGGCGCCGCGGCTCTGGATCCAGCGCGCGGGCCTCTCGCTCGATCACGCGCGGAAGCTCGTTGCCGACACGACGCTGCACGGCAACATCCCGGAGCCGCTGCGGCTCGCGCACCTGATCGCGGGCGGGATCACGACGGGGTCGAGCCGGGGGCGGGCGTAGAAGGAAGAGGAAGAGCGAGAGCGGGACGGAAAGAGAACCGCGGAGACGCCGGAAGGTTTTTGGGGTTCCGCGGTGCGGGCGTGGCGCAGCTTGCCGGGGATGTGCCAGCGGCACACGTCGCAGGGGCGTAAGTGGCTGTACATACTCGTGGATAGGGCGGCACAGCTCTTGAAGGTCATGGCGTGCCATGCGTGCCATCGTGGTCGCCGCCGCCGTCGTTTTCTCCGCGCTCATCGCGCGGCGAGCGTCGGCTGCCGACGATCTGCAGCTCGCGTGGCATGCGCCGCCAGGGTGCCCGTCGGCCGCCGAGGTCCATGCCGCGGCGCTTCGTGGCGCGCCCGCGGCGGACCGCGCGTCGATCGAGGCCGACGTTCGCGTCGAGCACGAAGCAGGCTGGGCGGTGACGATCACGACGAAGCGCGCGGGCGTCGCCGCAGCCGAACGCCGCCTCACCGCCACCACGTGCTCGGCCCTCGCCGATGCGACCGCCGTGATCCTGTCGC
>JAQBQJ010000375.1 GCA_028287065.1 Labilithrix sp. | reverse complement strand
TGCCAAGCCTTCCGCAAGTTCACCCGCCATCCAACCTACTGACCGGCCCGCGGAGCGAGAGAGGTGCTCCGCAGGACTGCGTCAGGTCGGCCGACGGTGAAATGGCGGATCGCCCTCGAAGCTCAGGGGTGAGATCTCCCAAATGTGAGCGAAACGTGGAGCGGCTCCCGCGGGCGAAGCCCGTGGGAGCCGCGTAACGTTTCGCGAACGGCGACGCGGCTACAAAACGAAATGGAGGCGAGACCCCTCCGCGTCCCCGCGACTCCGCTTGTTTCTCGAACCCCCGAAGCTCAATCCCGCATGTGTTTGCGGATCTTGCCCAGCGCTTGTTCCTGGAGCTGGCGGATCCGCTCGCGCGACAGGTTGTACTTGTCGCCGATCTCCTTCAGCGTGAGCTCGTCCTCGTCGTCCAGGCCGAAGCGCCAGCGGATGATGCGTGACTCGATCGGCGTGAGATGGCCGAGCAAGCGACGCACTTCCTCGCCCCACTTCTGCGACACGAGGCTCTCGTAGGGCGACTGCATGTTGTCGTCCTGGAGGAAGTCGATGAACTTCCGCCCGTCCTCGTCGCCGACGGGACGATCGAGCGAGAACGGCGTCTCCGCCCAGGCGCCCTTCACCTTGTCGAGCTTCTCCTGCGGGATCCCCGTTTCCTTCTCGAGCTCGTCGAGCGTCGGGTCCCGACCCGTGCGCGCGATGACCGCCTGCGTCGCGCGCTGCACGCGGTTGTGCGTGTCGAGCATGTGCACCGGGATACGGACCGCGCGGCCCTTGTCGGCGAGCGCGCGGCTGATCGCATGACGAATCCACCACGACGCGTACGTCGAGAAGCGATAGCCGCGTGAGTGATCGAAGCGCTCGACGGCCTTCATCAGGCCGATGTTGCCTTCCTGGATCAGATCGATGAGCGGAAGACGTCCGCGGTTGTAGCGGCGTGCGATCGATACGACGAGACGCAGGTTCGCTTTCACGAACTTGTTCTTCACGCGCTTCGCGATGCGGTTCATCTCGCCGATGCGATCGAGGTACTTCTTGTACCCGGGCGTGTTGGCGAGCGATGCGTCGCCCGGCATCGCAGCCGGCGTGGGCACCGCGATCCCCTCGTCCTCGAGGTCCTCGATGGCGATGGCTTCACCGAGCTTGCGGACCACCTCTTCGGCGTGCGCGATCCACAGGCGATCGGAGTCGGCGAGGCGGATGGCGCGCGCGAGGCTCTCGCACATCGCGCGGTACTTCTTCTCCTGCTCGCGCGTCAGCTTGTTGCGCTGCTTCTTGTACAGCTTGCAGAACTTGCGGAGCTCGGGGAGCTGCGGGAGCTCGATGGCCTCCTCTTCCTTCGGGAGATCCTTCTCGAGCGTGTCGAGCGCGAACTCTGCGGCAGGGAGGTAGCTGAGGATCGCGCACCACTGCTCGACCTCGGCGCGCTCGACGTCGACGGCGGTGCCGAGCTCCTCGTCGGGGCCCATCACCGGGTGCGTCGCCATCTCGCGGAAGTAGCGCGCGAGCATCGTGTCGCCGCCGCCCTCTTCGCTGGCGACCTTCTTCTTCACGGGCGCGACGACCTCGTCGCCCTCTTCGGGCTCCGCGGCGGCGTCCTCGAACTCGAACTCCTCTTCGAGGACGACGAGCTCGCCCTCCGCCACCGTACTGGCTGGGGCGGCCTCTTCCTCGATCTCCTCCTCGGACTCGCTCGCCACCGGCGCGCGCGGCGCTTCCTCCTCGCCGCTCACGTCACGCACGGCTGCGCGACTCGCCGCGCGTGCGCGGGCGGCAGGCTGCTCCGCGAGCGCGGCGTTGCTCTTCTTGCTCATGGGAGCCTCACTCTTGTCTGTTTTCGGGGACTGGCGGCGGGCCATGGTCTGAGGGAAGCGTGCGTGGGTTTGACAACGTGCGATTTCGGCGTCAGACCGTGAGGGGCGTCGAGAACGACGCGCCTGGTCCGGGACTCCGACAGGGCGAGCTGCCCATCGTATCGAGTTCCGCAGCGTGGCGTGCGCCTGAAAAACTTTGCAATTTGCGTTCCGGCTGGAACCAGATGTACGCAGATCTGCGTGACGTCTCGATCCATGTACGCGCGCGCATACCGAACGGTTCTGGCGCATCCGTCATTGGGCTTCGCCATCGTCTTCGGCTCTGTGATGCACGCCGCCGGCCATGCGCTTCTGGCCGCTGCGGGCGGGGTTCTCGCGCGTGCGTTGGCCGGGGGCGCAGGCCCGATGGACGCGCGATCCATCGATGCGCTCTCGGACCTGGGACGCGGAGATCCGATGCTCGGTCTCGCCTTTGGAGGGCTCCTGGCCGCGATCGCGAAGCTCGTCGGTGGCGTGGTCGCGGCCTGGGGCGAGGCGCGCGTCGCCGGTGAGGTCGGCGCCGAGCTCCGGCTCGAGGTCCTCGACGGCATTCACGGTGTCAACTCGTTGCGTGCTCCACGACAGCGCGATCATGGTCAGGCACAGGCCGCGTCGGTGTCGGGCCACGGCGGCGGGAAGATCGCGCACCTCGCGTCGCTGACGACGCACATCGGAGATGTGGAGAAAGGCGTCGCGCAGGGCGTGTTCGCCGAGGTCCGCGCGGTCTTGCAGCTTGCGCCGCTCGTGCTGCTGCTCGCCGTCCTCGCTCCGCACCTCGCGGGCAGCGCCGCGGTCGCGCTCGGCGGCTTCGCGGTGCTCGTCATGTTCGCGCGGAAGCGACTCAAGCAGAACCACGCGCACGCCGCGCGCGAGACCGAGGCGCTGCTCGGTGCCGCGGACGAGGCGGTGCGTCACGCAGACCTCTGGGCGACGTACGGCGCGGAAGGACGCATTCGCGCACACGTCGCCGCGCTCGGGAGGACGATCATCGACACGGCGTCGATGCTGCGCGCACGCGCGGCGATGCTCTCGGGGACGAGCGAGGTGCTCGGCGCGCTCGCGCTGGTGCTCACGCTCGGGCTGGTCGGGGCAGGGGCCATCGGTGGGGTGGAGAGAGGCGCGATTGTGCCGTTCGCGATCGCGTTTTTCATGGCGTACAAGCCGCTGCGGGAGTGGGTGGAGGGGCGGCTCGTGAGGGAGCGCGGGGAATTGCTGTTGGAGAGGGAGACGAGAGAGCAAGCGAGAGAACAGGTGATGGAAATGGAAATGGAAATGGAAACGGCGCCGGAGAGAGAGCGCGTTTCCAGGGAATGGCCGATGGCCACGCTCGCCGTCGAAGGAGTGAGCGGGAGGTTTGGGAGGCACGCGCCGGTGTCGTTCGCGATCGAGGCTGGAAAGATTGCTGCGATTGTCGGGCCCACCGGGATTGGAAAGACGTCGTTGTTGAGGGCGCTCTTGGGGCTCGATGTGGGACGCGGCAGCGTCAGGTGGGGGGACGAGGAGATTGGCGCGAATGGGGTTGGGCCGCGCCAGAGGCCGTTTGCTTGGGTGCCGCAGGAGGCGCCCGTGCTCGCCGATACGCTGGTCGCGAACGTGATGCTCGGCGGCGAAGGGGATTCGGTGCAGTCTGCACGCGTGCTCGAGGAGCTCGGGGCGACCGGGCTTCGTGAGGCCGTCGGGGATTCCGTGCTCGGGACCGAGCGCCGCATTTCCGGAGGAGAGCGGCAGTGGATCGCCGTCGCTCGCGCGCTCGCGACCGAGCTGCCCGTGCTGCTCCTCGACGAGCCGACCAGCTCGCTCGACGGCGCGGCTCAGGAACGCATGCTCGAAGCCATCGCCGGCCTGCGAGGGAAGCGCACCGTCCTCATCGTCACGCATCGGCCCGAGCCGCTCGCGATCGCGGACGTCGTCGTGCGTCTCGATTCAGACGGACAGGATGCGCAGCACCGGGCCGGGAGTGACGACGACGCGCGTCGTGCGCAGGAGCTCGCCGTCGAGGACGTACGCGCCGCCATCGTCCGGGAAGCGAAGCTCGAGGCTTCGCGTGAGCGCGTCGACGTTCCCGGCGCCGAGTAACGGCCTTCCCGCCATCACCAGCGGGAGCTGCGGGCCGAGCTTCGACGGACCGAGCGGCGTCGCGACGACGTGGAAGCGATCGAGCGACTCGGCCGCGCGATACAGGAGATGGATGCCGATCCCGAGATCGCGCACGACGCTCGCGCACACGAGGCTCGTTCGATCGAAGGGAGCGCGCTCTCCGTCGACCTCGATCGTGCAGGGCACCGGCGTGAGCACGCGATCGGCGAGGCCGCCGTGCGCGAACGAGCCCGCAAACACGCGTGCGACGATGCTCGCCGCGCCGCGATAACCGCGCGCGCCCTCCTCGTCGTAGACCTCGAAGAAGCGTGACACGAGGCCCGCGCCCACGATGAAGCCGACGCGCGTCGCGCGGTCGTCCGTCACGCGCAGCGTCGGGCGATCGGTGACCGAAGCTCGTCCGCGCGACACGGCGTCGATGAGGCGCGACGCATATCGCGCTTGCTCGTCGCCGCGCGAGAACAGGCCGCCG
This sequence comes from Labilithrix sp., assembly GCA_028287065.1. Lineage (GTDB taxonomy): Bacteria > Myxococcota_A > Polyangia > Polyangiales > Polyangiaceae > Labilithrix. Next base: position 4,579 of record JAQBQJ010000375.1, on the reverse strand, counting down.
CCGCGGAATCCCCAGTTGCGTGCGACGGTGCTCACGGTGCCCCCCGGAGCGAGCGCGATCGGCGGCAGCGCGTCCTCGCTGCGGCCGGCGGCCGCGAACGAGCGGACGAGCGCCGTCACGCCCGCCATGTACGACCCGTCGCCACCCGCGAGCACGATCGCGTCGGGGACCTCGCGCGCGAGGTGATCGGCAGCGGCCGCCAGGTCCTCCATCGAGTGCGTCTCGACGATGCGGACCTCCGGCCTCCGCGCGCGCAGCACGTCGAGGAGCGCCCGCGAGCTCGCGTCCGCCGACAACCTCCGCGCGCGACGGTTCACGATGAGCACGATGCTCCTCCGCGTCGGTCGCGGAGCTCGATCGTTCGCCGGCGGTGGTGCCATGCCCCTCGGGTGCAGCTACCACGACGAGTTTCCCTACGCGCGGAAAACGAGCTACCTCCAAGAGGATGAGGCATCGCTACGCCCTCGGAGTCCTTGCTTCCCTCGCCGTCATTTCCTGCGGAAATCCCGCGTATCGCGCGGCCGAGCGCGGGGATTCGGCACGCCTCAAGACCGAGATCGCCGGCAAGCACGAACGCGGCAAGCTCTCGAACGACGAGGCCGCATGCCTCGCACGCGCGGTCGCCACGCGCGAGCTGGTCTCGGCGAAGGACGACACCGCCGCGACGTCACGCGTGCGCGAGTCGCGCGCATGCGCCGCCGAGCTCGACGACGCGCTCGAGGAGCGCATGAAGAAGCACGACGGCGCAGGCGCAGAAGCTGCGCTCGCGCGCCTCGAAGACGGCCGCCTCTCCGAGGGAGACGCCCGCGACTACCTTGCCGATCCCGACGATCGCTGGCGCGCCGTCGGCACGCGCGCCCTCCACCGCGAGGACGATCGCACGCGCCGCCAGCAGGCGATCGTCGATCCAAGCCCGCGCGTGCGTCGCAGCGCCATCCGCGCCGCCGCCGAGGCGAAGGACGCCGCCGATCTCGATCTGCTCTACGAGACCGCGCGCGTCGATCCCGAGCCGCTGCTCCGCAACGAGGCGCTCCGTGCGATGAGCCAGATCCTCCGCGCCGACAGCGCGAAACCGCGCGCCGCCGAGCACGCGAACCGCTTGCGCGATCTCTGGACGACCGGAGACGACGCCATCCGTCAGGACGTGGCCGTCGCGTGGGCGCTGTCGCCCGTGTTCGAGAACGGCGGTCGCGAGGCCCTGCGCGTCGAGCTCGCGAGCGGCAAAGGACCCGGCGCGCTCGCGGCGGCGGGGGTCATCCTCCGCACGCAACCCAAGGACGCCGAGCTCGCCGGCTCGGCCAGCGCGCTCGTCACGCGCACGATCGCCGAGGGCTCACGTCGCGACCGGCTGCTCGCGCTCTCCATCGCCCGGCCCACCGGGCCCGAGCTCGACGCCATGCGCAAGGCCGCGAAGGAAGAGGACCTCGACGTGCGCGTGCCCGCCCTCGCACGGCTCCTCGATTCGAAGCCCGACCATGACGCCGCGATGAAGGACCTCGAGACCATCGCCGGACAAGGCGTCACGACCAAGGCCGGCCCGCCGACCGAAGACGGGCGTCTCCGCGAGGCCTCGGCGCGCGCGCGCCTGGCCCTCGCCCAGGCCGGCGACCTGCGAATCCAGGCCTGGATCGAGCAGGACCTCGCGGCCTCGGAGCCGAATCGCCGCCTCGGTGCGGCCTCCGCGCTCGCTGCGCTCGGCAGGCCCGCGCGCGCCGTCATGCTGCTGGCCGATCCGGATGCCAGCGTCCGGACCCGCGCCGCATGCACGATGCTGGTCGCGAGCCGTCGTTGACACGGGATATTCCTGGCCTGTACGAATCGTCGCGATGCCTACGAAGCTGCTGACGAGCCTGGCACCGACTCTTCTCGCGGGCGCCCTCGCGCTCGGGAACGTCGGGTGCGTGAAGAAGATGATCCTCAACAGCACGATCGCATCGACGCGCATCGGTGCGGGAGCCGCCGACACGATCGGCGACTACGAGCTCGCACGCTCGGCGGCATCCGCCGGCATGATGCAGTTCGAGGGCATGCATCGCCTCGCGCCGGACAACGAGGACGCGCTGTTCATGCTGATGCGCGGGTGGGCCGGCTACGGCTACGCGTTCGCGATGGACGACTTCGAGGCCGCGACGCTCGCCGAGGACGACGACGCCGCCGACTACCACAAGAAGCGCGCGAAGCTCGCGCTCGACCGCAGCATCGCGTACGCGCTCGAGCTGATCGCCAAGGAAGCCGACGGCTTCGAGGCCGCATCCAGCAAGGACGCGGACACGATGAAGGCGTGGCTGAAGAAGAACTTCGACGAGAAAGAAGACGCCGAAAACCTCTTCTGGCTCGGCTCCGCATGGCTCGCGCGCGTCAACCTGCTGAGGGACGAGCGTGAGTACGTCGCGAAGCTCTACGTCGGCGTCGCGGTGCTCGAACGAAGCCGCGAGCTCTATCCCGAGTACATGTCGTGGGGTGCGACCGCGACGCTCGGCGCGTACCACGCGCGCACGCCGATGGCTGAGCTCGACGAGGCGAAGAAGCTCCTCGACCAGGCGCTCGAGAAGACGCAGCGCAAGGCGCTCGGCGTCCAGCTCAATTACGCGCGCTACGCCTGCGCGAAGAACGACCAGGCGCTCTACGAGAAGATGCTGAACGAGGTCGTGACGGCCGACGACCCCGATCCGAACCTGCGCCTCCAGAACACCATTGCAAAACGCCGCGCCCGGCGTGGTCTCACGAAGGCCGGCATGGAGGACTGCGGGTTCCACCCCGGCGCCGTCAGCAAGCCGGCGGCGCCCGCGCCGCCCGCGCCCGCCCCGAAGCCCTGAAAAGGCCCGGAAGCGCTCGCGACGGGCCAATTGAATGCAGTTGCCATTCGGCCGTCGAATCGTACGGTCTGCTTTGCGTAGTGAACGAAGGCGCTAATCTTCGTTCTCGTCCAGGAGGTATCGGTCATGCTTCGTAAGGTCTCGATCGCCGCGCTCGTCGCTTGCGCTTCTCTCCTCGGTCCCGGCAACGCGAAGACCGCACAGGCGGACGAGAAGAAGCCCGTCGTCATCAAGCTCAGCACGCTCGCTCCGAAGGTCTCTTCGTGGGGCAACGTGTTCCAGTCCTGGGCGCGCACGGTCAAGAAGGAGACGAACGGCTCCTGCGAGATCGAGTGGGCGTACAGCGGCACCGACGAAGGCAGCATGATCGGCGGCATGCGCTCCGGCGATCGCCACGGCGGCGCGCTCACCGCGACCGGCCTCTCGGCGATCTACCCGAGCGTGCTCGCGCTGCAGATGCCCGGCCTGACCGACGACTGGAACAAGTTCGACGTGATGCGCGACAAGGTCCGCGACAAGTTCAACGCCGCGTTCGAAGCGACGTCCGACAAGAAGCCCCAGGCCTTCAAGATCCTCGGTTGGGGTGACGTCGGCATCGGCCACATCATGTTCCGCGACCCGGCGAAGGAGGGTGGCGGCTTCCAGAAGCCCGAGGTCCACACCCCCGCGGACCTCAAGGCCTACAACACGTTCTACATCGCGGGCGATCCCATCGGCTCGAAGTTCCTCGAGGCGGTCGGCATCGGCTCGCCGCGCGCGCTCAGCGTCGCTGCGATCCTCCCCGCGCTCGCCGGTCGCGAGACGAGCTCGATCGACATCATCACCACGCCGGCCATCGCCGCCGAGCAGCTCCAGTGGGCGCCCCACGTCACGCACGTCGTCGACATGCCCGTCGGCTTCGGCATCGGCGCGCTCGTCATCGACAAGAAGTTCTACGAAGCGCTCCCCGGCGACTGCAAGAAGGTCTTCGAGGAGACCGGCAAGAACGCGAGCGCGACGCTCACGTCGACGATCCGCGGCAAGGATCTCGAGGCATGGAACGGGCTGAAGGCGAGCAAGAAGGTGGTCGCGCTCTCGGACGCCGACAAGAAGGCGTGGGAGGAGAAGTTTGCGGTGGTTCGCAACAAGCTCCGGGACGAGGGGAAGATCGATCGGGATATCTGGACGGCTGTGATGCAGGCCGCCGGCAAGAACTGACCCCGGCTCAAAAGCCGGGGAAAAGGTGAATCCAAGCCCGCCCTGAAGAGCGGGCTGGGATAATCTCGCCGCGATGAGTGAAGACGAGAAGGAGCCCTCTGGCTCCGACGCGGCGGAGAACGAGAGCGCTTCCGAGAAGGAAAAGGCTGCGGCGCCGGAGCCGACCAAGCCGTCGTCGCCTTGGCCCAGTGCGCGGAAGTCGAGCGCGCCGAAGGCGGTCGATGTCGCCCCGGCGGTGCCCGCCGCGGCTGCGGCCGCGGGCGAGAGGCCCAAGGCGGCGTGGGGGAAGCCGCTCGATCGGTTCGATCGCGCGTGGACCAAGCTCGATGCGCGGCTGTGCGCGGCGGTCTTGATCGCGGACGCGGTGACGCTCGTCTTCTGGGTGTCGCTGAAGGCGATGTCCGCGACCGGGACCGGCGGCGCAGGGCGCGTGTATCGGTGCCTCGTCACGGCGCTCGTGCTCGGCCTCGCCACGCACTTCTTCACGCGCAAGCGCAGCGACAAGCACGAGGCGATCACGACCGGCGCCGTCTTCGTCGGCATCGCCCTCGGCAGCCGCTTCGGCG
>JAQBQJ010000368.1 GCA_028287065.1 Labilithrix sp. | reverse complement strand
GAGAGCGCGTACGTCTCGCTGTCGATGCCGCTCGACGCTGCGCTCGCGAACGAGTTCCGCATCGGCATGGCTTCGCTGTCGACGGGCGAGGCCGCGTCAGGCGCGATGTCGTTCGCGAAGGGCAAAGGCCGCCACGGCACGTTCGAGTAAGAACGAACCGGGGTTCGAAAACGAACCGGGGTTCGAAAACGAACCGGGGTTCGAAAACGAACCGGGGTTCGAAAAGAGTGCTTCAGACTTCTCGGGGGCGGCTGCGGAGGACCGTGTACAGCGCGATGCCCGCGGCGACCGACGCGTTCAACGAGCCGATCGGGCCCTTCATGCCGAGCTTTGCGAGCTCCGTGCACGCCTTCTTGACCGGGCCGCGGAGGCCTTTGCCCTCGGCGCCGACCACCAGCACGACCGGGCCTTCGAGCTTCACGTCCTCGACCAGCTGCTCGGCATGCGCGTCGAGGCCGATGACCGTGGCGCCGGCTTCGCGCAGCACCTCGATCGCACGCGGCAGCGCGCCCACACGGCAGAGCATCGCGTGCTCGACTGCGCCTGCCGACGCACGGAACGTGGCGGGGGAGAGCGGCGCCGCATGGTGCTCCGGCCAGATCACCGCCGTCGCGCCCAGCGCGACCGCCGAGCGGATCACGGCGCCGAAGTTCTGCGGGTCCTCGATCTCGTCGAGCGCGACGACGATCGCGTTCTTGTTCTCTTCGAAGCTCTCGGTCACCACCTCGAGAGGGACCAGCGCGAGGTCCGGCGCGTGCGCGATCGCGCCTTGATGCCGTGCGCCTCGCGCCATGCGATCGAGCTCGAGCCGATCGATGCGTGTGATCGTCGCGCCGCGTCCCTCCGCGAAGCGAGCGACCGCGTCGATCTGCGGGCCTCCGTCGCGAACGAGGAACACCTTCTCGAGCTTGTCGCCGTGCACGCGGATCGCCTCGCGTACCGCCTGCAGTCCGGTGATGAGCCTCATGCGCGACCGACCATGATCTTCTCTCCGATGGCTCGCGCAGCAGCGAGCGGGTCTTCCGCGTCGCGGATCGGGCGACCGACCACGACCCAGCTCGCGCCGTCGGCGACGGCTTGCTCCGGCGTCGCGACGCGCTTCTGATCGCCGAGCGCGGCATTCGCAGGACGAACGCCCGGCGTGACGAGCACGGCGTCCTTGCCGAGCGCGCTCCGAAGCGACGCCACCTCGGCGGGCGAGCACACGAACCAGCGGACGCCCTCGTCGAACGCCATGCGCGCGAGGCGCACCGCCGCATCGTTCGCCGGCCCCGCCATGCCGATGTCGCGGAGGTCGCCGTCGTCGAGCGACGTCAGCACGGTGACCGCGCAGATCGCGAGATCGCCCCCCTCGGAGGCCGCCCGCGCGACGGCGCGCTTCAGCATCGTCCGTCCGCCGCTCGCATGCACCGTGACGAGGCGCGCTCCGAGCCCGGACGCCTGCGCGACCGCGCGCTCGACGGTCTCCGGGATGTCGTGCAGCTTCAGATCGAGGAAGACGGGGAGACCCACCTCACGACCGAGCGCGACGACCTTCGGCCCCTCGTGCACGAAGAGCTCGAGGCCGACCTTGATCATCCCGATCGCAGGAGCGACGCGCAGCGCGGACGCGCGCGCTTCGTCGAGGCTCTTGAAATCGAGCGCGTACGCGATCGGAGGACGCGTTTCCACGCCCGCTAGTTAGCACACTAAAGTGAACGAGAGAGTCAGAGGACTGGGGGGCTCCGGGGGGCTTCCCCCCGGACTATAGACAGCTGCAGAGCGGGTCGCCCGCCTGGCAGGTGCATGCCGGCCTCGGCGTGCCCTTGCCGGCGCCGCCGCCGCCACCACCGCCCGCGGGGCGGCTCTGCACGGCAGCGATGTTCGCCTGCGTGCGCTTCTGCTCGGCCTGCGCCGCAGCGAGCTTCTGCTGCGCGGCCAGGCGATCGGCGTCGCTCTTCGCGCTCGCCGCTTCGGCCTGCGCCGTCGCGATCGCATCGCTCTGAGCCTTGAGGTCGGCCATCAGCTTGTCGAGCTGCGCCTTCTGCTCCGCGATCTCGGCGTTCTTGAGCGCCGTGATGCGCGCCTGCTCCTGCCCGCTCTTGTAGAACGCGAAGCCACCGCCGGCGCCGCCGAGGATGAGCAGCGCGCCGATGCCGAGCGCGATGTACGTGAGCTGCTTCTTCTTCTTGTCCTGCGAGAGGGCGGCGAGCTGGCGCTCGTGCTCCTGCTGCTGCGACATCGCGCGGAGACGCGCCTGCTGCTCCGCCTCGTGACGGGCCTTCTCGACCTCGCCCTGACGGATCGCGTCGACGCGCGCCTGCTCTTCGCGCTGCCGCTGCTCCTCCTGACGACGGCGCTCCTGCTCGCCCATCATGCGGGCTTCTTCGGCCTCGCGGGCGCGGCGTTCGGCTTCCTGTCGAGCGTGCAGCTCGGCGGCTTCCTTGCGCTTCTTGTCGTCGTCCTCTTGCTTGATGCGATCTTCCTCAAGGCTCATCAGCTCTTTGAGGGAGAAGAGAACGGAGCTCTCTTTCTGTTCCGCCATGTCAGGTGCTCAGGGTGCTCGGAGGGGCTGTTTGCGAGGTGTTACGGTCGCCTGCCGTGAAAAGGTACTCGGCGCGGCCAGTGTGCGCAAACGGTATCGAAGGGCGTCGGACACGCGAGGATGGTCCTTGCTTGGGTCGCACCTCCCAAGGGAGGATGCCCGCCATGGCCACCAACGTGAACGCGCACATCACGGGAACCGTCTGGAAGATCGAGGTGAAGGAGGGCGAAGGCGTCACCGAAGGTCAGACCTGCGTGATCCTCGAGTCGATGAAGATGGAGATGCCCGTCGAGGCCCCCTCCGCCGGAAAGGTCGAGAAGATCAGCTGCGCCGAGGGCCAGGCGGTCAACGAAGGCGACGTGTTGCTGACGATCGCGTAGCATTTCCGTCGTGAAGGTGCGCAAGACTCCTCGCGCCATCGTCGGCAGCCCGCGCAGCCCGCGCATCCGGCGCATCCGCGCCGCGGTCGCGGCCTCTGCGCTCGCCGGCGCCCTCTGCATCGTCTTCGCGTGCGGCACGGACACCTCGCTCTCCGGCCCGGGCGAAGAATGCTTCGCCGCGACCGATTGCCAGGCCGGCCTCGTCTGTGTGCCGCAGCGCGGCGGCGCACGGTTCTGCTCGAACGATCTGTCGCAGGTCACCGGCCGTCCGCCGCCCGAAGGCGGCGCGGCGGAAGAAGAAGCCGGCGGCGACGGCCCCGTCGAAGGCACGACGACCGACGCGCCGAGCATGCCCGACACGAGCATGCCGGATACGAGCATGCCGGATACGAGCGTCCCCGTCGAAGCCGGCGGCGACTAGCCCGCCTGCGCGATCACTCGCGCCAGAGGAACTTCCAGGGATTGTGCTTCAAGTCGCGCACCATCTCCTGGACGTCGTCGTAGATCGCTTCGTCCATCACGAGGGCGCCGACCGTTCCGTTGCCCTTCTTGATGTGCTGCACGATGGTCTGCGCATCCGCAGCGGTCGCGTTCGCGCGCGCGGCGAGCTGCGCGACGTCCTCGACCGTCTTCTTGAGCTTCGCCTGCTCCTCTTCGCCCCCGACCACCTTCGAGGCGCGGTTGAGGTTCGCGAGCGATTCGCGCGCGTCCTTCAGGAGCGGTCCGCTGTCCTTCTGGATGTCGCTCGAGAGGCGGTCGATGTTGTCGATCGTCCGGACGATCTTCGGGTTGTCGACGTACTGCGTGCGCGCGTGGACGGTGAGCGTGTTGGCCTCGGCGGTGAGTGACTCGAGGTTCGCCATCGTGCGGTTGATGCGCTCGCGGTTGTCGGTCAGCGTCGTGTTGAGGCCCTTGAGCAGGCCCGCCGTGTTCGTCGCGATGTCGCTGATCAGCTCCCGGTTGTTGCGGATGCCGTTCATCGTCGTGTCGAGCAGCTCGTAGGCCTTCGCGAGGAACAGATCGAGCCGCGGCGGATCGATGCCCTTCACGATGCTCCCCTCGGGCAGGACGCCCTTCTGCGGTGAGCCGGGATCGATCGCGAGGAACTGTTCGCCGAGGACGCCCTGCGTCGTCACGTAGAAGTCCGCGTCGTCGTGGATCGACTCCTTCACGCGCGCCTCGATGCTCAGCTTCGCGCGGACGAGGGTGCGGCGGTTCGTCTTCGGGTCGATCTTGCCGCCCATGAAGGAGAGCTCCGAGACCTTGCCCACCTTCACGCCTGCGACGCGGACCGGCGCGCCCGACTGGAGACCACCCGGATTGTCGAAGTCGACGTAGACCGTGTAGGTCTTCTCGAACGAGAGCCCGCCCATGATCAGGACGAACGCGGCGAGGATGCCGAGCGACACGAGGATGAGGACGCCGACCTTGACCTCGATCGATTTCTCCTGGGCCATCGAGCACTTTTATAGAGCATCATGATGGTCATGTCTCGCGCCGCCGCCGCCGCCGCGCTCGGCATCGCTTCCGCGCTGCTGCTCGGCGCTGCGGCCTGGGCGTGCGGATCGTTCGGCGAGACCGCCGACTCGTCCGACGGCGCGGCCGGCGCGGGCGACGGTACGACCGCGGGCGACGGTACGACCGCGGGCGACGGCGGGTCCGTCGGGCCATGCGGCCGCGACTGCCTCGGCGGCGCGTGCGTCGCCGGCAAGTGCATGCCGGTGACCTTGGCCGCCGTCGCGGCGCCCTGGTATCTCACCGGCGACGCCACACACCTCTACGTGACGAGCGTGGGCACGCCGTCGGTCGACACGGGCGTCAGCAAGATCGCGAAGGCAGATGGCGCGGTCACGCGTCTCACGACGACGAGTGACAAGACGTTCGGCGTCACGACCGACATGACGTCCGTCTTCGTGTGTGCGCCCAACGAGAAGAAGCTCTATCGCGTCGCGAAGTCCGCCGTCGACGTCGTCCCGACGGCGATCGCGACCGGCCAGATCTGCCTCGAGGTCGTTCACGATCGAGGCGTGCTGTTCTTCACGTCGGGCACCGCAGGGAAGCTCGTGCGCGTCGACAGGGACGGCGCTGCGCGGGCCGATTTGATTCTTGCCGCGGGTCTCACCGTCGAGGGCCTCGCGCTCGATGGCGAGGTCCTCTACGTCGCCGAGAACGGCACCGCGGCGACCCCGGGATCGGTCCTCACGTTCGGGACGGACGGCGGCGCGCACGGGGCGATCCCGGCGTCGAGCAGGCCGCGACGTCTCGCGATCGACGACGACTCCGTATTCTGGGTCGACTTCGAGAGCGCCAAGGTGTTTCGCGCAGCGAAGGACGGGAAGACACCCGCGACGACGCTCGCGGTCGGTCCAGCCACCGCCGAGTTCGGAGGCATCGCCGTCGACGACACCCATGTGTACTGGGTGGTGGCAAAGCCGGCGGCCGGCGCGGTCCTTCGCGTCCCGAAGACGGGCGGGACGATCGAGATCGTCGCCTCCGGCCTCCAGTTCCCCGTCGACATCCTGCTCGACGGCCCGGCGATCTACGTCACGGTCCGCGAGGCGAACGCCGTGCTGCGCATCGCGAAGTGATCAGAGCTCGAACGGCCCCGTCGCTCGCCCGGTGATGAACTGCTGGACCACGCCGTCCGGCGTGTTCTTGAAGTCCGCGCGCGAGCCCTGCATCCGCACCTTGCCGCGGTAGAGCATCACGATGCGATCGGCGATCGAGAAGATGCTCACGAGATCGTGGCTGACGACGATCGACGTGACACCGAGCTTGTCCGACAGCTCGCGGATCAGCGCGTCGACCCGCCGCGCGCTCACCGGATCGAGCGACGTGGTCGGCTCGTCGAAGAGCACGTAGGTCGGATCGAGCGTGAGGGCGCGCGCGATCGCCACGCGCTTGCGCATGCCGTCGCCGAGCTCCGGCGGATAGCGGTCGGCGAACTCGTGCATGCGGACGATCTCGAGGCGCTGGCGAGCCTCGGAGAGCGCCTCCTTCAAGCTCAGCTTCTTGTGCTTGCGGAGCGGGAGCGCGACGTTCTCCGCGCACGTCATCGAGTCGAAGAGCGTCGAGTGCTGGAACACCATCGCGCACTTCTTGCGGATGGGGCCCATCTGGACCTCGTCGAACTTCGAGATCTCCTGGCCGTCGAGCCAGATCTCGCCGCTGTCCGGATACAGCAGGCCGACGAGGTGCTTGATGAGCACGCTCTTGCCGACGCCGGAGGCTCCGATGATGAAGAACACCGAGCCGGTCGGGACGTCGAACGAGACGTCGTTCAGGACCGTCTTGGGCCCGAACGACTTCACGATGTTCTTGAACTGGATCATCCGCTCAGCCGGGGAAGATGAGGAAGCCCGCGCCCGAGATGAAGAAGTTGAGGATGATGATCGCGAGCGACGTGTTCACGACGGCGCGCGTGGTCGCCCAGCCGACGCCCTCGGAGCCGCCGAACGTGGACAGGCCGCAGTACCCGCTCACGATCGGGATCGCGGCGCCGTACGCGACGCATTTCGTGAGGCCGATCGTCATGTCGCCGGCGTCGACGAGCTGGTGGTTGAAGAACGTCTGCAGCGGCACGTCGAACGCGAAATAGGCCGTGAAACCCCCGGCGACGAAGGCCACCGTGCCCGCCCACACGATGAGCACCATCGTCATCACGATGCTGGCCAGGAAGCGCGGCTTGATGAGGAAGTCGATCGGATCGGCGGCGCACATGCGGAGCGCGTCGATCTGCTCGGTCACGACCATCGAGCCGATCTCGGCGGCGATGCCGGCGCCGACGCGCGTGGCCAGCATGAGCGCTCCGAGCGACGCGGCGAAGTCGCGCACGAGCAGCTCGAGGTACGTCGCGCCGAGCAGCGTGTAGTCGGGGACGACGCGCTTCGCCTGGAGACCCGCCTGGTACACGAGGATCATCCCGAGGAAGCCCATCGTGACCGAGAGGAAGAAGACCGAGCGGTTGCCGATCTCGTACATCTGCCGGACGAGCGCGCCCTTCTCGCGGCGCCCGCGCGCGACGTAGTAGAGCGTGCGCACGAACACCGAGTAGAGCTCGCGTCCGCCGATCATCAGGTCGATCGCGGCGGCTCCGAGCGACCCGACCATGCCGAGGTCCTCGAAGGGCGATTCGACGGTCTCGCTCTTTCCGTCCGCCGTCGTCATCTCAGCCGCCCAGCGCGAAGCTCGTGAGGTAGTCGAGGACGAACACCCCGGCGGCGCTCGCCATGACGGTCGAGTTGACGGCGCGCCCGACGCCCGGCGCGCCGCCCGTCGTTGCGAGACCGAAGTGGCAGCTCGCGAGCCCGATCACCAGCCCGAAGACGACGCTCTTCACGAGGCCGGTCGCGACGTCGCCGAAGCCGAGGAGCCCGCCGGTGAGGCCGTTGTAGAAGGTCGTGGGGCTGACGCCGAGGAGCGCCTCGCCGGTGTACGCGGCGCCGAAGAGGGCGAGCGCGTCGGCGAAGAGCGTCATCATGAAGAGCGTGCTGACGATCGAGATGAAGCGCGGCGCGATCAGGAAGCTGATCGGGTCGATCGCGAGGACACGAAGCGCGTCGAGCTGCTCGGTGACGACCATCGTGCCGAGCTCGGCGGTGTTGTTGGCGCCGACGCGTCCCGAGATCATCAGCGCGGTGAGCAGCGGCGCGATCTCGCGCAGCGTGCCGAAGCCCGCGCCCCATCCGAGCAACCCTTCGGCGCCGTAGCGTTTCACGATGGTCGCGGCCTGGATGACCATGATCGCGCCGGTGAAGAGCGCGGTGACAGCGACGATGGGGAGCGATTTGACGCCCATCTTGTAGAGGTTTTTGAGCAGCTCCCGCGAGTCGATGTTCTTTCCGGGACGCGGGACGATGCGCGCGAGCACGCGCGCGAGGAGGATCGTCATCCCTCCGGCCGTCTCGGCGATCTCGAGGAAGGACGCACCGATGCCGCCGACCATCGACGTGAGCGCGCTCGGTCCGGTGTCTCGATCGCGGTCTGCAGGGCTCGGGGTCGTGTGTGCTGCCATCGCCTGCCCCGGCCACTATACACAGGCGGACGGCCTCCGTAAGCTCGCTGCGGGCGGGCGCATCGTTGTTCCTAGGCACGAACGAGACCGGATGGCTGCGCCTGGCGACCGCGCTCGGGCTCCGCGTGCACGAGCCGCTCGAGCGCGTGACCGCGTACGTCGACGGGGCGAGCTTCGCGCATCTCACGCGCGCGCTCGGGTCGGTCGCGACGCCGCCGCCTCGGTACAAGCACTGGCTCTACGGGCAATGGGGCCTGCCAAAAGGGCGCGTCGACGTGCTCGTCCTCGTGAACGTCGTGAGCGACGGCAGCTCGTCGACGACGTACACGCATACGATCGCGCGCATCGATCCGCCGCTCTTCGCGGGGATGTCGCTCGCCGGAACGAGCTGGCTCGAGCGCATGCTGAGCGACCCGCCGATGCGCGTCGGCTTCCCCGCGTTCGACGAGGCGTTCCGCGTGCGAGCGCACGCACCGGCCACGGCGCACGCGCTCCTCGTCGAGAGCGCGCAGTCCGGTGCGAGCTCGGTCATGTCGATGCTGCTCGGCCTGAAGGCGCAGCAGCTCGCGGTGCACGTCACGGACAGCTGCGTCGACGTCCGTTCGACGGGCCTCGAGGAGGACGTCGCGCCGATCCGCGCGCGCCTCGATACGGCGGCGCGGCTCGCGGCGCAGCTCGGAGCGTCGCGGATGCGCATTCGCCCCGAGCCCTTCGAGCTCGCACGAACGAGCGACTGGGCGGCGTTCGCGGCGCGCGCGGGGCTCGCGTTCGACGCGCCTCGCATGCGGATCTCGGGACACGTGTCCGGACTCGCCCTGCAGATCGAGCTCGAGAGCGACCCGGCGGGGCTGTCGACGTCGATGGCGGTCACGCTCCCGCGGTCGCTCGGCCTCGGCCTGCGGCTCACGCAGCAGAACGCGCTCGCGTTCCTCTCGGAGCTGTTCGGCAGGCAGGATATCCGCGTGGGTCACGCGATCTTCGACGAAGCGTTCGTGGTGCAGGGCCAGGACGTCGGGCGCATCCAGGCGTTGTTCCAGAACCATGTACTCTGCAACTTGCTCCTCGAGCTCGCGAGTGTGGCGCGCGACATCTACGTCGACGACCAGCGGCTCTTCTTCCGCTCCACCGGCGCGTTCGCCGCCGCCGCGCACCTCGAGAGCCTCGTGGATCGCGTGCACATGCTTCGCGACGCGCTCTACCTCGCGCCCGCACCGCCGATCGGGCCCTATCGCTGAACGCGCCTAGTCGAGGGGCAGCCCCAGCGCGTACGCGAGGGACAGGACCACGACGGCGTTCACGATCATGATGCCGATCACGGCGGCGATGCCGAGCGCGAAGCCCTTGGGGCTCCATCGCCACGGCGGCCAGAGCGCGCCCGATCGCGTACGGAAGAAGTGGAACCACACCGCGAACAAGCCGAGGAGCGGCGCGGCGAGCAGAGCCAGCCCGATGAGCGCGTTGTCGCGGCTCGAGGGCGGCCACGCGCGCTCGAGGCGCTGCTCGTTCAAGCGTCGCTCGTCGAAGCGGACGACCAGCACGCTCGCCGTCACGAGCACCGTGCACGACGCAACGAGGATGACGACCTCGTACGGGCTCTCCTGCACGACCTAGAGCGGTCCTTCGGTGAGGCCGTGCACGAACTGGCGGACGCGAGGCTCGGTGCTGTGCTGCGCCTCGCGCGTCGTACCGTCGAAGATGAGCTGCCCGCGGTACATCATGCCGACGCGATCGGTCACGGTGAGGAGGCGATCGAGATCGCTCGAGACCATGATCACGGTCGCGTTCGCGGCGCGCTGCTCTTCGCGCAAGAGCTCGAAGATCTTCTGCGAGGTCACGGGATCGAGGCCGGCGGCAGGCTCGTCGTAGAGGACGATCGACGCCTGGGCGATCGTCGCTCGGGCGACGCCGATGCGCTTCTTCTGGCCGCCGGAGAGACCCGCGGGCATGCGCGCGTCGAAGCCCGTCATCGCGACGCATTTCAGGCGCTCTTCGACGCGGCGGTGGATCTCGTCCTCGGGGAGGTTCGTGAGACGGCGCAGCGGGAACGCGATGTTGTCGGAGACCGTGAGGTGATCGAACAGCGCGTTGTTCTGGAAGAGCATCCCGATCTTCAGGCGCATCTTCTGGATCTCGAGCTCGGACGCGTTCGTGACGTCCTGGCCGTCGACGATCACGCGACCGTCGTCGGGCTTCATGAGCCCGGTGATCATCTTGAGGAGGACGCTCTTGCCCGATGCGCCGGGCCCGATCAGCCCGTAAAGGCAGCCCGGCGGCACGTGCAGGGACACGCCGCGGAGCACCTGGTTCGGCGGCCCACCGCCCGTTGGTCGAAACGACTTCGAGAGGTTTTCGATCGTGATCACGGCGGGCCGGGGCGAACGCTCATGCCGCGGGTCTGGGGGTCCGCGGGCGCGCGGGTCTGCGATTCGAGGGACGAGCGGCGAAGGCGAGCGAGCTTCGCATAGAGACCGAGCGTCGAAGCCGCAAGCGCGAGCACGAGGAGCACGAGCCCGGCGAGGGCTCCCTTCAGCATCGTCATCGAGCCGCGAGCGACCGCGATCGGTCCGACGTGCGCGACATCGGCACGCCCTGCCGCGGCGCGGGCCGGATGCGAGATGAACACGACGGCGACGTCGGCGGGCGCGAGGCCGGGCGCACCACCGGCGACGAGGCGCTGCACGGACTCGGCGGCGAGGGGAGGCGTGGTGCCGCGGTGCTCGACGAGGACGCTCGCAGTGGCCTTCGGCGGAGGTCCGTCGCGGAGCCCGTCGCGCGGGGGAAGGTTCATGTGGACGCGCGCGGAGAGCACGCCCTCGACGTTGGCGAGCGTGCGCTCGAGCTCGCCGGAGAGGCCGGCCACGAGCTGCGCATGCTCCGCGGCCTGGCTCGGTACGAGCTGACCACGATCGGCCGCGTCGAGCAGACCGCGGCTCTTCGTGCGCGGGAGCTGCTCGTCCGCCATCGTGGCGAGCGCGCGCGAGGCGTCGTCGCGCGGTACGGTCACTCGGAAGCGGCCCTCGACGCCGGGGTCGATCTCCTTTGCCGCATCGATGCCCTGCTGATCGAGCGCGACGACCACGCGGTTGGCATCGCCTTCGTCGAGGCCCGCGGCGATCGGGACCGCGCATCCCACGAGGCCGCACAGCACGACGGGCCTGACGAACGGGGCAACGGCAGCAAGGAAGCGACGCATTCTCGTGTCGCTGTATATCACGCCGTGCCGGGCGCGCGGGGGGCCCAGGACATCGTGGTTTCCCGCCATTTCGCGCTAGAATCCCCGGGTGGCGCACGAGAGCGAGGATGGTGCGCGCCCGGTCGTCGACGACCTGCCCACGCAGCACAGTCCGCTCGCCATGCCGGTGAGCGCCACGCTGCGCGCTGCGCCTTCCGTCGGCGAGCGCGTCGGCAAGTACGTGATCGAGCGCACCATCGGCCACGGCGGGATGGGGATCGTCGTCGCCGCGCGCCACGAGAGCCTCGACGAGGTCGTCGCGCTCAAGCTCCTCCATCCCAAGGCCGCGAAGGACGCCATCCAGGTCGAGCGCTTCGTCCGCGAGGCGCGCGCGACCGCTCGGATCAAGAGCGCGCACGTGGTCCGCGTCCTCGACGCCGGCGCCGAGGAGTCGACGGGCTCGCCGTTCATCGTCATGGAGCTGCTCGAGGGACGGGACCTCGGCTACGTCTTGTCGAGCTTCGGCGCGATGCGGCCGACGACAGCTGTAGATTACATCATTCAGATCTGTGAGGCCGTCGCCGCGGCGCATGCGCTCGGCATCATCCATCGCGACCTCAAGCCGTCGAACTTCTTCCTCACGCACCGCGCCGACGGCACGCCGCTCCTGAAGGTCCTCGACTTCGGCATCTCGAAGGCCGTGCAGGGCGAAGGCGAGATCGACCCGCGCCTCACCGAGACGCAGGCGGTCTTCGGCTCGCCCACGTACATGTCCCCGGAGCAGATCCGCAGCTCGAAGAACGTCGACGCGCGCAGCGACGTGTGGTCGCTCGGCGTCGCGCTCTTCGAGATGCTCACGGGCAAGCTGCCGTTCGTCGCGGACAACGTGCCGGGCCTGCTCGCATCGGTCATCGCCGATCCGCCGTTCCTCGTCTCGGTGTTCGCGCCCGACGTCGCGCCCGAGCTCGAGGCGATCGTCCTCGCGTGCCTCGAGAAGGACGCCGCGAAGCGCATCGGCTCTGCCGCCGAGCTCGCCGTGCGCCTCGCGCCGTTCGCATCACCTGCGGGCGCGCGGCTCGCGGCGGACGTCGAGCGCATCGGACGCGACGTCGCCGGCCTCTCGCAGACCCCGCCGGCGCTCGGCGGCTCCACGTCGCCGCTCGTTCCGCTCCCTCCTCTCCCGCGTGTACCGCTCGCGCCGCTCAGCCGTCCGAGCGCGCCTGCGCCTCCCGTCGTGTTCGGCACGACCGGCACCGATCTCTCGGCGACGGGCCCGGCCGCGTTCGGCGCGCCCGTGCGTCGCGGCGCGGGACGAGGCCTCGCGATCGCCGCTGCCGCGGTCGTGCTGGTCGCGTTGGCGTCAGCGATCGGCGCAGGCCTGTACGTCACGCGTGACGCGAAGCAGACCAGCGACGGCACACAGGCCGCGCCTCCTCTTCAGCCCTCCGCGCCGCCCGTGCCCGTCGCGCCTGCGGCCCCTGCGGAGCCTCCGTCGCCGGGCGGCGCCGTGGCGACTGCGGGCGCGACCGCGGCCCCGGGCTCGGCGGGATCGGCAGCGACCGCAGGTGCGCGAAAGAGCAGGCCGGCGGGGCAGGGGAAATCGGGGCCGCGCTCGACGCCTGCTGCTCCGCCCGCGCCCCCTCCGCCTCCGCCTCCGCCTCCGCATGCAACGCCGCCCGCCTCGCCGAACCTCGATTCGCGCTTCTGACGCTGCTACGTTCGTGCTCGGTGTCTGGCCGTCTGCGAGCCGTCCGGTCGATCGCGCTCTTCGTCGCGATGCTCCTCGTCGCACCGTCGGTCCGGGCCGATCGCATCACGGACGCCGAGGATCTCTTCCGGCGCGCGAAGGCGCTCATCGCGCAGGACAAGTACGAGGACGCGTGTCCGCTGCTCACCGAGAGCTACCGGCTCGATCCCGGCATGGGCACGCTGCTGAACCTCGCGCTCTGTCACGAGCACGTCGGCAAGACGGCCTCCGCATGGGGCGAGTTCCGCGCCGTCGAGCAGCAAGCGCGCGCGGCGGTGCCGCCGAACGAGAGCCGCGCGCAGTTTGCACGCGAGCACGCCGACAAGCTGCAGGGCCGTCTCTCGCGCGTGAAGATCGTCGTTCCGTCCGAGGCCCGTGTACCGGGCCTCGTGATCGCGATCGACGGCGAGCCGAAGGGCGAGCCGCTCTGGGCCGGCGTGCCGGTCGATCCGGGAACGCGCACCGTCGAGGCGTCCGCGACGAACAAGATCCCCGCGGTCATGAAGGTGAAGATCGACGACGAGGGCGTGCTCGCGGCCGTCACGATCCCCGTGCTCGCCGACGCGCCGGTCGCGACCGCGGCCGCACGCAGCGGCACCGGCACGGATCTCGAGGCCGTCGAGGCCTATGCCGCGAGCCGCGCTCGTCGCACGACCGGCTTCGTGATCGGCGGCCTCGGTCTCGCGACGCTCGCCGTGGGCGTCACGTTCGGCATCGCGGCGATCGTCAACGACAACGAGGCCAAGAAGTGCTCGCCGTGCATCCGCGGGTCGGCCGACGCGAGCGCGAGCGATCAGGCCACGGACCGCGCGCTCGTGTTCGCGAACATCTCCAACGTGACCGTGCCGCTCGGCGTGATCGGGTCCGTCGCCGGTGCCTACCTCGTGCTGACTGCGGGACCGAGCCGCAGCGTATCGATCGCGCCCATGACGTCGAAGACGTCGGCGGGCCTCGCGATGAGCGGTCTGTGGTGACGCGATGACACGGCGGACGGCGCTCTCGACGGCGGCAGCGTTCGCGCTCGGCGCGGTCGTCGTCGCGTGCCAGATCGTCGCGGGGATCGAGCGGGTCGAGAAGGTCGATCCGGCGCCCGAGCCGGTCGACGCCGGCGTCGACGTCCTCGAAGCGGGCGTCGTCGATCCGTGCAGTCACGTTCGTCCGCCGGCGCGGCCGCTCACCGACGACGCGGTGAACGAGCAGCTCGAGCCGTTCTATCTCGCGCTGCACACCCTGACGCTCGTGCCTCCGCCGCCGGCGCCGGTGCCCGGCTTCGATCTCGATCTCGCGTGCACGTGCGATACCCGGCCCGGAACGGCCTACGACGGCGGCGCGTCGTGCGTCTCCGGCGCGAAGCCGTACTGCGATTTCGACGGCGGCGTCGACAACCAGGTCGTCAGCTTCCTCAAGGACTATTCGGCGTTCATCGATCTCGACACGGCCGTGAACGTGAACGGCCGCATCGCGACGGGCAAGCAGAACGCGATCGTCGTCGTGTCGCGCTACAACGGACGCGCCAACGACAGCGAGGTCGCGTTCGGGCTCTTCACGTCGGAGGGCATGAAGGAAGGCGCGACCTGTCCCGGCTCGACGACCGACTCGGAAAACTTCACGAGCCCCGGCTGGTGCGGCGAGGACAAGTGGACCGCGTCCCGGTCGACCGTCGAGGGCGACACCGGCAAGTTCTTCCCGAAGGCGATCGGCACCGGGTACGTCGGCAACTACCGGTTCGTGGTCGAGCTCAACAATCCGGCGATCGTGCCCTTCGGCACCTACCGCCTGACCATCGGCTCGCCGATCTGGACCGGGCGGCTCGTGCCGCTCGACGACAAGCTCGTGCCCATCGACACTTCGGCCGGCCCTGGGCTCGACCGCATCAAGTACTGGCGCCTCGAGGACGCGGTGCTCGCGGGACGCATCCCGGCCGCCGAGCTGCTCGCCGCGGTCGGAACGGTCGACACGCCCGGCGATGCGGACGGCGGCCCGCTCTGCACGTCCGCGCTCTTCCCGACCGTGAAGTCGAGCATCTGCGATCACATCGACATCAACGCGACCAAGGCGCTCGATTTCATCCCGGACGCGCGCTGCGATGCACTGTCGGTCGCGATCAGCTTGACGGCCGATTCGGTGAGGGTAGTGACAGTCGTGGCAGCGACCCCGGCGACCAACGAGTGCTACCCGACGGACGACGGCGGCGCGCCGACGGCCGGGCCC
Source organism: Labilithrix sp. (assembly GCA_028287065.1). Taxonomy (GTDB): domain Bacteria; phylum Myxococcota_A; class Polyangia; order Polyangiales; family Polyangiaceae; genus Labilithrix. The sequence goes on along the minus strand of JAQBQJ010000368.1, from coordinate 779 downwards.
CCCGGCGTCGACTATCGCTGCCCGTGAGCCCACGGAAGAACTCCTGTTGCTCTCCCTCTGCCTCGATGGTAATTCGGCCTCGGCCGCGTGACGGTGAGGCTCGCTCGTCCTCCTGACGAGCGCCCCGCGCCCCGTTCCCAGGATTCGCCCCAGGATTCGCGCGCGCCCGTACCACGTACGCTTAGGCCTCAATAAAGGCGCGACCTCTCTCGCAGCGGCGCGACGCTCATTTTGGAATCCCGCGAAACCGGCGAAATCCGCGACGCCCGTTCGACTCCGTTCACGGACGCGCTGAGCCAGCTCAATGATCGGGCCCTCCGGCGGCTCCTGGGCGCGCGCGCGTTCTTGCGCGGATACGACTACGTTCGCCGCCAGGCCGTCACGGACGTGGTCATGGAAGACCTGTCCGCGAAGGGCGCCGTCCGAGGGACCGACCCCGAGCCCTACGCCGTCAAGCTCCAGGTCACCCCGACCGGCTTCACGAGCGAGTGCTCCTGCCCGGCTTTCCCGAAGATCAACGGGCACTGCAAGCATGTCGCCGCGCTCCTCATCGCGCTCCGGGACCAGGTACGCCCCAAGCAGCCTCGGCCGGAGGGTGGCGGGCCGGCCAGCGGGAGCGGCAACGGCTCGCACGGCACCGCGATGCCCGGGGTGAGCGACGGCTCGCACGGCGGCCACGCTGGCCACGCGCACGTGCCCGGCTCACCTCCGTCGCACGGCGCGCGCGCGGGGCTCGGCGGAGGCGGCGATCGCGATCGTGGCGATCGCGGCGGTATGGG
>JAQBQJ010000361.1 GCA_028287065.1 Labilithrix sp. | reverse complement strand
CGAGGGTGCCGCGTCCTGCGTCGGGAAGGTGCTTGAAGAGAGTGCCGACCAGCTCGTCGACGCGCCAGCGTTCGTCGGCGCGGACCGAGTCGTCCTTCGCGAACGAGATGTACGTGCTGAGGCCGCGCGTCCACACGAGATGCGGCGAGAGCTTGCCGCGCGCTTTGATCTTCGTCTCGAGGTGGTGCTCGACCTCGCTGACGCGCGCGAGCTTCTCCTCGATCTCCTCGGGGTTCTCGTGGCTCGACTCGTGGAGGCGCGTCGCCTTCGGCTCGAGCACGTCGCAGTGCGTGGCGATCGCGACGAGCGGCGGGCGGAACCGATGCTCTCGCTCGATCTCGGCGTACACGCGCTCGAGCGCGTCGAGGTCGGCGTCGATCGCGCTGTCGGCCTCCGTCGCCTTCACGAGGAACAGGATGACGTCCGGCACCTTCTTCTTGAGCTCGACGACGATCGACGCGACGGCGTCCTTCGCGCCGTCGTTCTCGGCGGGCGACGAGCCCTCCTGCACGCCGCGGGTGTCGAGGATCGAGAGCGATCCACGCTCTGTCTTGTGCTCGAACCACTTGCCGCGCCCGGTCTGGGCCTTGACGTGTCCTACCTCGGCCACCTTGGCTCCGAAGAGCGCGTTGACGAGCGAGGATTTTCCCGCGCCACGCCGCCCCACGAGCGCAAACGCCGGCGCGCGCTGCTCGAGGAGGATGGTGCGGAGCAGCCCGATCTTCGCGCGGAGGTCGTTCACTGTGGCGTCCGAGAGGGGGAGAAACCGCAGCATCTCTTCGACACGACGGATGTTTTCGGCGATGAGCTCACGCGTCTTCCGCGCATCGTCGCGGTCCTCTTTCTCGTCCGGCATGCCACTCCTCATCGTAACGCGGCTTTCTCGGGGCGCGAGCGCTACCGCAGACGGCGAGACGGGGCGAGGCCGGGCGAGGCGGGGACACTTGGCAAGGCTCGTGCTTCGTGAGCGCGTGTGGTCCGCCGTCCTCCCGATCGTGCCGCGACGACCGCTTCGAAAGGGACTTCTTGTTCGGGACCCTCGTACGTTGGGAACATGAGGAGAGGCTTGCTCGTCACGCTCGCCTCGCTCGCCGCCGCATGCACCCAAGCGTGCGCAGAGGGCTCGTCCCCCGAGGGCCTCGAGAGCACGCGGATCATCGCGCTCTCGGATCCGGGACACGCGAGCCTGCCCGACGTCGACGAGGCCTCGCCGGCCGACAAGGCGCGCGAGCCCGACGGCCCCTCGTTCGCGAAGACGGTGCCGTTCGCGATCACGAGCTGCAAGAAGGGCGCGTTCTGCGACGACTTCGAGGACGCCACGCCGGGCTCGCGATGGACCTCGTCGATCGCGGCCGACGGCGTCGTCGATTTCATCGGACCGTCCTCGTCGTTCGGCGTGCACGCGCTCCGCGCGACGACGCACGGCGCGGGCGCCTCCGCGTATCTGTCGCTCGCCGGCGCGCCGCTCGGAACGCAGTGGGTCGGCGTGCTCGGCTTCTCGCTCCGCGTCGACAGCCTGCCGACGACCGTGCTCGGCGGTCCCGAGATCGCCGTCCTCGGCAGCGGCGGAGCGGTCACGCGCGTCGGATTCTCCGTGCTCCCCACGGGCATCGCGCTCCACCAGCACGCAGGTGCGTGCAGCGGGGCTTCGTGCACGTCGCGATCGGATGTCGTCGCCGGCGTGAAGCCAGGTGAATGGACGCACCTCGTCGTCGCGATCGAGACGACCGGGACGACCGCGCCTCCGTACGGACGTATCGAGGTGACCGTCGACGGCGGTGAGCTCCTGCTCCTGCCGCTCACGGTGACGCCGTTCGACGGCAAGGCGGAAGCGCGTGCCGGCATCACGGTCGGCGACAGCGCCCCGGCCACGGCGCGGGTCGACGACGTGATCTTCTATACGCACTGACACCCACCGAAGATCGCGCAAAACGCGCCTTTCTTCGTTCGCCCCCTTGACAAAAGAACGACAAAAACGGGGGAAGTAGCTCCTCGGGGCACCGTACGAAGAGGGGAATGCGCCCCCTCTACCTCCTCGTTTGCCTTGGTCTCGTGGCTTGCACCGCCGATGCGGAGTCTTCGGATCCGACGTCGGTTCCCGGATCCCCGGCCGATGCGCCGGCGCCCGCTGCAGGCGCGCCCTTCGCGTCGAGCGCCCATGCCAGCGTCGCTGGCACCGCGTTTGCCGTGCCGAGCGCCCAGCCGGCGGCCTTCGTCTGTCGCAAGGGCGCCTTCTGCGAGGACTTCGAGGAGCAGGGCTACGCGTCCCACTGGAAGAGCGCGTTCACGACCGGCGACGGCATCCTCGAGAGCAACACGGAGTCCGCTTCCGTCGGTCGCGGCTCGCTCCGCCTCTTCACGAAGGACGCGGCATCGTCGGCCTATCTCCTCAGCGAGCGCGGCACGGTCTCCGGCAACTGGTCCGGCGTGCTCGGCTTCGCGTTCCGCGTCGCGGAGGTCCCGCACGCGTACCTCGGCGGCCCCGAGCTCACGGTGAAGACGCCCGACGGCCCGATCGTCATCCGCGTCTCGATGACGCCCGAAGGCGTGTTCGTCGAGCAGCACGGCACCGCCGAGTGCCTGCGCGATCGGTGCGTGGACTCGCGCACGCTGCTCGCGCCGGCGCATGCGAACCACTGGTACCGCATCACGCTCGGCCTCGAGGTCAACCCGCACCAGGCAGCGCCGTACGGGCGGCTCGAGGCGTCCGTCGACCAGGGGGACGTGCTGTCGACGGACCTGAACGTGCCGTTCTACGACGGCTCCGTGTTCCTGAGCGCCGGTCTCACCGAAGGCGACCCGGGCCGCCGCGCGCTTGCCGATCTCGACGACGTGTCGCTGCTCGTTCGCTGAGCTCGTTCGCTGAGCTCCCTCGCGGGGAGCTAGAGTCGCGAAGTCTGAGAAAAGTGCGAAAGCGCAAAGGCGAGACCCGAGATTGAAAGAGAAGCGCGGAGACGCGGAACCGGAGCTGGAGGGTTGCCCCTCTGTCCCTCGCTGGACC
>JAQBQJ010000333.1 GCA_028287065.1 Labilithrix sp. | reverse complement strand
CGGGCAGCTTCGCTCGGATGGCCGTCGCGAACGCGAGCAGATCGTCGAGGTTTCGTTCGACGATGCTGCGGACGATGGCGAGATCGACGGCCATGTACCCGTGAACGACGAGGTTCCGGAAACCCGCCATCTTGCGAAGCGTCGTGCACTGTGGCTCCTCGATCCACCCTCCGCGTCGGAGGAGATCGAAGAGCTCTCCGTTGGTGTTCGGCTCGCCTAGACGCTCGTCCGAGACGATGTGCGACGCGACGTCCAGCGCGGCCTGAATCGCGAGCTGGAGCGTGTGCTCGACGAACCGCTCTTCGCGAACGTCGGTCGCGATCTGCTCCGGACGCGCCATCGTGCGGAGCTGGGCCACGCACGTCTCGATGAAGGCGAGCTTCTTGGCGACGAGCCCATCGTCGGTCATGCGGGCGCGCTCCGCCGTCCGCGCCGGTATGCGTGACGGACTGGCGCGAGATCGAAGTAGTCGTTCCGCGCGCGCACCTCGAAGCGAATGCGCGCCGAGCGGTCGTTCTCGACGAGCAGCTCACCGTCGCGGAGCACGCGATGGATGAGGTCGGAAGGCGCATGGTTGAGGACGACGACGTCGACCGGAAGCCCGAGCTCGCGTTCCAGGTCGGCCGCGACGTCGAGCTGCAGGTCGTCCAGCGTCTTCGGTGCGCTCGTCAGCAAGAGGGCGACGTCGACGTCGCTCGCGGCAGAAGCGGTCCCTCGCGCCTGGCTCCCGAAGAGGTAGGCGGCGACGAGACCTTCGACCCTTGCGAGTCGCGCGGCGATGAGGTCCTTTCGCACCTGGAGAGCATAGCGAATGGGCGGCGCCCAGCCCACCGGCGTGTTCCTGGCGTAGCGCGAGGTTCTGGCGCCAGAACGGGAACGATGTACCTTGATTTGCGGTCGATTTCGCGATGAACGCCGGCAGAAACCGTTCACCGAAAACGAGTCGTCGCCTTCGCAACGATGGCAGTTGGCGCGCGTCAGTCGCAGTCGCCGCGAAGCATCTGGATCGCTAATCGCGATTCAACGAGCTTGCGCCTCCTCGAATACGGCAGCGCAACCGCGAGCTGGGCCTAAGCGCGGATGCGCTCAGTGCGCTGCGACGCCGTGCGTGGGGCGGATCTCGCGCATGTAGCGGATTGGGTGGACGAGGTGCTGGCGCCAGCGCTGGGCGCTCTCCTCGTTCCAGTGCTCCACCAGGTAGGCCGCGAGCGCGAACGGCACCCAATAGAACATGAGTATCAACACCTGCGCAGCGACTTCCCGATCGGTCATGGCGGAGCTCCTCCGCCCGCAGGCGAGCAACGGGCGTGCCTAGCGTCGCCACGGGCGGACGAGCTCGGAATCGAAACGCCCGCAGGCGCTTGCTTGGATCGGCGCCCAGCGCTGGCGTCAGTCACGCACTCGAGGGCGAGGATCTTCGCGCCGGCTCCGTTGCGCGTGGCGCGAAACGACGCTGAGTGGAATCACTTTCGCCAGCGAAATTGAGCGACCTTGCAGATGCGCGCCCACCCGAAGATTCGCTTCGACGCGGTCTACTGCGGGCTCCGCGGCACCGGCGTGGCCTGCGCGATCGGGCTCGCCACGGCCTGAGCGGGCCGAAAGAGCTCGTCGATCGACGCGCCCGGCCAGCCCAGGTCGAGCGAGCGCTCGCCGCGATCGTGCGCTCCGCCGAGCCCGATCGCGGTGCGCAGCGTGGGCGCGAGATCCGCGAGATGCCGCTCCACGTTCGACGTGATTCGCCCTCGCGCGGCGATCGACGGTCCGGCCGCGAACAGCCACACGCGCGCCGACTCCGGCGAGCCGCCTCCGTGATGCTTGAATTCGCGCGAGCGTCCGTGATCGGCCGTGACGAACACGTGAGTCTCCGCGCCGCGCGGGCCCATGCGATCGAGCGCGGCGAAGAGACGACCAACGAACGCGTCGGCATACGAGAGCGCACGGACGTAGCCCGCGTAGTCGCCGCGATGCCCGTACTCGTCCGGCTCGCCGAGGCCGACGTAGAGGACGTCCGGCCTCTGCTCCTCGAGATACGCGAGCGCGGCGGCCGCTGTGAGGCGGTCGGGGCGGAAGTCGCCCGAGCCGGGCCAGGGATCGATCCGCGGATCGTCGTGACGGCCGCACGAGACGGGAAACGAGGCCGGGTACGCGCTCACCGCGCGGTCGAGCATCTCCCACGATCCGAACGCCGCGACCGAGGAGCCCGACGCGAACGCTTCGTCGAGCAGCGTGGGCACGGCGATCGTCGGGCAGGTGTTGTCCTGACAGCCGATGGGCGCTCGGCCGGTGAGGATCTCGGTGTAGCCGGGCAGCGACACGAAGTTCGGTCCGGTCGCACGGATGACGCCGCGTCCCGGCGCGCCGATCGCCGCACCACGCTCGCGCGCGAGACGGTCGAGGTTGGGCACGATCTCGCGGGCGCTTCGCTTCGGAGCGCGTGACAGCGCGGTGTCCGTTCCGTCGAAGATCTCCTGCCAGCGTGCGCCGTCGACGGTCACGAGGATCATCGGCCCGACGGGACGGTGATCCGGGACGTCTCGCTCGAGGTCCGCAGCTGGCACCGCGCGTTTCACGCGACCGGCCGCCCCAGGCGAGGCCGCGCAGCTGGAGCCGACGGCGAGCACGACGACGAGGGCCGCTCTCCTCCACCCGTTGCTCATGGTTGCACAATGCATGCGCTCGGTGACGGACTCGCGAACCTGGATCGACAATCGGGCGAATCTTTGGTTCGCTTCGAGACGTGCAGCCCACCGTGTACCGTGTCGAGACGCCGCGCATCGTCGTCCGCTGCTGGTCGCCGGAGGACGCACCACGCGCGAAGAAGGCCGAGGACGAGAGCCGCGAGCACCTCCGCCACTTCATGCCGTGGGCGGATCGCGCTCCCGACACCATCCAGGACATGATCGACAAGCTCCGCCTTTTCCGCTCGTGGTTCGACGCCGGCGAGGACTTCATGTTCGGTGCGTTCTCGAAGATCGACGGGACCTGCATCGGCGGGGCGGGCCTCCATCCGCGTGTGGGCAAGGGCGGCATCGAGATCGGTTACTGGACGCACGCGGACCACGTACGGAAGGGCTTCGCGACGGAGACGGCGGGCGCGCTCACGCGCGCCGCGTTCGAGATCGGACGCATGCGCTGGGTCGAGATCCGCTGCGCGAGCACGAACACGGCGAGCGCAGCGGTGCCTCCGAAGCTGGGCTTCGTGCACGAGGCCACGTTGAAGGACCGCCTGCTCCTCTCGAACGGGAAGCCGGACGACGCGCAGGTCTTCACGATGCTCGCGCGCGACTACGACGCGAGCGCCGCGAAGCGGATCCCGTTCACGGCATTCGATGCCGCCGGACGCCAGCTCGCGTGATGCTGGTGTTCACTCGGCGTCACATGACCGTTCCTCCTTCGACACGCAGCACGCGTGACGTCGAAGCGCGCGCGAACGCCTCGTCGTGCGTGACGAGCAGCACGCACCCCGGATAGGACTCGAGCGCGGC
>JAQBQJ010000330.1 GCA_028287065.1 Labilithrix sp. | reverse complement strand
AGCTCGGGTTCTGCTTGTCGCCCTTGAGCGTGATCGGACAGAGCGACGCGATGACGCCCTGGTCGCCGAGCGCACGGACCGCCATGAACTCGCGGACCGTGGGGTACGCCTTCGCGCGAAGCTGCTGGCCGGAGGTCGCGCCGCAGAGCGGCGGGTTCTTCGTGTCGGCGCAGTCGCACGACGTGTCCTGCGCCGTGCAAGTGCGGACCTGCGGGAGCTCGAACGTGCATGCATACTGCAAGTCGTTACCGCCCGTGTCCCACTCGCGGCCGTGGACGGGGTCCGAGCCGTTGTCGCCGCGCGTCTGGCTCGGCGCCGGGAGGCCCATGCGGGGGCCCTTGGACTCGACCATGTGCGGGTCGAGGCCGGTGTAGTTGTAGCGGCCGGGCTCCTGACCGAGGATCTTGACCCAGTCGTCGCTCGTGATGCGGCTCTTCTCCGGATCCGCCGGATCGAAGTGCAGCAGGGTGTTCGGAACACCGCCGACGACGGCGAAGAAGATGAGGTCCGACGTCCGCGTGCCGCGCGGGAGGTTGCAGATCTCTTCGCCCTGACCGCGCGGGAGCTTCGACGCGAAGAGCGGGTTCGTGCACTTGCCCGTGCCGAGGTAGCCGCCGATGTCGCGACCCTTGCCGTCGGCGCGCACCTTCACGAGGTGCTCGGTCGTACGATCCGGGACCTTGCCCTTGGTGAGGCCGTCCGTGTAGCGCGAGATCGGGTACTGCGGATCGATACCGTAGTTGCGCTTGATGAGCTGCTGGCTGAAGCGCGAGTTGAGCTGATCCTCGGTCGGCCCGTAGTAGCCGCTGTTCTTCTGGCACTCGGGATCGTTCTTGATCTTCTGGCACGCGGCATCGGCCTGGTTGCACGTCGCGGCGAAGCCGCAGGAGGTGCAGTCCGGAGAGCCCGGGTCGGTGTCGCACGCGCTGGTGCCGCGCGGCGCCGTCGTCGTCTTGCCGTCGGCGCGGAACACCGGCGAGCCGGGGAACTGGTTCGCCATGAACGCCCAGCCCTGGCCGCCGACCGCGAGCGGGTCGACGGACGAGTCGTCTTCGTCGGTCAGGAGGATGACGGCGACGAGCGAGTCGGGGCGGAGGAAGTCGGCGCGCTGCGCGAGCAGGTCGACGTCGATGTCGCCGGGGCCGCCGAGGTCGGCCTGGTTGTTCGCGTCGACCGTGACCTTCGCCCACGGATCGGGCTGGACGAGGAAGCGGTACCAGCTCTCCATCTGAGCTTCGAGACCGCAGCCATTCTGACCGACACCGACGACGAGCTTCGCGAAGGCCGCGGAGAGGGCGACCGTGTCGCCGAAGGCCTTCGTCGGCGGATCGGGGTGGCGCTTCTTGTCGGTGTTCTCGTCGTTCTGCGGATACCAGGAGAGGAACCCCGCCGGCTGCGCGTCGGGCGACGGCATTCCGCCGTCGCCGAACGTGAGGAGGTGGCCCCGGTCGTTCTGGCGACCGCTGTCGGCGCAGACGTCACCGCCGAAGCCGCCGAGCGACGACGAGATGATGCCGATGTGCATGTCGGTGACCGGGCGGAACTCGGGCTCGGTGCCCTTCGGACAACCGAAGTTGTTCGCCTTGTTGCCGGCCGGATCCGCGGTCTTGCCGCTCGCGTCCGCGAGGCCGGTCGCCGGATCCGCGCACTTCGGCTTCAGGAGGCCGACGAGGAGGTTCGGCACGGCGTCGGCGAGGATCTTCTGCTTGTCACCCATCGACGCCGAGTTGTCGATCATGAACAGGAGATCGACCTTGTCGACCTGCTGCTGCGAGACCGTCGACGTGAAGTTGACCTTCGTCGTCGGCGGCTGCTTGCCGACGGGGCGCGAGAGACAGCCGGTGCCGGCTGCGCCCATCGCGGTCAGCAGCGCACCCGCTGCAAGCCACTTCACAGATCGATTTGTCGACTTCATCCCGTACTCCTTGGGGCCGTGCGCGTGCCGCGTCGTCCGGCGTTTGCGAGCGGCAGTTTCAACGATATCTCGCGAAACATCAACGACCACACACCACGCCGGAGCTACGCCGGAGCAGGAGCCGTGCCGTTGCCAAACCGCCTGAATTGCCGACAAAACGGCAATGGCGGGTGCCAACTGAGTTGGCACCCGCCAGCGCGGTTGGCGGAAGCTTCCGCGACGAGCGCGCGCTTTCGCGGCTCTCGCCGGTCATTTCCCGTCGAGCGTGATGCACTGCAGGCTGAAACGCGCGCCCGCGATGTGGCTCGTGAGCTTCGTGAAGTTGATCGACTGCGAGCAGCGGACGCCGGGGACGTTGGCGGCGTAGCAGAAGCCCTGCTTCTGATCGTCGTCGCGGCACGACTCGCCGTCGCGCACGGCCACCTGCGGGACCTCGCACACGGGGAGGAGGCGCGACTCCTCTCCGTCCTCGATCGCGGCGCGCTCGCGCACCTTCGCGAGGAGATCGGCGCGAGGCACGCCGAGGCCGAGCTTCGCGCACGCATCCTGCGATCCGGGCTCGGGCAACGTGGCGAGCACGAGGCAGGGCACCGGTCCGTCTGCGCCTTCGCGCTCGAGCGCCCGCGGGAGACACGATGCCGTGAGGGTGTCCTCGAGGCGGCGCGTGATCGAGCGCACGGCGGGGCGGTAGCCGTAGTCGTCCTTGTCCGGCGCGGTGAGCTGCTTCGGGCAGAGCGACGCGACGATGGCGTGATCGCCGAGCTCCTTCGCGACCATGAGCTCGCGGCGCGTGGGATACGCCTTGCCGCGGACCTGGACGTTCTTGTCGTCCGGGGCGCAGAGCGGCGTGTCGCGCTTGCCGTCGCAGTCACACGACTCGCCCTTCGGGCACGCCCGGCGCGTCGGAACGATCTTTCCGCCTTCGTTCTCGTAGAGATCGAAGGTGCACGCGAACTGGAGGTCCGTGCCGCCGGTGGCCCACTCGCGGCCGTTCATCGGGTCCGCGTTGTCGGCAGCATCGGGGCCGGGAAGGCCAGCGCGCGGATCGGTCGACGGGATCATGTGCGTGTCGATGCCGGTCTCGTCGTAGTGCGCGGGGTCCTTGCCGAGGAGCTTCGTCCAGTCGATCGCCGCGGACTCGCCGCTGTCGGGCAGAAGCTGGTTCGGTACGCCGCCGATGATCGCGAAGTACACGAGATCGCTGGTGCGCGGTCCACGCGGCAGCTTGCAGAGGTCCTCGTTGGGCTCCGTCGGGAGGTGCGCGGCGAACAGGGGATTCGTGCAGTCGGCCTTCGCGGCGTACGCGCCGTTCTGGTGCTCGCTGTCGCGGCGCGGGACCTTGTTCTTCGTGAACGCGTCGACGTAGCGCGAGATCGGATACTGCGGATCGACGCCGAAGCGGCGCTTCATCTCGTGGAAGCGCACGTTGAGCGAGTCCTCCTTGTCGGAGTACACGCCGCCGCCGGCCGCGCACGCCGGATCGTTCTTGAGCTTCGCGCACGAGGCGTCCGTCGTGTCGCACTTCTGCACGAGCTCGCACGAGGTGCACGACGGCGAGGCGGGCTCGGTCGCACACGTGCTCGTCCCGCGCGAGAGGCGCACGTCGTCGCCGAAGACCCACCCGCTGCCGCCGAACGAGAGCGGATCGGCGGAGGAGTCGTCCTCGTCGGTCAGCAGGATGACCGCGACGAGCGAGTCGGGTCGGAGGAACGCCGCGCGCTGGCGCAACAGATCGACGTCCACCTCGGTCTTCGGCCCGTAGCTCGCGCGCTGCGTCGCCGGATCCACGGCGATGTTCGTCCAGGGATCGGGCTGGACGAGGAACCGATAGACGCTCTCGAGCTGGGCCTCGAGGCCGCAACCATGTTGGCCGACGCCGACGACGAGCTGCTTGAAGGCATTGCTCAGCGAATCGATGCTGCCGCTCGCCGGTACGGGCGGATCGGGGTGCCGCGTCTTGTTCTTGTTCTGTTCCACGTCCGGGTACCACGCGAGGAAGCCGAGCTCGCCGGCCTCGGCGACGCTCTTTCCGTCGGCGCCGCGTGCGAGGAGATGTCCCTTGTCGTCGTTGTCGCGACCGTTCTCGTCGCGCGCGCAGGTCTTCGCGCCCATGCCGCCGAGCGACGACGAGATCACGCCGATGTGCATGTCCGTGATGGGCGGGAACGCCGGCTCGGTGCCGCCGGGGCACTGCCCGCCTTCCGCCTTCAGCGGATCGGCGAGCGTGCCGGACGGTGCGCGCGTCTTCTTGTCGACGCACTTCGGCTGCACGAGGCCGCGCACGAGGTCGGGCACCGCATCGGCGAGGATGCGCTGCTTGTCGGCCATGGATGACGAGTTGTCCACCATCACGATCACGTCGACCTTGTCGATCGCAGGCTGCGGAACGACGGTGTCGAACGAGATCTTCGTCGTCGGTTCCTCCGCGGCGACATCGCGCCGGAGACAACCTGCGGAGAGAGAGACAGCGACGAGTGATGTGAGGAGACCGCCGGCGAGAGTGATGCGGGACATGAAAGCCTGATGGCCTCGTCACGCGACGACCGTCACGACGGTGCGGGGTAAACCTTTCGAATCGCCTTCACGTGTCGCGCAGTGACGCCAGGGACCGCGAGCAGCGCTTCGTCCGTTGCTGCTTGAATGGCCTTCAGGCTGCCGAGCGTCTTCAGCAGTGCCTTGCGCGTGCCGGGGCCGAGCCCCGCGACGTCGTCGAGCGCGGACTTGAAGCGCTTCTTCTTGCCGAGACGCTCGCGCGCGCGATTCGAGAAGCGATGGGCTTCGTCGCGTGCGCGGGCGAGGAAGAACATCGAGGCCGAATGGCTCTTGAGCGGGATCGGGTTCTTCTGTCCGGGCAGATAGACGCGATCGACCATCGTCTCGCCGAGGACGTTCTCCTTCTCCTTCGCGAGCGCGACGATGGGCAGCTCGTGCAGACCGAGGTCGCGCGCGGCAGCGAGCGCCACGGCGAGCTGGCCCTTGCCGCCGTCGACGACGAACAGATCCGGGAGATCCCACTCGCCGCGCTCCTCGCTCATCGGGCTCGGCTCGTGCTCGTCGTCGCCGCTGTCGCCGCTGTCCGGACCGGCGGCCTCGGCGGCCGCTCGCTCCTCTTGCTTCTTGAGCCCGCGACGGAAGCGACGCGCGAGGACCTCGTACATCGCCCGGTAGTCGTCGCCCGCGAGGAACACCTCGCCGTCGCCCGCCGTGATCGGCTGCCCGGCCTCGAGCCCTTCGGCATCGCCGTCGCCTCCGCCGCCCGGCGTGGGCGAAGCGTCGGTGGTCTTCGCGTGGAGGCCGTCGCCGCGCACCGTGAACGTGCGATAGCGCTTCTTGTCCGGCTCACCGTCGAGGAGCGCGACGATCGCGCCGACCGTATCGCGACCGCCGAGATGCGAGATGTCGCAGCACTCGATGCGACGCGGCACGGTCGGCAGGCGCAGGCGCTCCTTAAGCATGCCGAGGCGCTCGTTGACGTCGTCGCTCGCGCGGCGCTTCTCGCTGAAGGCGTGCTTCGCGTTCTCGTTCGCGAGCCTCAGGAGATCGACGCGATGGCCTCGCTGCGGGAACAGCAAGCTCACCTTGTGACGCGCGCGCTCGGCGAGCCACTCCGCGATGCCGGCCGCGGCCTCGGGCACCATCGGGACGATCACCTCGTCGGGGATCGGCATCATCACGTCGGCGTCCTCGACGGCCTCGGAGGCGGGAACGCCGGTCTCGCTCGACTCCTTCGGGAGCGAGGGGCCGTAGTGCTGCGCGAGGAACGCGGAGACGACCTCTTCGTCGGGGACCTCGGCGTTCTTGATGGAGAACGTCGCGACGTCGGCGAGCTTGCCACGCCGGATGTGGAGGAGCGCGAGCTCGACCAGATCGCCTTCGCGATGGATGCCGAGCACGTCGCGATCGATGTCGTCGATCGCGACGACGCGCTGCTCCTCGCGGACCTTGTCGATCGCGGAGAGCTGATCGCGATACACGGCCGCGAGCTCGAAATGCATGTGGCGCGCGGCGTCCTTCATGCGGGAGTCGAGCTCGCGCGACAGCTCGTCGTGACGACCGTCGAGGAACATCGCCACCGCGCGGACCTGCTCGTCGTACCAGGGCTTCTCGACCTCGAGCACGCACGGCGCGGGACAGCGCTTGATCTGGTGCTGCAGACACGGCCGCTTGCGGCTGCGCATCTCGGTGTCCGTGCACGTGCGGAGCTGGAAATGCTTGTTGACGAGGTGGAGCGTGCGGCGCGCTGCCGTGGCCGAGTGGTACGGACCGAAGTAACGGATGCGCCCTGCGGGATCGGCGCTCGGACGGCGGACGACCCACAGCCGCGGCCAGTCCTGCGTGACGTCGAGCTTCAGGGAGATGTAGTCCTTGTCGTCCCGGAGCTTGATGTTGTAGCGAGGGCGGTACTCCTTGATGAGGTTGTTCTCGAGGATCGCCGCTTCCTTCTCGCTGCCCGTGACGATGGTGTCGAGATCGCCGAGCGTCTTCTGGAGGATCGGGATGAAGTAGCGGTTGTCGCTCGTCCCCTCCTGGAAGTACGAGCGGACGCGCGAGCGGAGGCTCTTCGCCTTGCCGACGTAGACGACCGACCCCTTCTTGTCCTTGAAGAGGTAGACGCCCGGCGAGGCAGGGAGCGCGTCGAGCTTCTCGATGACGACCGCGGGAAGCATGAGGAGACGCCGAATCCTAGTCCGCAGCCGACCGCTGCGCTAAGGCTCTTCTCGATGTCCGATGCGACGTCGATCACGGCGCTGCTCGGTCCCACGAATACGGGCAAGACGCACCGCGCGATCGAGCGCATGCTCGAGCATTCGAGCGGCATGATCGGGCTTCCGCTCCGGCTCCTCGCGCGCGAGGTCTACGACCGGATCACGGCGCGCGTCGGGGAGAGCCGCGTCGCGCTGGTGACCGGCGAGGAGCAGCGCATCCCGGCACGTCCGTCGTACTGGATCGCGACGGTCGAGGCGATGCCGGTCGATCGCGAGGTCGAGTTCCTCGCCGTCGACGAGGTGCAGCTCGCCGCGCACGATCAGCGCGGCCACGTGTTCACGTCGCGGATCCTGTCGGCGCGAGGGACGAAGGAGACCTGGCTGCTCGGCGCAAGCACGATGCGTCCGGTCCTGCGCGAGCTCGTGCCCACGGCGCGTCAGGTCGAGCATCCGCGCCTCTCGCAGCTCTCGTACGCCGGCGCCGGTCCGCTCGCGCGCGTTCCTCCACGGAGCGCGGTCGTCGCGTTCTCGATGCCGCACGTCTACGAGCTCGCGGAGCGCCTGCGTGCTCGAAAGGGCGGCGCCGCGGTGGTGCTCGGCGCGCTCTCGCCGCGGACGCGCAATGCGCAGGTCGCGATGTTCCAGGCCGGAGAGGTCGACTGGCTGGTAGCGACCGACGCGATCGGCATGGGCCTCAACCTCGACGTCGAGCACGTAGCGTTCGGGGCGCTGCGCAAGTTCGACGGACGCGACGTGCGCGACGTCGACGAAGCCGAGCTCGCGCAGATCGCCGGTCGCGCGGGGCGGTGGGTGCAGGACGGCACGTTCGGCGCGATCACGCCGCTCGAGGTGCCAGCGGGCGTGGCGGCGGCGATCGAGACGCATCGGTTCGCGCCCATCCGGCGCGTGCGATGGCGCAACGACGTGCTCGCGTTCGCTTCGGTGCAAGCGCTGCGCGACTCGCTGCACGAGCCTTCGACGCGGAAGGTGCTCGCGAAGGTGGCGGACGCCGAAGACTCGTCGGCGCTCGATCGGCTCGCGACGCGCGCCGACGTGATGCGCGCGGCGCGCGGCGAGGACGCGGTGCGGCTCCTCTGGGACGTATGCACCGTGCCCGATTTCCGGAAGCTGCTCCTCGAGGTGCACGTCGACTTCCTCGAGCGGCTCTACCTCGAGCTCGCGCGGCGCGGGCGCCTGTCCGACGACTGGGTCGCTTCGCACGTGCGCGAGCTCGAGGTGTCGGACGGCGACGTCGAGTCGCTCGTCGCGCGCATCGCTGCTGTGCGAACGTGGACGTACATCGCGAACCGCGAGACGTGGCTCGACTCGCCGCATGAATGGCAGGAGCGAACGCGCGTGCTCGAGGATCGGCTCAGCGACGCGCTGCACGAGCGGCTCGTGATGCGCTTCGTCGACGCGAAGAAGGGGCGTGCGACGGTGCAGGCGCGCCCGCGCGCGTCGCGAGCACAACGCGCGCGCGAGGCACGCGGCGGCAGCGACGATGACGCCACCGACACCACGCCGGTCGACGATGGGCATCCGTTCGCGAAGCTCGCGGCGATGCGGCGCGCGCTCGCGCCGGCCCTGAAAAACAGCGCCGCTACACAGGGTTCTCCAGGTTATCCAGTCTGGGTGGAGGCGGTGGTCGAGGCCACGCACGCCGAGCTGCGCCTCGAGGCCAGCGGGCGAATCGTGCATTGTGCATCGAACCGCGCGATCGCCGAGATCGTGCGCGGGCCGTCCATCGGAATGCCCGACGTACGCCTGGTGGAGGCCGACGATCTCGGTGCAGGAGCGCAGCGGCGCGTGCATCGGCGCGTCCTCGCGTTCGCGCGCGACGTGGTTACCGAGCTGCTGGGCGGGTTACGCGACGTCGCGGCGGCGAGCACGGCGTCGAGCACGTCGGTGGTCGCGTCCGCGGCGGTGCGCGGGCTCGTGCATCGGCTCGAGCAAGGGCTCGGCACCGTGCTGGCCACCGAGATCGCGGACGTGTGCGAGGTGCTCGACGTGAATGCGCGCGCGGCGCTCGAGCGCGCGGGCCTCGTGCTCGGAA
>JAQBQJ010000309.1 GCA_028287065.1 Labilithrix sp. | reverse complement strand
TCGAGCACTATCGACAAGCGATCGCGCTCGACGAGACGTACCTCGAGGCGATGCTCAACGCCGCCGAGGTGCTCATGCATCCTCTCGGCGAGTGGGATGAGGCCGTCGATCTCTGCGACGATGCGCTCGAATATGCGGAGACGAAGGAGGAGATCGCCGACTGCCTCCTGCTGCGCGTCGATGCGCTGCTCGGAAAAGGCGACGTTGAGGAGGCGAAGAGGTGCATGGCACGACTCCCGGAGCCCCCGTTCGAGAACTCGAGTTACGTGTTCCTCATCGGGCGCGCGTTCTACGAGCTCGGTGAATCCGAGAAGGCGCTCCCGTACATCGAGGAGGCCGTTCGCTGCGACGTGAACCACGCCGACGCGAACTACTACCTCGGTCTCCTCCGCGACGACGCGGGGGACGTGCGCGGCGCGATCGAGGCGTTCCTCCGCGCGCGCGCTCTCGATCTCACGAAGCCGCCCGCAGCATGGGCGCCTTCTCCCGACGCCTTCGCGGCGCTCGTACGTCGGGTCATCGGCGGGCTCGACGCGCTCCTCGCGCGCTGGGTGCGCGATGCCGACATCTTCATCGTCGACGTGCCGGGCGCCGAGCTCGTCGTCGACGGCGTCGACCCCCGCGCGATGGTGATCGTCGACGCGCGCTTGCCCGACGAGACCGAGACCGGCGGCCCGTCGTCCGATCAGACGCGTCTCCAGGCGCGCCTCTTCATCTATCAGCGGAACGTCGAGCGAGGCGCCGGCTCCATCGGCGCCCTCGAAGCCGAGCTCGCCGCCGCGCTCGAGCGCGAGATCACCGCGGTCTTCCTCGAGCGCGAGCCCGTCGTCGCGTCCGAGAAGCACTCGCTCAACTGATGCGCGCGACCCGCGCCTTCGCAGCGGCTCTGTTCGCCTGCGCCTCCGCTCTCGCAGCCTGCGGCGGCGGAAGCGCGCGAGCGCCCGGCGTCACGGTCGCGAACGCTCCCGCCGCGGCGCCCGCATCTCCCGGCGCCGACGAGCCCGAGCCGCACGGCACGTTCACGCGCGAAGGGAAGGTCGGCACCTATGTGTCGATCCCGTGGGGCTTCTCGACTCGCTCCTACGTGCTCGAGGGTCCGGACGGCCTCGTCGCGATCGACACGCAGTTCCTGCCGTCGGCCGCCGAGGAGATGATCCAGCTCGCCGAGGCCGCGACGAAGAAGAAATTCGTCCTCGCGATCGTGCTGCACGCGAACCCCGACAAATTCAACGGCACGGCGACGTTCCAGAAGCACGGCGTGAAGGTCGTGACGTCCGCGCAGGTGAAGGCGCTGCTTCCTTCCGTCCACGCGAAGCGGATGCGCTCCTTCTACGAGCGTTACAAGCCCGACTACCCGACCGATGTCGCCGTGCCCGACGTGTTCGGCGACAAGACCACCGAGCTGAAGGCCGCCGGCCTCGCGCTGAAGCTGCACGTCATGGGACCGGGCTGCAGCGAGGCGCACGTCGTCGTCGAGCACGACGGCGGACTGTACCCCGGCGATCTCGTCGCGAGCAAAGCGCACTCGTGGCTCGAGATCGGCAAGACGGACGAGTGGCTGAAGCGCGTCGACGAGATGAAGAAGACGAACGCGACCCGCGTGTACCCCGGTCGCGGCGCAGCCGGCACCGCGAAGCTGCTCGACGACGAGGAGGCCTACTTGAAGAAGGTCATCCAGCTCGTCGCGGCCGAGAAACCGACGATGCCGGAGCGTGAAGACGCGCTCGCGCGGATCGAGCAGGCGGTGATCACCGCGTATCCGGGGTACGAGTTCCCGGTCTTCTTGAAGATCGGGCTGCCCGCCGAGTGGGAACGACAAGCGCGCGCGGCGAAGAAATGACGTGCGGCTCGCCCTGACCCGGAGCGCGCGCTACTTCGGCGCAGGCGGATCGGTCTCCGCTGGGCGCTTTGCGAGGCACGCCGCGAGGGCGGGCTCGAGGTCGCCGGCGCCGGGCGGGAGCTGCGGCGTGTCGTGGCCGACGATCCGACCGAGCGTGTCCTCGAGCGGCACGCCGCCCCCTGCCCCAGCGAACCACTGGCGTGAGTCGTGGCTATTGTTGCGGTTGTCGCCGAGAACGAAGTACTGGCCCGGTGCGACCTTCCACTCGTGCGTCTCGCCTTCGACGGCGACCGCCGTCTTCTCCTCGAACACGAGATAGCTCGCGATGCCGAGCCACTCCACGAACAGCGTGCCGTCGTGCCTGCCGGAATTGCCGGGCATCTCCTCGTCGCGGTACGACGCGCGGCCGACCATGCAACGCGGCACCTTCCAGCCGTTGATCGTGACCTGACCGTCCTTCACCGCGACGGTGTCGCCTGCGAGACCGACGATGCGCTTCGCGAACGTCGATTGGCGATGCTCGGGATGACGGAACACGACGAGCGACCCACGAAACGGCTGTTTTGCAAGGCGATTCACGAACACGCGCTCGCCGACCGACAGCGTGGGCCACATCGATGCCGCCGGCAGCTTGAATGCCGCGAACACGATCGCGAGGCCGACGCCCATCACGGTCCCGAGCGAGCCGCCGACGACGAGGATGCGCGCGATCCAGCCCATCTTGCGCTTCGGCGCGCGGTTCACGACGGGCTGCTGGGGCGCGGGCTCGCTCATCGGCGCGCAGTGTTGCGCGGGCCGCGTCCCGCGGTCAATGCCACGGCCCGATCGCGAAGCCGAAGTTCTGGTAGCGCGGCGCGATGTCGAAGAACCCGCTCAACCTCCAGGTCGTGTCCGGAATGATCCCGAAGATGTCCCACGAGAAGAGCCGAAGGTCTCCGCCGAACGTGAAGTGCTGGCGATGCGTGCCGTCGACGAACCGCGACGGTTCGAAGTACACGCCCGCGCGCCCGCGCACGAGGTTCGGGATCGGCTCGCTCTCGACGGCGAAGCGCGGCGACGCCGACACACTTCGTCCGACGATCTCGCGGCGCTGATCGATGAAGCCCTCGAGCGCCACCGCCTCGTCCGAGGGGCCCGTCAGGACCACGCTCGCGAGCATGAGCAGGTGCTCGCGCGGCCAGTTCGAGTAGCGCGCCTTCCGCACCTCTTGCGCGCGCTCGCGTTCGTCGGCGAGCTCCTGCTCCTCGCGGAGCTGCGCGGCGACCTCCTCGCGACCGAGCGTGAACCTGCGAAGCCCCTGCGCGGTGCGCTCTTCGTCGTTCGCGGGCTCGGGCATGCTTTCGAGCTGCGCCTTCCGCACGGCGGCGCGCTCGGCGCGTCGCTCCTTCATCGCAGCCTCGAGCGCGCGGTCCTCGTCGTGCGGATTGATCCACGTCGGATTGAGCGGGCGCGGGCCGAGCTGGTACGCGATGCCGGCCTCGAGCTCCCACGGCTGCGTGATCGTCTTCGGAAGGATGTACGGGCCCGCATGCTCGACGCCCGTCGCGGGATCGTCGGTCGCCTTGCCGACGCTGAGCGGGCTCGCCTCGACGGGCGCGCGCGCCGTGGCGCCGAGCCGCCAGCGCACGTCGTTGGGCTTCACGATGACGCCGAGCTGCGGTGCGGCGCCGAGCATGCGGACGAGGGCGCCCTTCGCGCTCTGCTCCTGCACGTTCACGAACGCGATCCGTGCGCCTGCGCCGACGACGACCTGGTTGTCGTAGAACGAGTACGCCGCGACGGCGTGGATGCGACCGAGCGTGAGCGACACCGGGTTACCGATCTCGCTGCCGACCGTGTAGTTCAGGAAGTCGCCCATGACGGTGACGCCGAACGGGCCGACCTGCACCTCGAGCCCGGCGTTGTACGTGAGGAAGCGATTCGTGCGCTGCACGGTCTCGGCGTTCCCGTTCTCGCCGCGGTTGTCGAAGTCCGATCGGCCGTACGCGCCGGGAAGCGAGAACCCGATCGACGGGTCGAAGTCGACCCACGACAGGCTGAACGGCTCGCGCACCGCGGGCGCGGCGGCGTTGTTGTACACGCCCTCGACCGCCTGCGCGCCGGCGGTCATCGCTCCGGCGAGACCCGTGACGCGGTTCGGTGCGATGAGCGGTCCCTGGAACAGCTCGAGGCTGTAGTCGTTCTTCGTGATCCTCGGCGCGGTCTGTGCGGACACGGCCTTCGCCGCGAACGTCAGGTGTCCGAAGACGAAGGCTGCTGCCGCAAGAGGAAGCGCACGAGCGGCTCGGCGTCGATCTTCGCGGTGGCGAGCAGCGTGTCGAGCAGTCGCTTGCCGAGCTTCGCGAGCTCGAGGAGCTGCTTGATGCGTTCGTACTGGAGCTCCGCACGCGCGCGCGTCTTCGCGTCCGACGAGTGACGCAGCTTCGACACCTCGGCGAGGGCCTCTTCGAACGCCTCGATCGCCATCACGATCTCGGACTTCTCGCGCTCGTTGAAGACGCGGGAGATCATGCGCCACAGCTGCACCTCGGCCGTGTAGAAGTCCTTCCGCTCGCCCTGGACCCAGACCTTGCGGACGACCCCCCAGCGAAGGAGCTCGTTCACGGTCATGCTCACGGCGCCGCTCGAGAGCTTGAGCGACTGCCGCAGATCTTCGGCGCTCAGCGGGTCGGGCGAGAGGTAGAGCACGGCCCAGATGCGGCCCATGTTGCGCTTGAACCCCCAGAACTCGATGAGCTTGCCGACGACGTCGCTGACGGCGGCTTCGGCCGGCTCGAGGGTGCGCTTCTCCTTGCCCACGGGAGCCAAGGCTACAGGGTGATGGCGTGCCGCGTCAGCTGACACGTGCGGTGAGACCACGCGCGACGTCGGCGAGGATCTCGCGAGCGCGACATTCGGGCACGCTCTCGAGGCATGCGAGGGCCCGGGAGGTCTCTTCGCGCGCGAGATCACGTACGCGATCGCACGCTCCCGACGAGCGCACGCGCTTCGCGAGCTCCTCGGCGGCGGAGGCATCGCCGCTCCGCACGTCGGCGACGAGCCTCGTGAACGCGTCTCGATCGAGCGCCGCGGCCCGCAGCAGCGGGAGCGTGACCTTGCCCTCGGCGAGGTCCGCGAACATCGACTTGCCGGTCGCGCTGGGATCTCCGTCGTAATCGAGGACGTCGTCGACGAGCTGGAAGGCGACACCGAGATGACCGCCGAACGCACCGAGCGCGTCGATCGCCCCGGCGGGCGCGCCGCCCTCGCGGGCTCCGGCGCGCAGGGCCCACTCGAAGAGCGAAGCGGTCTTGCCGCGCACGATCTCGAAGTACGTCGACTCGTCGAGCGAGACCGCGAGGCGACCGCGGAGCTGCACGACCTCACCGTCGACGAGGCGACCGAGCGTGGCGATCAGCTCCTGCCACGTCACGGGCGACGCAAGGCTGCCGAGACGGAGCGCTTCGACGAGCAAGAGATCGCCGGCAAGGACGCTGACGGCATTGCCCCAGACGCGTCGGGACGTGGGACGTCCGCGGCGCTGATCGCCGTCGTCGATGACGTCGTCGTGGAGGAGTGTCGCCATGTGCACGAGCTCGGCAGCGGCGGCGAGCCCGCGAGCCTTCTCGTCGACCGGCGACCAGCACGCATGCGAGAGGAGGAGCGCCATCGGCCGGACGCGCTTGCCGCCGGCATCGAACAGATGCTTGGCCGAGTCGGTCGCGGGCGCGACGCCGTGGGCGATGTGGCGATCGATGAGCGCCTCGACGTCGCTGAGCTCACGCGTGATGAGCCCGCGAACGTCCGCGAGCCGGCTCGCGGCGCGATCGCCGACGCGCTCGGGCACGGCCGTGTCGTGGAGCGAGTGGATGGCGGCGGCGAACGTCATGGGCGAGCGGACCGAGGAGGCTGCGTCATATAGCTCGGAA
>JAQBQJ010000276.1 GCA_028287065.1 Labilithrix sp. | reverse complement strand
CCACGCACGCCCGAGAAAGAGTCATCTCGACTCTATATTGAGTCCAAAGCACTCTATGTCAACCGGACCCGGGTTCGTTTTCGAACCCAGGTTCGTTTTCGAACCCCGGTTCGTTTTACGAACCAGGGTCAGGGCCTGATCCGTCTCCCGTCCTTAGTTCCGTCGCTGCGACGGAACTAAGGACGGGAGCCGGAACCAAGGACGGAGCCGGCGCGTAAAACGAACCGGGGTTCGAAAACGAACCCGGGTCCGGTTGACATAGAGTGCTTTGGACTCAATATAGAGTCTAGATGACTCTTTCTCGGGCGTTCGTGGTGGCTGCGGGGTCGGTGACCGGGCGCGAGCATCGGCGCGCCGAGCGCGACGGGCAGGACGGGCACGCCGTCGTCGTCACCGACGAGATCCTCGCCGTCGTCGTCACCGACGGATGCTCCAGCGGCCGGAAGAGCGAGATCGGCGCACGCATCGGCGCCGCATGGATCGCGACGCTCGTCGAGCAGCGGTTTCACGGCGACGACTGTCTCGCCGCCGTCGCGGAGGTGACGCGCGAGCTCCTCGTCCGCCTCGAGGTCCTCGCGCGCAGCCTCGATGCCGCCGGTGAGGTGACCGCCGCGCGCGTCGACGAGGCGCTCCTCTTCACGTTCCTCGCCGCGGTCGTCACTCCGCACACCACGATCGTGTTCGGGATCGGCGACGGCGTCGTCCTCGTCGACGAGGTGGTCACGGTCCTCGACCCCGGGCCGGACAATGCGCCGCCCTACGTCGCCTACGCGCTCCTCGGCGCGCGCATCGAGACGCGCGTGCACTTCGCCGCCAACACGTCGGACGTCGACCTCGTCGCGATCGCGACCGACGGCATCACGGACATCGCCGATCTCGCCGCCGACCCTCGCTACGAGCGGAACCCTTCCCTCCTCCGCAAGCGGCTCGTCGTGCTCTCCGATCGCGGCGCGTTCTCCGACGACGCGACGCTCGGCGTCGTCCGACGAAGGAGCGCGTCATGAGCGCCACCGTGTTCGTCTCGGGCAAGCGCGTGCGCCTCGACGATCGCCACCTGCTCGGTGTCGGCGGCGAGGGCCGCGTTTTCCGCGCCGGCGATCGTGCGCTGAAGATCTTCTTCGCCATGACCGACGCGCGACGGAACAAGCTCGCCGCCTTCCCGAAGCTCCTCCCGAAGCGCGTCGTCGGACCGCTCGATCTCTGCACGGACGCGAAGGGCGGCGTCGTCGGATACACGATGCCGATCCTCGAAGGCGCCGTCGACATCCACCGCATCGCGCAGCGCAAGTGGCGCGACGCGAACCCGATGAGCAGCACCGACGTGCTCTCCGTCTTCCGCGACATCGCCTCGACGGTCGACGAGCTCCATGCGCGCGGGATCGTCGTCGGCGATCTCAACGACGGCAACGTCGTCCTCACCGAGCGCCGCCACCCTTGGTTCATCGACGCCGACTCCATGCAGCTGCCCGGCTTTCCGTGCACGGTCGCGCACGAGCGCTTCGTCGACCCGCGCCTCTACGGCATCGATCTCGAGCGCACCGCGGCCCTCTCGCGCGAGTCCGATCTATACGCGCTCGCGGTGATGCTCTTCGCCTCTCTGCTCTACGTACATCCGTACGGCGGCGCGCACGCGTCGTACCCCACCATGCTCCGCCGCGCCGAGGCGCGTCACAGCGTGCTCCGCGGCGACGTGAAGCTGCCGAACGCCGCGACGAGGTTCGATGTCCTCCCCGACGACGCGCTCGCCTGGTTCACGAACGTCTTCGACCGCGACGCGCGCGAGCCGCTGCCCTCCTCCATCCTCGACGCTCGCTTCACCAAATGCTCGTGCGGGCTCGAGCATGCGCGCCGCGCCTGCCCCGCATGCAGCATCCGCGTCGCCGTCGCGACTCGATCTCCCGTGAGGACCCACGGACGCATCCGCATCACCACGATGACCCGCGCCGAGGGCGCCCGGTTCGTGGAGCCCGCCGGCGACCACGCCAAGCTCGTCGCGCTCGAAGGCGACTGGCTGGTCCGCACGACCGGGACGCGCACGCGCATCGGTCAGGTCCTCGAGAACCAGACCCACGTCCGCGTTGGCCAGCGCCTCGGCTTCGCGTTCTACCGCGCTGGTCTCGTCACGCTGAGCTTCGTCTTCGACGTCGACCGCGGCCCGCTCCGCCAGCTCGACCTCCCGCACATCGACGGGCGTCTCGTGGACTGGAGCGCCACCTTCGATCAAGGGCACGTCCTCTTCTGCACCACGACCGAGAAGGCCGGCCGCGTCGTCGAGGCCGCATACCTCGTCGATGCGAAAGGCGCGATCCTCGCGAGCGAGACCGGACCGACCGGCTCGTCGCCGATGCTCCACGGCACGACCGGCAAGTGCCTCGCGAACGGCGCCATCCTCGTCGCGACCGACGACGGGCTCGTCCTCGTCCGCGCCGACCGAAAGGCCCGCACGTTCGTACCCATCCGCGCGTTCCCCGAGACGCGCGAGCTCGTTCCCCCCGACGCCGACCTCCTTGTCGGCCCGGGAGGTTCCGTCTACGTCGTCACCAGCGACGAGATCGTCCACCTCTGCTTCGAAGGGAGTCCGCCGTCATGATGCCGCTGCCCCGCTTCTACGACCCCGCGATGGTGCGTAACGTCTACGTCGAGCGCGTCGGTCTCGTCGCCGAAGCCGCCGATGCGTTCAAGAAGAAGAACAAGATCGCGCCGGCCTCGCAGGATCGCCTGCGCATCGCCGCGTTCGGCATCGACTGCCAGGTCGGCTTCTCGACGCCCGGCGCGAGCCTGTTCGTCCCCGGCGCCGTCGAGGACACGTCGCGCACGATCGAGTGGCTCTACCGGAACCTCGACCGCATCACGCAGGTCGCGTTCTCGCTCGACACGCATCGCGTGTTCCAGATCTTCCACCCCGCGTGGTGGATCGACGACGACGGCAAGCACCCGGCGCCCTTCACGAACATCTCGCTCGCCGACGTGCGCGACGGGAAATGGAGGCCCATCGCGCATCCGGCCGAGTGCCTCGAGTACGTGAAGCAGCTCGAGAAGGCCGGCAAGTACGTCCTGACCGTGTGGCCCTATCACACGCTCCTCGGCGGTGTGAGCCACGCGCTCGTGCCCGCGCTCATGGAGGCGGCGATGTTCCACGCGCTGGTGCGTCAGGCCCAGACGCACTTCGAGACGAAGGGCACGCACGCGATGACCGAGAACTACTCGGTGCTCGCACCGGAGGTGCGCGAGCTCGGCGGAAAGAGCGTCGGCACGTTCAACGCAGCGTTCTTCAAGATGCTGATGGACTTCGATCGCGTCTACGTCTTCGGTCAGGCGAAGTCCCACTGCGTGCTCTCCACGCTGCGTGACATGCAGGAGCACATCGCGGGCACCGACCCGTCGCTGATGGACAAGATCTACGTCCTCGAGGACGCGACGAGCCCCGTGCCCGCGCCGCCGATCGACCCTCTCCCGCCCGCGCTCGACTTCCCGCGCGTCGCCGACAAGGCCTTCGAGGAGCTCGAGGCCGCCGGCATGCACATCGTGAAGACCACGGACCCGATCGCCTGAACGCGGAGGAGACCACCATGTCGAATTCCAATGCCGGTCTGCAGTCACTCCTCACGGGGAATCTGGGCGCGGTCGTCATCGCCGGCGCTGCCGGAAAAGACGCCGAGGACATCGTCGCGTCCGACGTCACGCTCGTCACGCTGCTCGTGGACAGTTCGTCGAGCATCCACGATCGCGGCCTCGAGGACGCCGTACGCGACGGCCAGAACGCGCTCGTCGACGCGCTCGCCGACACGCGCGAGCGAGACTCGATCCTCATGGCGCTCTGGACGTTCGCGAGCGACGTCCGCGTCGTGCACTCGTACGTCGGCCTCGACGACGTCACGCGCCTCGACGAGAAGAGCTACGCGGGCCTCGGCTCCACGCGCCTCTACGACACGTGGTGCGACGCGCTCACCGCCAACGTGTCGTACGCCGAACAGCTCCGCAGCTCGGGTACGCCGTGCAAGAGCGTGGTCGTCGTCGTCACCGACGGCGAGGACTGCGGCTCCAAGCGACGCGCCGCAGACTGCGCGCGCATCAGCAAGATCGTCCTCGCCTCCGAGCAGTTCACGCTGGCGTTCGTCGGCGTCGGAGCAGGCGACTTCCGCACCATCGCGCGACAAATGGGCATTCCGGACGGGTGCATCGCCGTGCAAGCGAAGGCCACGCCGAGCGCGATACGACAGGTGTTCCGGATGGTGAGCCAGTCGGCGATCCGAGCCAGCCAAGGACGGATCGCACCAGGCCCGAATGCCGGGTTCTTCTCGCCGTGAGGTCGTCGTGACACTCAGTCGCCGGCGAACTGATTGTCGGGCGTTGCGGCCGCCGCGCTCGTGCACGGCTCTCGGGGGAGGCCCTCCCGGAGGCGCACTCCATGGGGTGTGCATGGGGTCCGGCCAACCGCGCGGAATCGAGCGTCATTTTTTTTGCGAACGGGGACCCACCAATCAGGCTCCGCGAGGGGTCACCCTCGCGAGGCCTCGAATCCCAAAACAAGGCCCTACGCGTTGCTCGAACGGGTCGTAGCCGATGCGCGACGCGACCGCGTCCTTCGGCGGAGACTAGCCTAGCCTCCGCTCAGGCACGCGGGGTATCGTGCGCGCGCGTCGATGAAGAAGGCTGCGAAGAGGCATCCCCAGCGCGATCCGGACGAGGAGCGCTTCCTCGAGGAGTATCGCCCTGCCGAGTTCCCAAGGCCGTCGGTCACCGTCGACCTCGTGATCCTCACCGTGCTCGACGGCGATCTGAAGGTGCTCCTCGTCCAGCGCAACGAGCATCCGTACAAGGGGCGATGGGCATTGCCCGGCGGCTTCGTGCGGGTGAACGACGACCGCAGCGATCAGGGCGAGGACCTCGATGCCGCCGCTCGCCGCGAGCTCGAAGAAGAGACGGGCCTCTCGAAGCAGAGCGCCGGACACTTCTTCCTCGAGCAGGTGAAGACGTTCGGCAGGCCCGGCCGCGATCCACGCATGCGCGTCATCAGCGTCGCGTACTACGCGCTCGTGCGCTCCACGCTCGTGCCGCTGATCCGCGCGGGCGGCGACGTCTCGGGCGCGCGTTGGTTCAGCGTCGCCGAGCTCGCGCGCGAGGAGCCCCTCGCGTTCGATCACGCCGAGATCCTCGAGGCCACGCTCGCGAAGGCGCGCGCGGATCTCGATCGATCGAGCATTGCGTTCGAGCTCGTGCCCGAAACGTTCACCATCCAGGAGCTCCGCGGCGTCCACGAGGCGATCCGTGCCGAGCCGCTCGACCCCGGCAACTTCCGCAAGAAATTCCTGCGGATGATCGACGACGGTCACATCGAAGCCGCACGGGGCAAGCGACCGACGGCATCGAAGCCCGCGAGCGTGTACCGCTTCGCGCGCAACGCCGTTTGACCTCGACGACGCGCTCTGTCATGGTGACTGCACCGATGTCGATGCGTTCTCACGTCCGCAACATTCCGCAGTGCACGAAGGGTCGCCAGCTTGGCGGCTTCGCGTACTGCGCCTTCGTTGCGTGCGTTTCGGAGCTCATCACCTAGGTCGGTTGCCACCGTCTTTCCCGGACCCCCGGACGCTGGCATAGGCCGCGTTCCCGAGGGTTGGTCCGGTGGAGAAACGGTCATGGCTGGGTCAGCAAGACGACGGTTGAAACGATCGGTCGCTCACGAGCCGCACGAAGCGCTGCTCGAGGGGCGACCTCAGTGCGAGAGCGGTACGTATTCGAAGGGCGATGGCCCTGGGATGGGTCCGACGCGCGAGCTCGTGCAGCTCGCATGGCCCATAGCCGCCGCGATGCTCGGCGAGACCGCGATCGGTCTCGTCGATACGAAGCTCGTCGGCGGGCTCGGCCCGGGTGCGCTCGGCGGCGTGGGCATCGCCACGACGCTCATGTTCCTCGGTTACTCGGTCGTCTTCGGCATCATGCGCGGGGTCAAGGTCCGCACCGCGCACGCCATCGGCGAAGGACGACCCCTCGACGGTTACGTGTACGCGCGATCGGGCGTCCTCATGGGCGCGCTGATCGGCGTCGCGATCATGCTCGCATGCCGCGACGTGAGCGGCGTGTTACGCGCGCTCGGCACCGATCCCTCGATCGTGCCGTTCGCGACGGACTTCCTCGCGGCCATCACGCTCGGCGCGCCTCCGACCTGCGCGCTGGCGGCGCTCATCCAGCACCGGCAGGCGATCGGCGACTCGCGCACACCGATGGTGATCGGCATCGCGGGCAATGTCTTCAACGGTCTCTTCGCGTGGGGTCTCATCTACGGACACTTCGGGCTGCCGGCCTGCGGTGTGCGCGGCGGAGGCTGGGCCACGGCGACGACGGAGACCCTCGAGCTCGCGGTCATGGCCGTGATGCTCGTGCGCTCCGAACGACGCGCGCGCGCGAACGCGAGCAGCGGAGAGACGAGCCGCATTCTCACCTTCCGCAGGGCGACACGCGACGTCATCGATCTGGGACTGCCGACCGGCCTCCAGTTCGCCGCGGAGATGCTCGCCTTCACGACGATGACGGCCATCCTCGGCGCCATCGGGAAGGACGAGATCGCGTCGCATCAGATCGCGCTCACCGTCATCCGGGTGTCGTTCCTACCCGGCGTGGCCGTGTCCGAGGCGGGAAGCGTCCTCATCGGTCAGGCCCTCGGAAAGAGGCGACTCGACGAGGCCGATGCGGTGCTGAAGAGCGCACTGAAGATCGCGGTGGGCTTCATGGCTTGCTGGGGACTGTTCTTCGCGCTCGGCGGCGGTCTCGTCGCGGAGTTCTTCTCGAAGGACGAGGCGGTCGTGACCATCACGCGAAGGCTGCTCGTCGTGGCGGCGGTGTTCCAGGTGCTCGATGCGGTGAGCATCGTGTTCCGCGGGGCGCTGCGCGGGGCGAAGGACGTGCGCGTGGCGGCGATGATCGGCATCGGCGTGATCTGGCTGTGCGTGCCGACCGGGGCGTACTTCCTCGGGAGGGTGTGCGGCCTGGGCGCGGTGGGCGGGTGGATCGGGTTCGTCGGCGAGACGACGTTCGGCGCTGCGCTTTACTGGTGGCGGTGGACGCGCGGGGCGTGGAGGAGGGAGTACGCGCCTCGCGGGTAGTTCGAAATAGGAGAAGCCCGCACGGCCGGGGATGCCATGCGGGCTTCGTTGCTTGAGGTGCGTGGAGGTTGGGAGGAGGACGGTTGGCCCTCCACGCACACCAAGACTTGATCAGGCCGTCTTGCGACGGCGGCCGGCGACGACTGCGATGCCGAGGCCGAGGAGTCCGATGCCGGCCCAGCCGCCCGTCGACGTCGTGGTGCCCGCCGTCTTGCAGCCGCAGCCGCTGTCCGCAGCCGGAGCCGAACCCGGGAGGCCGTCTTCGTTGCCGCCCTCGGGGCCGCCGACGTCCGCGCCGTTGCCGCCGACCTTGAAGGTCTGCACCGGCGAGTCCGGGTCGTTCGACGTCACGGTGATCTCGCTCATGAACGCGCCCGAAGAGCCTGCCGAAGCGGCGATCTGGAGGTCGTACTTGCTCTTCGGCGCGACGGTGATCGAGCCCGAGGGAACGGTCGCCGACGGGTCGGACGACTTGAACGTCATCGTCGCGGCCATCTCGCCGGTGTTCTCGATCGTGACGGTCTTCTTCGCGGTGCCGCCCGGCTTCACGGCGCCGAGGTCGATGCCGTCGGAGGGGACGTGAACGTTCGGAAGCGGGATGTGGACGATCGTGCTCTGGAACGCGACCTTCGAGGTCGGGACCGTGTACGCCTTCGAGTACGCGTTGATCGCGATGGTCGTCGTGAAGTTGTAGCCGAACGCCTTCTGCATCGAGATGAACGGCTGGATGTCCATCGTGCCGGCGACCTTCATCTCGCCTTCGACCTGCGCCATGACGTCCATGAAGTCGCCGTCGGGCGCGTCCATGACCGCTTCGCCTGCGCCGCCCGTGATCGGCTCGACCGCGCCGGAGAGCATGACCTTCGTGGTCTTGTACGAGAACGTCGGCTTGGTCGCGGCGCGGACGCCGATCGTGCCGGCCCAGTTCGCCGGGTCGAGGATGTCACCGAACGCCGAGAACGGCTGCGAGAAGAGCGTCGAGTTGTCGAGGTTGGGCGCGTTCAGCTTCGTGTCGACCGTGGTGAAGCCCCAGGGCGCGAACTGCTGCGTGGCCTTCGAGTCATAGGCGAACTTGGCGCCGGGGATCTTGTTGACGATCTTGCTCGCGTCGAACGCGAACTGCGCGGACAGACCGAACGCGGCGACCTTGAGGTCGAGCGACGGCGTGAGCGTGTGGTGGACCTTCACGGTGCCGTCCGTCTGCGAGCCGTTCGCCGCCTTGAGGACGATCTTCTTGTCGCCGGCCCACGAGGCCTGGACGACGGCGCCCTTCGGCATGTCGATCGTGTAGAGCGGTCCGCCGTCCTTGACGGGGTCGATCTTCACGACGGCGCGGATCTGCGCGACCGCGGGTCCGAGGAAGCCGGTGTCGATCGAAGTGTCGAGGCCCTGGGCCATGTCGAACTTCAGCGCGGCGGAGCCGGTCGACGAGTTGTCGCCCCCGGTGACCGTGCCCGCGGTATCGGCGTGGGCCTGCGTGGCGGCGAACGTGACGCCGGCCGTGACGGCCATCATCATTCCGAAACGAAACGCGGTGCGAAGGGTCGTATGAGCGCGCATGGTCGTAGTCCTCTTTTTTTTGCCGGCGCATCCCTGCGCGCGGGTCCTTGTCCCAAACCTTCCAGAGAGCTCGTTGCCCCGAAGCTCCTAGGTAGGTTGGAGTACTCTTCAGCACGCACCGTGCCGTAGATGTAGGACATCTTCCGCATAGAATTTTCGCGGGTTTGTGGACTAGAGCGGGTGTGGTTACAAGTGAGCTGTACTCCTCCTGTGGAGTACATGATCCAGGGGTGGATCAAAGCCAGGGCGCGGATCTGCGGGAAATACATGCCGCCGTCGCGCGCGTGAGCCGGGCGCGGACTAAGGTCACCCTCATGTGCGGGCGGGCGATCCTCGTCTCCTCCGTGGAGGACATCGCGGAGATCTTCGGGCTCGCGCCGATCCCGATCGGGCCCCCTCGGTTCAACGTCGCCCCCGGGCAGGACGTGCTCGCCGTCCGCCGGGCCTCCTCCTCTAGTGCGCGGGAACCGGAGACCCGAGAGCTCGCGATGCTCCGGTGGGGGCTCGTGCCTTGGTCGAAGGACGGCAAGCCGAAGAGCAAGACCATCCAGGCGCGCATCGAGACGATCGCGAGGGCGCCCACGTACCGCGAGGCGTTCCGCATGCGCCGCTGCCTCGTGATCGTCGACGGCTTCTACGAGTGGAGCGGCACCGGCCAGCACCGGCATCCTCACCACGTCCGTCTCGAGAGCAAGAAGCCCTTCGCGATCGGCGGGATCTGGGACGTCTTCCAGGCGGACGACGGCTCGCTCCTCGAGAGCTGCGCCGTCGTCACGACTCCGGCGCAGGGCCCGATCGCCGCGCTGCACGATCGAATGCCGCTCGTGCTCGACGACGAGTCGCGCGAACGCTGGATGACGGCCTCTCCGGACGAAGCGCAACGCATGATCGCGACTACCGATCGTCTCGTCGTGCTTCCGGTCTCGACCTGGGTGAACGACGTCCGGAACGACGACCCGCGCTGCCTGCTGTCGCCCGAAGAAGGCCCGAAGCCGGCCCAGACGACGCTTCCCTTCGCGTGACCTGAGCTACGATTGGCGCGTGTCGACGGCCGCCGCGATCGCCCAGAAGACCTGCCCGCGATGCGGCACCGCATTCGATCGCGAGGCCGTCTTCTGCGCGAAGGACGGCGCGCGGCTCGAGCCCGAAGACACGGACCTCGGTCCCGACAGCGATGCGTACATAGGGACGGTGATCTCGGGCGACATCGAGATCCGCAGCGTCGCCGGCGCGGGCGCGATGGGCCGCGTGTATCGCGCGCACCAGCGCGGCATCGATCGCGACGTCGCCGTGAAGATCCTGCACCGCGAGCTCTCCGGCAACACCCAGCTCGTGCAGCGGTTCCATCGCGAGGCGAAGATCGCGAGCAAGCTGCAGCATCCGCACGTCGTCGAGGTGTTCCTCGCCGGCCAGCTGCCGGACGGCGCGCTCTACATCGTCATGGAGTACCTCGACGGCATGTCGCTCGCGTCGGCGATCGCCGCCGCCGGCGAGGTGCTGCCGGTCGAGCGCGCGCTCACCATCACGATCCAGATCTGCGACGCCGTCGGCGAGGGCCACGCGCGCGGGATCGTGCATCGCGATCTGAAGCCCGAGAACGTGATGCTCGTCCGCCGCGCCGAGGTGGGCGATTGGGTGAAGGTGCTCGACTTCGGCATCGCGAAGGTCAGCCTCGGCGAGCAGTCGATGGAGACCGCCGCCGGCCTGATCTTCGGGACCGCACGCTACATCTCGCCCGAGGGCGCGCAGGGAACGACGGTCGGTCCGCCCGGCGACGTGTATTCGCTCGCGACGATGCTCTACCGGATGCTGGCCGGCACCACGCCCTTCGATGCGGAACCCGTCGGCCTCCTCATCAAGCACATCCACGAGCAGCCGCCGCCGCTCAAGTCCTGGCCGAAGGCGGCGTCGATCCCCGACCCCCTCGCGAAGGTCATCATGGATAACCTCGCGAAGGACCCGACGCGCCGCGCGCAGGGCGCTCGTGCGTTCGCCGCGCAGCTCGCGCACGCCGCACGCGAGTCGAACATCTCGTTCGCGGGCGTCGACGTGGTCGCGCGTTTGAGCCAGGTCGACGTCTCCGCCGCGCGCGCCGTCTCGCTCGATCCCACGCTCGACGACGTGGCGTTCGCGTCGCTCTCACCGAGCCCGCGCGCGATCGTGACGCCGCCGCCGCCTGCACCGGCGGCGGTTGCGAATCCGACCGCTGTGAGCCCCGCGGCGATCGCAGGCGCGCCGGCGAAGCCTTTGCCCGTCACGACGGCGGACCACGCGCCGCCTTCGCGCGGCGGCGACAAGCGGCGTGGCCTCGCCATCGTGCTCCTCGCGTTCCTCCTCGGCGCTGCGCTCGCGGTGATCGCGACGCAGCGACTGGCCGCGACGCGCGACGAGGATCGCGCGACCGTGATCAGCCGTGCGCGCCGCGCGCTCGCCGACAGCCGGTACGTCAGCCCGCCCGGCGACAACGTGCGCGACATCGTCGCCGCCGGCCAGAAGAAGTGGCCCGACGACAACGACCTCGCGTCGATCCGCTCCGACGCCGCGCACGAGATGGTGACGCGATCGATGGCGGCGCGCTCCGCCGGCGACGTCGGGGGAGCACGCGATCTCGTTCGCGACGCGGCCCAGCTCGATCCGAGCGATCACTCCGCGCGCATGCTGCTCGGCCAGTACCAGGAAGAGTCCGACGCTCTGAAGACCGAGGCGGGCCTGTACTCGGGCCCGCCGAAGCTCCTGTTCGACGCTCCCGCGATCATGCGTCCCGGGCAGCGCATGGAGCTCTCCGGACGCATCGCGCCGGGTGCCGGCGGGCCGAAGGCGAAGATCGCAGGCGTGAAGATCACGGTGTTCGAGAACGGCAAGACGACCGGCGGCGCGAACGTTCCGCTCGTGTCCCCGGATCCGCGGAACGTGCGCGCGACGCTGCAGGCGCCGGCGCCCGGCAGCTACGACGTCGTGTTCGAAGCGAGCGTCGAAGGCATCATCGTGCGCGCGCAGCGCGATCTCGACGTCGTGCCCTGAGCTCGCGGGCGGCTACTTCGACGCGAGCTCCTTCGCGCAGCGGAAGCCGATGCCGTGGCTGCGGAGCCCGGGCGAGCTCTTGAAGCGATAGGTGGGCCGCACCCAGCTCGCGTCGCTGCCGTTCCATGCGCCGCCGCGGAGCACGCGCTCCGACCCGCTCGCTGCGCCCTTCGGATCGTCGGCAGCGCCGGCCGCATAGGGCGCATACCAGTCGCCGGCCCACTCCCACACGTTGCCGACGACGTCCTGCAGACCGAACGGCGACGCGCCCTTCGGGAACGAGCCGACCGGCGCGGTCGTCTGGAAGCCGTCGTCCGCGGAGTACATCGCCGAGACGTCCTC
>JAQBQJ010000275.1 GCA_028287065.1 Labilithrix sp. | reverse complement strand
GAGAGCGCGATCACGCCGGCACGGTCCATCATCTCGACGGCGCGGCGGAGGCGATCTCCGTGGAAGCTCGTATCGTGGCTGTCGTTCGACAGCGGGAAGCGCTCCTCGTACGACACGCCTCCGATGTGCTCACCCGACGAGGTCTTGATCGGCGGCGGAGGCGCGCACGCCGCGCACGCGAGCGTGGCTAGGACGAACGTGACGGCGAGCGGAAGGACGGAGCGAGAGGAGGGCACGCGACGAGGATACGGGATCATGGACGAACGCCGGTAGCCCGCGCGTTCGTGAGGCCCTCGAGGTACGAGCCCATCGCCCCCGGATCGGTGGGCATCATGCGGCTGGGATCGACGGGCCAGAGCCGGACCACGTGGTCCCATCCCGCCGAGCCGACGGTGCGTCCGTCGGGGGAGAAAGCGACGGCGCAGATGACGTTGTCGTGGTGATGCATCGCGCGGAGCTGGAGGGTCTTCGCGTCCCAGATGCGCACGGTGAAGTCGTTTCCTGCGGACACGAGCAGCGTTCCGTCCGGCGAGTACTGCACCTCGGCGACGTGATCGTCGTGCGGGAGCGACGCGAGCGAGCGTTCCGTCGCGATGTCCCAGACGCGCACGGTGCGATCGTTCGAGCTCGACGCGATCTGCGCGCCGTCCGGAGAGAAGGCGACGTTGACGATGCGACGCGTGTGACCGCGCAGTGTCGCGATCGACGCGCGCCGCGCGACGTCCCACACGTGCACGACGCCGTCGCGATCTCCGGAGGCGACGCGCTTGCCGTCCTTGGACACGTTCACGGCGCCGAGCTCGGCCTCGTGGCCTGCGAGCGTTGCGAGGGGCGACCCGGTGTGCGCGTCCCACAGGCGAACGGTGTGGTCCTCACCACCGGTCACGACCAGGCCGCCGTCGCGCGAGACGACGACGCCGCGCACGGCGCCGGTGTGTCCGGCGAGCGAGACGACGGCGGACGTCGCGAGATCGATCACCCGAGCGCCGTCACGCGTCGCGACGGCGGCGACGTCGGCATTGGGGCTCGCAGCGAGGTCCTCGATCGGCGCGCTCGTCTTCGTGAGCACACGTCCGTGCGCGGCGTCGGGCCCGGAGGGCGGCCACGCGCGGACGACGTCGTCGAGCGCAGCGCTCACGACCGTGTCGCCCTTCGCGTAGGCGAGCCACCGTACGGGATCGGCATGGCCGGTGAGCGACGTGCTCGTGCCTGCGGCGAGCTCCCATCGCCGCACGGTCTTGTCGTTGCTGCCGGTCGCGAGCTCGGCGCCGGAAGGCGAGAAGATCATCGGGACGATGTCGTGGACGTGACCCGTGAGCACGCGCTGCGGATCCTCGTCGAGCGGCCACACGCGCATCACGCCGCCCTGATCGCCGGTCACGATCGCGCGGGCGCCGGGCGTCCATGCGATGAACGGGACGTTGCGCGCATGACCGCGGAGCGTGCGCGGGCTTTTTCCAGTCGCGACGTCCCACAACCGGAGATCGCCGTCGATCCCCGAGCTGGCAACGGTGCGTCCGTCCGGCGCGAACCGGAGCGACGTGACGTCGTTCGTGTGACCGTGCAGCACGCGCGACGAGCCGGAGGCGACGTCCCACAGCCGCACGGTGCGATCGAACCCGCCGGTGGCGACGACGCGACCGTCGGGGCTGATGTCGATCGCGCCGACCGCGCCCTCGTGACCCGTGAACGATCCGAGCACCCGACGGTCCTTGTCGAGGACGGTCGCGCGCTGGCCCGGCTCGAGGATCGCGAGCACCGAGCCGTCCGCCGACGCCGCGATCTTCGCGCGGTGCGGGCCAGTGCCGAGGCGATGCGTGGCTTGCTCGCGCGCGGCGGCCACGTCGAAGAAGCGAGCCATGGCGTCGCGTCCCACGCTCGCGACCGTGCTGCCGCCGCCCACCACGACGAGCGCGTCGACGGCCGCGTCGTGCTTGCCGACGATGCGCATGTCGCCGGTCGCGACGTCGAACACGCGCACGACGCCGTCCTGACCACCGGTCACGATGCGCTCGCCGCCGGGGAAGACGGCGAGGGCGCGGACGCCGCCGGGATGGACGCCGAGCCTTCGCGAGACGCCGGTTTCGCGATCGAGGACGAGGAGCACGCCGTCCTCGCCGGCGGCGACGACCGCGCGATCGTGATCGACGAGCTCGACCCAGCGCGCGTTGCCCGGGTGACGGAAGCGCTTGATTTCCCCGGTATCGACGCCGACGACGGCGACCTCTTGCAGCTCGTCGCAGAGGACCGCGGTCTTCCCGTCTGCGGAGAGACGGAGGTCGCGCACCCACGATCGCGGAAAGAGCTCGTGCACCCAGCGCGCGATGCCGCGATGCTGCGCCTGCGCCGCGATGGTCGCGACCTCGCGCCACGACGGCCCGGACGACGGATAGGTCTCGAGCCAGGCCACGGCCTCGGTCGGGTCGCGCTCGAGTGCCGAGCGCGCGTGGATCATCGTGAGCTCGTGGGTGCGTGCCTCGGCCTGAGCGCGCGCGGTCTCAGCGCGATCGCGCTCACGCACGATCCCGCGCAGGCCGAACGCACCGGATACGGACAGCGCGGTGACGAACGCCGCCCCCGCGAGGAACGCGGCTCGATGGCGCTTCGCGAAACGGATCGCGAGGCGCGCGGGCGTGTAGTGATGCGCGTCGACGAGCTGGCCGGTCCGATAGCGCGCGATGTCCTCGGCGAGCTCCTTCGCGGTTCGGTAGCGATCGTCGGGGCGCGGCGCCATCGCTTTCCCGACGATCGTCGCGAGCTCCGAAGGGATGCGAGCGTCGCGCTCGGCGAGCGGCACCGGCGTGCCCGCGGCGATGCGCGCGACGGCGTCGCGGAACGAGTCGGTATCGTACGGCGCTCGCCCCGTGAGCACGTGATAGAGGATGCCGCCGAGCGCGAACACGTCCGCGCGCTCGTCGACGGGCGCGCCGCGCATCTGCTCGGGAGGCATGTACG
>JAQBQJ010000269.1 GCA_028287065.1 Labilithrix sp. | reverse complement strand
AAGAGCTCGTGCTCCTTCACGAGGATGCGCTGGCGGAGCATCTCCTCGTCGTCGCCGTCGAGCACCGGCACGGTCGCCTGCGCGAGGATCGGGCCCGTGTCGGTCCCGGTGTCGACGAGGTGCACGGTGCAGCCCGTCACGCGAACGCCGTAGGCGAGCGCCTGCGCCTGCGCATGCACGCCCGGGAATGCGGGGAGCAGCGCGGGATGGATGTTCACGACGCGATGCGGGAACGCGTCGAGCAGCACGCGCGTGATGATGCGCATGAAGCCGGCGAGGACGACGCACTTCGTGCCGTGTGCGCGGAGCACCTCGACGACGGCGGCATCGAACGCCTCGCGGCTCGGGTACGCCTTGTGATCGACGACGACCGTCGGGATCTTCGCGGCGCGTGCCCGATCGAGCGCCTTCGCGGTGGCGACGTTCGCGATCACGACGCCGATCCTCGCGTGGAGACGTCCGCTCTCGACCGCGTCGATCACGGCTTGGAGGTTCGTCCCGGAGCCCGAGACGAGGATCCCGAGCACGAACGCGTCGGCGCGGGAGCTCGAGCTCACGGGAAGACCACCCTCGCTTCGAAGTCCGTGCCGTCCGGCATGCGGACGACCTCGCCCAGGTCGACGGGCTGCTCGCCGATCGCGACGAGCGCCTCGACCGTGCGCGCGGCCTGATCGGCGGGCACGACGAACGCGAAGCCGATGCCGAGGTTGAACACGCGACGGAGCTCGTGCTCCTCGACGCGCTCGGCGATGAGCTCGATGATCGCCGGGCGCTTCCACGGCTTGCCGAGGCGCGCGCCGAGATGATCGGGCAGCACGCGCGGCAGGTTCCCCGGGAGACCGCCGCCGGTGATGTGGCTCATCGCGTGGACGTCGACGCCGGCCGCGAGCACCGCCTGCACGTGCCGCGGGTAGAGGCGCGTGGGCGCGAGCAGGGCTTCACCCACCGTCTTGCCGCCGAGCTTCTCGGGCTTGTCGGACGGCGTGAGCTTCATCGCGTCGAAGAGGACGCGCCGCGCGAGCGAGTAGCCGTTCGAGTGGAGACCGCTCGAGGAGAGGCCCACGATCTTGTCGCCCTCGGCGACGCGCTTGCCGTCGACGATCTTCGCGCGCGCGACGACGCCGACGGTGAAGCCGGCGAGATCGTACTCACCTGCGGCGTACATGCCGGGGAGCTCGGCGGTCTCGCCGCCGAGGAGCGCGCAGCCGGCCTCCTTGCACGCGTTGGCGATCCCCTTCACGACGTTCTCGGCGACCGCGACGTCGAGCTTGCCGGTGCCGAAGTAGTCGAGGAAGAAGAGCGGGCGCGCGCCGGTGGTGATGATGTCGTTGACGCACATGCCGACGAGGTCCTGACCGATCGTGTCGTGCACGCCGGTGAGGAACGCGACCTTGAGCTTCGTACCGACGCCGTCGGTGCCGCTCACGAGCACGGGCTCGTCGATCCCGCCGGGAACGGCGCAGAGGCCGGCGAATCCTCCGACGTCCGCGAGGACCTCGGGGATGCGCGTCATCTTCGCGAACGGCTTGATGCGCTCGACGAGATCGTCCCCCGCATCGATGTCCACGCCCGCTTCGCGATACGAGATTCCCATGGATGCTGACCCCTTAGCCGCGCTCGCTCGTCGCGACAACCGTCGGCGACCCACGTCGTGTCACGGCCCTCTCCAGCGCCGCCGCAGAGCTTCGCGAGTTTCTTACACGGAAGCTCGGAATCTCGGAAAATCCATATTTTTCCGAGACTCCGAGCTTCCGTGCAAACCTCTCATTTCTTCTTCGGTGCGCTCTTCACCGGCATCGGGACGTCGTGGTTCACCGTCGTGCCGTCGCCGAGCTGGCCGAAGGTGTTCGCGCCCCAGCAGCGCACGTCGCCTGCGGTGAGGCGCGCGCAGCCGAGATCGCCCGCCAAGGCGAGCTCCACGACACCGACGAGCCCAGGAATGGGCGCGGGCTTCGAGCTCGGCTTCGACGTGCCGTTCGCGAGCTGGTGCGCGGCGTTGTCGCCCCAGCACGCGACGGTGTTGGTGCGAAGGCGCGCGCACGTGTGGTTCGCGCCCGCACGGACCTCCGCGGCGGGCGGCAATCCGTGCACGAGCGCGGGGACGCGTGAATCGGTCGTCGTGCCGTCGCCGAGCTGGCCCTTGGCGTTCGAGCCCCAGCACTGGATCGAGCCGTCTTCGAGCAGCGCGCACGCATGGCTCTCGCCGGCGGTGAGGTTCACGATGGTCGCGCCGCGGAGGATCGCCTCGTGGCCTGCGCTCTGTCCGACCGAGTCGACGCCGGCGCAGTGCACCTGCAACGGATCGGTGAACGATGCGCAGGCGAAGCCGCTTCCGACCGCGATGGCGGTCGCATTGCCGTGGAGCAAGAAGCCGCCGGTCTCCTCGGCCTCCGGCTTGCCGTCGCCCCAGCAGCGAACGCCGTCGGGCGTCGCGGCGCACGTCCGATCCCCGTACGCATCGATCGCCTTCACCGCCGAGAGCGGCGCGCCCTTCGCGATCACCGGGACGGACGCGGCGCTGAGCGAGGTCGTGAGGCCCGTGCCGAGCTGCCCTCGCGCGCCGGCGCCCCAGCACTGCACGCCGCCCGCGGAGAGCGCGCACGTGTGGCTGTCGCCGATCGCGAGCTCGTCGAGCGCGCCGGGCTTCACGGCGGAGGCAGGCAGCGCATGGTTCTCGGTCGTGCGATCGCCGAGCTGGCTCGCGTCGTTCTTGCCCCAGCACTCGAGCTCGCCCGACTTCTGCAACGCGCATGCATGATGGGGCCCGACCCACACGCGCGCCCGAGCCGGCGGCTTCTGCCGCTTGCATCCGGCAAGCCCGGCGACCGCGAGGGCGACGACGATCGCGGCGGCGAGAGCGCGTCGCACGCTAGTGTGCTCCGGCAAGCACCGCGGACATGACGATCTTCGCGACGTGCACGAAGATGACGATACCTAGCACGTCGACGAGGCTCGCGATGAACGGCGTGGAGCTGGTCGCCGGGTCCATGCCGATGCGCTTCAGCATGATGGGGAGCATCGCGCCGACGGTGCAGCCCGTCATGACGATCCCGACGAGCGTGATCGCGACGGTGAGCGCGAAGTCGGCGTGCTGCTCCGGGTACATGAGGACGCGGCCGAAGCCGACGAGCGCGAGACCGAGGCCGAGCACGAGGCCCATGCCTGCCTCGCGGATGAGGATGCGCCACCAGTCGCGCAGCTTGATCTCGCCGACGGCCATGCCGCGGATGACGAGCGTCGAAGACTGCGAACCGGAGTTGCCACCGGCGCTGATGAGGAGCGGGACGTAGTACGCGGCGCCGTGGATCGCCTCGAAAACAGGGTCGTAGTGACGTAGCGCGGTCTGCGTGAAGAACTCGCCGAAGAAGAGGACGAAGAGCCATACGCCGCGCTTCTTGATGAACGTGAGGAAGCTCGTACGGAAGTACGGCATGTCGAGCGGCTCGATGCCGCCGAGCTTCTGGACGTCTTCGGTCTGCTCGAGGGTGAGGACGTCGATGATGTCGTCGATGGTGATGACCCCGAGGATCTGCCCGTTGTCGTCGACGACGGGCATGACGTTGAGGTCGTACTTCGCCATCTTGCGGGCGACCTCTTCCTGGTCCTCTTCGGGCTTCACGCTGATGACGTTCGTTCGCAGGATGTCGGCGAGCGGCTCGTACGACTTCGCGAGGAGCAGATCGCGGAGCGACGCGATGCCGGCGAGCTTGTCGCCGTGCTCGAGCGCGTACACGTTGTAGATGTTCTCCTTGTGGTTCTCGGCGTGCGCGCGAACCGCCTCGATCGCGGCAGCGACGGTGACGTCGGGCGCGACGTTCACGTACGCGGTGGTCATGAGGTGACCTGCGCTCGTCGACGGCCATTTCTCGATCTCGCGGACGTCCTCCGCGCCCTCGGGATCGATGTGCTCGAGCCTCTCGAGGATGGCGTCGCCCATCGCCTCGGGCAGGACGCTGAAGAGGTCGGCGCGATCGTCGGGCGCCATCTCGCTCGCGATCTGCGCCACGCTCTCGGGCGGCATCAGCTCGGCGATCTCTTCTTGCTCGTCGCCTTCGAGGCGCTCGAAGAT
This sequence comes from Labilithrix sp., assembly GCA_028287065.1. Taxonomy (GTDB): domain Bacteria; phylum Myxococcota_A; class Polyangia; order Polyangiales; family Polyangiaceae; genus Labilithrix. The sequence continues at coordinate 3,873 of JAQBQJ010000269.1, read as the reverse complement.
CGGCGCGGCGTCCTCTGCGGGCATCCGCGCGAGGAGCTCGGCGGCCTCGTCGGCGTCGAGCTCGCCGATGATGTCGGCGAGGTCCTCGGGGTGGATCTCCTCGAGCAGCTCGCGCACCTGATCGGGATCCTCCTTGAGGATCTGTTTCAGGTCGGGTCCGAGGAGAGATGCGAGACGCATGAGACGGCCCGCACATTACCCAACCGTGCAGCGTTTCGCTACGCTGCATCCATGGGTCGCGCGATCGCTCTGGCCATGGCGGTGGGTGCCGTCTTCGTGACGGCGTGTTCGAGCTCGGGATCATCGAGCGGTGGAACGGTCGCAGGCGAGGATGCGGGCGACGCGGCGACGGCCGAAGCCGCTGCGCCCGACGCGGCGGCAGCGACCGTCAACAACTGCAAGACGTTCGACGATCGCACGGCGGCGAGCGCGAGCCGGACGATCACGTGGGGCATCCCGCTCGCAGCCGCCGAGCGCTGCATGGAGATCAAGGTCGGCCAGTCGGTGACGTGGTCGGGCAATTTCCAGATGTACGGCGTCGCGGCGTCGGGCGGCGACAAGCCCAACCCGATCGCCTCCTTCGACCCCGCCACCCCCACCGTGAAATTCCCGAAGGCGGGCACGTTCGGCTTCGAATCCCCAGACGCCCCAGCCCTGGTGGGCGCCGTCCACGTCACCGAATAATTCGAACCCCGGTTCGTTTTCGAACCCCGGTTCGTTTTCGAACCCCGGTTCGTTTTCGAACCCCGGTTCGTTTCCTACTTCGAGCCGTGCGCGTAGCCCCATTCCCGTAGCAAACGCGCCATTTCCTCGGCGCCCTCCGGGTCGTCCTCGTGGGCTTCGGGAGCTTCGCCGCGGCGCTCCCGCATCACGAACAAGCCGACGTCGCGGCGCGGATCGATCGGGGGCAGCAACGTGGACTGCGCGGCGAGGCGCGCTTCGTCCGTCGTCACGCCCGCACGCAGCGCCGGCGCCAAGAGGCCGTACGCGCCGCCGAACACGCCGTCGTCCGGCCATGGCTTGTCGTCGAGATACAGCTCCCACGTGACCGGCGTCCCCGGCGGATCGACCACGATGTCGAACCCCACCGCGGACGTCGGGCTCGTCGTCAGCGCGATCGACGATCTGTCGCCGGCCGTCTTCAGCGCGTCGCGGCCGAGCTCGACCGGCTCGATCGTGAACGACCGCGCCTTCGTCTTCGCGTCCCCCACCGCGATCGTCCCCGACACCCGACGCGCCTGCGCCCCGCCCACGAAGCGCAGATGCAGCGTCGGCGGCTTCCCCACGTCGCTGCTCGACGCCGTCGCTGCCGCGGAGCCCGCGACCGGCGTGTTCTTCAGCGCCGCCACGAGCCGCGCGCGCATCTCGGCCACCAGCTCCGGTCGTGAGGGCGCGAGGTCATTTCGCTCACCGGGATCATCGACGAGGTCGTAGAGCTCCTCGTTCACGGTGACCGTGCCGTTCTTCAGGACCGTCGTTCGCGCGAGCCCCTCGCGCACGAGCAGACGATACCGGTCGTGGATGATCGCGCGCGTCCCGCGTCCCTCGCTCACCACGACGCGCTCGTCCTTCTCCTTCTGCCCCTTCGCGAGCGGCACGAGCGACCGGCCGCTGAAGCGCGGATGCGCCTCGAGCCCGAGCAGCTCGGCGATCGTCGGCGCGAGATCGACGTTCCGCACGCGCTCCTTCACGGCGCGGTCCTCCGGAAGGAGTCCCGGCGCGACGACGAGGATCGGAATCCGCGTCGTCTCCTCGTAGTTGCTGACCGCGTGGTGATAGCGGATCGGCATGCGATCGAGCGCGGACGTTCCGGCATGCGCCGACGACATCGTCTCGCCGTGATCGGCTGTGACGACGACGATGGTGCGCTCGCGCAGCCCGGCATCCGCGATGCTCTGCACGAGCACGCCGATCGCCTCGTCGTCCTTCGCCGCCTCGGCCATGTAGAGGCGCGCGATCTTGTCGGCGGGCCCGGCGGGCGGCGCCGGCACGCGCTCGAGCATGTTCGGCGGCGGCTCGTAGGGCTCGTGCGGCGAGTTGTAGTTGACGAACAGGAAGAAGCGCGTGTCGTGATTGGCCTTGATCCACGTGGTCGCGTCGCGCGTGACCTCGAGCGTGTCGCGCGTGCGATAGCGATGATCGGCGACGTGCTCGAACCCCATCTCGACGCCGACCGGCGCGTACCCGACCATGAAGTAGTTGTTCACGAACGCGTGCGTCGAGACACCATGACGCCGCGCGATCAGCGGGAGCAGCGGCGGATCGGATGCGTAGAAGCGCGCGGTGTCTTCCTGGTGGAGCACCCATTGCTGCGTGTCGAGACCGAGCTCGCTCGAGCGCGCGCCGGCGAGCATGGCGAGAGTGCCGGGCCGCGTCCACGATCCGCCGGAGTACGCGCTCGTGAACCGCACGCCGCGCTTGGCGAGCGCGTCGATCGCGGGCGTGATGCCCGGCACCTTCGGCAGGAGCGCCTCGAGCGGCGGGCTCGGCGCCGCGAGCTTGGCCGCGTCGTCGGCGTCGTCGTGGAAGCTCGCGATCACGTCGGGGCGGAGCGCATCGACGACGATCCACACGACGTTGTACGGAATGCGCGGCGTGGTCTTCGCGAGGAGCGTGGGCGAGCCCCAGAGAGCGACCCCGATCCCGGGGCTCTCGAGCATGCTCTCCTTCGGGGGCCCTCCGTCGCCGTCCCCCGTCGCGCCGCCGGTCGTGCTCGTGCTCGTTGTCGCGCTCGAACCCGCTTCGCCCCCACTGCCCGCGTCGAGCTCCGCCCTTCGCGCCACCTCGCGCTCGTGCGCCGCCGCGCTCTTCTCCTCCGGAGTCGCGCCGACCGTCTCCGTCGACAGGCGCAGCTCGACGGTCTGCCCCGCATACGCCTCGAGCCCGCAGCTCGCGTTCGTCCAGCGCCGCGCCGACGCAGGCGGGAGTCGATGCCGGCACACCTCGCGCATCGCGCCCTTCGCATCGACGACGCTCACCACGAACGCGGTCGCCTCGCGCGTCGCGTTGACCGTGCCCTCGGCGAACGTGAGCTTCGCGCCCTGCGGGATCGGCACCTTGAACGCGAACAGCGCGGGCGTCGGCGCGACCAGCGCATCACGCTGATCGAAGCTGCCCTCGTTCATGTTCCAGATCTTCGCGTCGGGCGCCCACGCCTTCCCTGCTCCGGTCGGCATCGACCACTGCGTCTCGGTCGCGCTCGTGCGGAGCGCGATGGTCGTGACGAGGCGCGAGGCAGGCCCGCCGAGCGCGAACCACGCCGGACGCATCTTGCGCCAGTGCGCGCCGAGCAGGCGCTGGCCCATGGCTGCATTCGGGACGTCGACGCGCGCGTCCTTCGCGATCTCGACGAGGCGCAGCGCGACCTCGTAGCCCGCGGGTCCGGCGACGGCGTTGGCGCCGGCCGCACCGCTCGCCTTCGCGACGACAGCAGCAGCAGCGCCGCCGTCGTTCGTCGCCGAGAGCTCCTCGGGTCGCGGCGGGATCGCCGCGCCCTCCGCGCCGCCGCCGGATCGCCACGCCAGGACGCACGCCGCGATCGCGACGAGCACGACCGCGATCCGCCCCGCGAGCCTGCGCGCCTGCGCTCTCATGGCCCGGCCCCCGCACGCGGCACGAGGAAGCCGTCCTTCTGCTCCATCTGCGGATCGCGGAGCATCCACGACCAGAGCTCGGTGCGGAGACGCGTGACCTCGCTGGGATTCGACGCTGCGACGTCGCGGACCTCTCCCGGGTCGAAGGCCGTATCGAAGAGCATGTACTTTACACCCTTGCGAGTGGGCACGTACACGAGCTTCCAGCGCTCGTCGCGCACCATGCGGTGCCGCGCCATGCGCGTCATCGGGACCATGTCGCGCCGCATGACGATCTCGG
>JAQBQJ010000267.1 GCA_028287065.1 Labilithrix sp. | reverse complement strand
CCGAGGACTCGCTGCGCGAGGCCTTCCGCGCGACGCTGCATCCGTATCGCACGCAGAAATTCGACGAAGCGCGCATCCATCTCCGACGCTGGCTCGTCACCGAACGAATGCGCGCCGCCGAGCTCGAGTTCTTGCAAAGCGCGCGTGCGCGGATCAAGATCGCGGCCGTGCTCGTGCCGGCACCGGCGACCATGCCGCCCGGTGCCGACCTGCGTAACTGAGATGAGCGCGTCCGCCGACACCAGGAAGGTCGTGATCGCGGCGCTCGCCGGCAACCTGGCGATCGCCACGTGCAAGTTCGGCGCGGCGTTCATGTCCGGCTCCACGGCCACGCTTGCCGAGGCCGTGCACAGCGTCGCCGACACCGGGAATCAAGGGCTGCTCCTCGTGGGCATGCGGCTCGCGATGCGTCCCGCCGACGATCGGTTTCCGTTCGGTCGCTCGGGCGAGAAGTACTTCTGGCCGTTCGTCGTCGCGCTGATGCTCTTCTCGGTCGGTGGAGCATTCGCCGTGTACGACGGCATCGAGCACGTCGTGAACCCAGGCCACGGCGAGCACGGCTCCCGCTACTGGAGCTACGGCGTGCTCGGCGTGTCTCTCCTCTTCGAAGCCATGAGCTTCCGCGTCGCGTGGCGCGAATTCCAGGTGCTCGCGAAGGGCAAGCCGTGGATCCAGGCCGTGCGCGAGGCGCGCGATCCGACGATCCCGCTCGTCCTCGCCGAGGACACGACGGCGATCATCGGTCTCGCGATCGCGTTCCTCGCGGTCCTCGCGAGCCACCTCACGGGACAGGCATTCTGGGATCCGGTCGGCAGCATCCTCATCGGCGTGCTGCTCGCGGTCGTCGCCGTTGCGCTCGCGCGCAACACGCACACGCTGCTCGTCGGCGCGAGCGCCGATCCCGAGGAGCAGGGTCAGGCGCTCGCGTTGACCGAGGGCGTCGAGGGCGTCGAGAAGGTCACGCAGATCCTCACGTTCCACGTCGGCCCGGACGTCGTCATTCTCGCGATGAAGGTCGCCTTCGAGAAGGACATGAAGGCCGACGACATCGAGGAGTGCATCAACGAGATGGAGCGGCGCATCCGTGCCGAGCTGCCGCTGATGCGGAAGATCTTCGTCGAGGTCGATGCGAACGGCGACGGTCGCGGCGTCGAGCGCGCGCGCAAGGCGTGGGCCGCGAAGAAGGCCGTGACCGCGGCCGCGATCGGTCCGCCGGCATGACGCCGCGTGCGTGGGCTGCGGCGCTCGCGTTCGCGGCGGTGCTCGCCACGTTCGTGCCTGCCCGTTCGAGCGAGCCGCCGAAGCGCGCCACCAAGCCGAAGGCGCGCGTGGGCCTGGTCTTCGACGTCGGCGGGCGCGGCGACAAGAGCTTCAACGACGCCGCGTACCATGGCGTGTCGCGCGCCGAGCAGGAGCTCGACGTCGAGGCGAGCTATCTCGAGCCCGCGAGCACCGAGGACCGCGAGGCTGCGCTGCGTCTGTTCGCGGCGCGCGGCTTCGACCTCGTCATCGGCGTCGGGTTCATCTTCTCGAGCGACATCGACGCGGTCGCGCGCGCCTATCCGAAGACGAGGTTCGCCGGCGTCGACTACGCGCCCGGCCCGACCGGCATCCCGGACAACGTCGCGGCGCTCGCGTTCCGCGAGGAGGAAGGCTCGTTCCTCGTCGGCGCGGTCGCCGGCCTCATGTCGAAGACCGGCCACGTCGGCTTCGTCGGCGGCATGACCGGTCCGCTCATCCGCAAGTTCGAGGCTGGCTACGCGCAGGGCGTCAAGGCAGCGTGCGCGACCTGCGTGGTGCACGCCGCGTACGCGGGTCCCACGCCCGATGCGTTCCGCGATCCCGCGAAGGGCAAGGCGCTCGCCAACGCGCAGATCGCTGCCGGCAGCGACGTCGTCTATCACGCGTCCGGCGCGACGGGCCACGGCGTGTTCGAAGCTGCGGCCGACGCGCACGTGTTGGCGATCGGCGTCGATGCCGATCAGCACGACGAGCGACCCGGCACCGTCGTCACGAGCATGATCAAGCGCGCGGACGTCGCCGTGTTCGACATCGTCAAGGCGACGGTCTCTGGGACGTTCCGCGGCGGCATGAACGTCTTCGGGCTCGCCGAGGCGGGTGTGGACTACGTCCACGAAGGCCCACACGCAGCGGGGATCCCCGACGACGTGCGGGCGAAGGTGGAGTCGCTCCGCAGCGACGTCGTCGCGCGCCGGATTTCGGTCTCGAACCACTGATCCGCGGCCGGGCGGCGCGACGTGCGGCCACCGTTGCGCACATGCGCCGAGGGCGCCTGCGCGTGCATGCAGGGTGCACGTATCGACCACTCATCTGCATCCGATCTCCGAATCGACCGGGCGGGAGACAACGCCGTGACGGTAATCTTCCTGTGCGGACATACTGATTCGGAGGTCCCTCATGGCACGTCGCTCGCTCACTTCCATTTCTTGTTGCCTGGTCGCCGTCGTTGCCACCGTCGGTATCGTTGCGTGCGGTAGCTCCGACGACTCGACGTTCGGTGACGGCACCGGCGGTTCGAGTGGAGGAACGAGCGGAACGAGCGGCGACGTCGCGTTCGGCGGAACCAGCGGCGGCGTGCCCGGCGATCCGAATTCGAGCGGTGGCGTCGGCAACGTCAAGCCGGTGAGCGCGACCGATGCGTGCGCGAGCTCGAACGCCGGTGTCGATGCGCTGCCGATCTACCTCGTCTTCATGGTCGACCGCTCCGGAAGCATGGGCAACGCCGCACTGAGCACGAAGTGGACCCCCGCCGTAGCCGCGCTGAAGGACTTCTTCGCCGACAAGGCCTCCGCGAACATCCACGCGTCGCTCGCGTTCTTCCAGTCGAACGACATCTGCAACGTCGCGACGTATGCCACCCCGTCGGTGGCGATGACGAACCTGCCGAGCACGGCATTCGGCACGGTGCTCGACGCCACGAAGCCGACCGGCAACACGCCCACGCGCCCCGCGGTCGAAGGCGCCGTGCAGTACGCGCAGAGCGTCGCGGCCGGGCTCAAGAACGGAGAGAAGGTCGCGATCGTGCTCGTGACCGACGGCGATCCGAACGACGACTGCTCGCCGAAGTCGTCGGCCGCGAACACGGGCGCTGCCGCTGCGACCGTTGCGGCGACGATCAAGACGTACGTCGTCGGCGTCGGCAACGGCGCGGCGAACCTCGACACGATCGCGACGGGCGGAGGGACCGCGCCGCACATCCAGGTCGACACGACGAACGCCGCGACCACGTCGGCGCAGCTCCGCGCCGCCATCGGCAAGATCAAGACGGCGCAGCTCACCTGCGATTACTCGCTTCCGGCGCCGCCGAACGGCAAGACGATCGACGTCAACGCCGTCAACGTGAACTACACGACCGGTGGCAAGACGAGCACGCTCGCGTACAGCGCCGACTGCAAGGACGCGAACGGCTGGCACTACGACAACGTCACGACGCCGACGAAGATCATCATGTGCCCGAGCGTCTGCACCACGCTGCAGAACGACACCGCGGGCGGCAAGATCGACATCATCTTCGGCTGCGGGACGGCGGTGAAGCCGGGCGACCCGCCTCCCGCCGTCAAGTGATCGCCAGCTACGGCTGAGGCAAATTGCGCGCGCGATAGCGGTCCTTACGTTGTCGCGCATGCAGTACGCGCCGTCTCCTCCTTCCATCGCACGTCCGGGCGCGCTCGCTTCGGCCAATGACGCGCTCTGGGGCACCTATCGTTGGATGACGCTCGGCCTCGCCGTCACGGGCGTCGTCGCGCTCGGCGTCGCGAGCTCGCGGACGATCCTCGAGATCATCCTCGGGAACCGCATGGCGTTCTTCGCGCTGCTCATCGCGCAGCTCGGGCTGGTCATCGGGTTCAACTCGGCTGCGCGGCGAGCGAGCACGGCGGTGGTCGCGGGGATGTTCTTCCTCTATGCGGCGCTCACCGGCGTCACGTTCTCGGTGCTGTTCCTCGTCTACACGGCGTCGTCGATCGCCGGCGTGTTCTTCGTGACCGCCGGGGCCTTCGCCGGGCTCTCGGCCGTCGGGTACTTCACGAAGGCGGACCTCAGCGCGATCGGGCGATTCGCGATCTTCGCGCTGATCGGGCTGATCCTCGCGTCGGTCGTGAACCTGTTCCTGCGGAGCTCGGGTCTGCAGTGGCTCCTCAGCATCGTGGGCGTGCTCCTGTTCGGAGCGCTCACGGCGTGGGACACGCAGAAGTTGAAGCAGATCTTCGCGAGCGGCGAGGCGAACGCCAACATGCCGCTCGTCGGCGCGCTGATGCTCTACCTCGACTTCGTGAACATGTTCCTGTTCCTGTTGCGGCTCTTCGGCCGGCGCAGGGACTGACGGTCACTCGCTCTCGGGGACGCTCTCCGGCGCGCGCTCGTCGCCGGGCGTCCAGCCGTTCTTGCGGAGGAAGACGCGGATCTTCCCGAACCACTCGACCGAGTCCATGTGAGCGACGTACGCGTCCGTCAGCGGAAAGCGTTTCGTGTGCTTGCCGCGGCCGACCACGACGATGCGCTGCGTGTCGAGCTCGGGACCGACCGTCGCGTCGATGAAGCGCATCGCGGGAATGGCGCTGCCTCCTTCCTGCACGCGCTGGATGACCTTGGTGTCGAGCACGACGTCGAGGTCGGCGAGCGCGATACGCTCCTTCTCGTGCTTCTCGTTCGCGGAGAGGACGACGAGATCTCCGCCTTCGACGCGCAGGACGACGCCGCCGGCGTGCGGCGCGCGTCGCCACCACCAGACTCCGCCGGCGGCTGCGGCGATCATCCCGACGAGGGCGACCGTGGGGGTGCTGATCTGCGAGAGGACGAGCCCGACGAGCAACGGAACGGAGAAGAGCTGGAACATGGCCACCGCGGAGCTGCCGCGACGCGACGCATCGGTCGCGGCGTAGACGAGGTCCGACGGAGCGCCCTCGGCGTTCGACGAGGCTGGTTTCCTGGGCATCGAGCGTCTACCGTACCCTCTCTTCGCGAGGAGCATGCAATGGCGTTCGTCCACGGTGGTCGTCTGGTCGCGCAGTCCCTGAAGCGTCACGGAACGACGCACCTCTTCACGCTCTGCGGTGGTCACATCCAGGCGATCTACGACGGGTGTCTCGACGAAGACATCCGGGTCGTCGACGTGCGTCACGAGCAGACCGCAGGACATGCCGCCGACGGTTATGCGCGCGTGACGGGTCGACCGGGCGTATGCGCGGTGACCGCCGGACCGGGCGTGACCGACGTCGTGACCGCGGTCGCGAATGCGCAGCGCGCGGGGATCCCGCTCGTGTGCATCGGCGGCGCGGGTCCGAAGCTGCTCTGCGACATGGGCTCGCTGCAGGACATGGACCACGTCACGCTGATGCGTCCGATCACGAAGTGGAGCGTGCAGGTCCCCGAGACGCGCCGCATCCCCGAGTACATCGACGCGGCGTTCCGTGTCGCGCAGGCGGGCGTTCCGGGGCCGGTGTTCCTCGAGATGCCGCTCGATCTGCTGATGAACATGCACGACGACGCCGACCTCCCGGCCACGCGTCCGTTCGCGGAGCCGCCGCGTCCTGGCGGCGATCCCAAGAACGTGGCGATCGCCGCGGAGCTGCTGAAGAACGCGAAGCGCCCGTGTTTCCTCGTCGGAACGCAGGTGAGGTGGTCGCCGGCGCGCGAGCGTGTCGCGGCGGCGCTCGAGCGCTTCGGGGCGCCCGTCTACGTCAACGGCATGGCGCGCGGCGCGCTGCCTTCGGCGCATCCTCTCTTGTTCAGCCGCTCGCGCCGGTTCGCGCTCGGGCAGGCGGACGTGGTCTTCGTGCTCGGGACCCCGTTCGACTTCCGCGTCGACTACGGCCGGTCGCCGACGTGGAGCGAGGGCGTGAAGATCGTGCAGATCGATCTCGACGGCGCCGAGCTCGGGCGGAACCGGCGCATCGACGTCGGGCTCCAGGCGGACTCGGGGATCTTCCTCGAGCAGCTCGCGAAGGAGATCGGCTCGAAGCTCGACTTCGGCGAGTGGGTCGAGCAGGTTCGCGCCGACGAGACGAAGCGCCGCGCGAAGATGCAGGCGGAGATCGAGTCGAACGACTCGCCGCCCAATCCGCTGCGTGTCTGCGCGGAGCTCGGCAAGCGATTGAAGGCGAACGACATCGTCATCGGCGACGGCGGCGACTTCGTCGCGACGGCCGCCTACGTCCTGAAGATGGAGTGGCCGCAGATGTGGATGGATCCGGGACCGCTCGGCACGCTCGGCGTCGGACCAGGCTATGCGATGGCGGCGAAGCTCGCGCGTCCCGATGCGAACGTGGTGCTCGTGTACGGCGACGGCAGCTTCGGTTTGCACGCCATGGAGTTCGAGGCGATGGCGCGCCAGAACATCCCGGTCATCGCGGTGATCGGCAACGACGCGGGGTGGACGCAGATCCGGCGCGGCCAGGTCGACATCTACGGCGCGGAGCGCGCGGTCGCGACGGCGCTCGACTACACGCGCTACGAGAAGGTGGTCGAGGCGTGCGGCGGGCGCGGGTGGTGGGTCGAGAAGGCCGAGGAGATCGGCCCTGCGCTCGACGAGGCGTTCGCATGCGGGAAGCCGGCATGCGTGAACGTGAAGATCGCGAAGAGCGATTTCCGGAAGGGCGCGATCAGCGTTTAGCGCGGCGGGGGCGTGGTCATCGGCGTGCGGTCATACTCGGGCTGCGGCGGCGGCCGGTGGTCGCGGACGGTGAGCGACACGATGAGCACGAGCGCGGCAAGCAGCAGCGCTGCGATGTAATGCACCGGGTGCGTGAGCCGTCGAGAGCGCTGATCCGAGCCAAGCGAGTATGCATGAGCCATGAGTCGAAGCCTCCGGCTCGAAGCACTGCATCACGTGTGCCGCAGCGCGCGAGTGGCTTGCTCTACGGCAGCGAGGATCTTCCTCGCGTGATCGAGGAAGACCTCACCGGCGGGTAGGAGCTTCATGCCTCGCGGCGTGCGGGCGAAGAGGGCCGAGCCGAGCTCGTCCTCGAGGCTGCGGATGTGGCGGCTGACGGGCGGCTGCGCGATATGGAGCTTGCGAGCGGCGCGACCGACGTGGCCCTCCTCGGCGACGGCGACGAAGTAGCGGATCTGGGCGAGGCTCATCGCAGGGAAGCGTGACAGGAAGCGGAGGGGATGCGCAAGCGCCGCGGCCCGGTCAGATCGAAACGGTATTGGATCCGCGACGCGCCCGCGCGGATGCTCGTGACGTGGCGATCGAGATCCATGATGCGCGCGCGCTGGCGCGATTGCGTGCGGCATCGCGCGCGGCGGCCGAAACGCTGGCGCTGGTCGGCTCGCGTGTGGCGCGGGGCGTGTCGACGGCGCAGATCGACGCGTGGGTGAGGGAGGACACGGCCAAGCGCGGCGGTCGCCCGAGCCAGCTCGGGTACCACGGGTTCCCGGCGGCTGTGTGCACGAGCCGGAACGAGGTGGTGTGCCATGGGATCCCGAGCGCGCGTGACGTGCTCGCGGACGGGGACATCGTGAACGTCGACGTGACGACGTTGCTCGGCGGGTATCACGGCGATACGTCGGCGACGTTCGTGGTCGGCGGCGTGGAAGCGGCGTCGCGCGAGGCGGCGCACGTGGTCGACGTCGCGCGGCGGTGTCGTGATGCGGGAATCGCGGTGGTGCGGGAGGGCGTGCGGCTCGGTGATGTCGGGGCGGCGATCGAGGAGCTGGCGCGCCACGAGGGGTGCTCGGTCGTGCGGGAGTATGGCGGCCATGGGATCGGCCGGGAGATGCATTGCGAGCCGCATGTGCCGCATACGGGGACGCGGGGCTCGGGGCTGCGGCTGAGGTCGGGCATGGCGATGACGATCGAGCCGATGATCAACCTCGGGTCGCCGGAGGTGAAGATGCTCGGCGACGGGTGGACGGTGGTGACGGCGGATCGGAAGTGGTCGGCGCAGTTCGAGCACACGATCGTGGTGACGCGGGAGGGGTGCGAGGTGCTGACGGCGCGGTGAGGGGGCGGGTCACAGTCCGTCGGAGTCGCGCGATGGGGGTGGATGGTCGAGCGCACGGGTGTCGTGTTGGCGTTCGTGGTCTGCGCGTTGATCGGCTGCGGGAAGCCGGCGGCGCGGATCGCGGCGCCGAGTTGTTTCGAGGCGAGGGCAGATGCGGGGGCGGCGAGCGCGACGGCGAACGCGGCGCCGGAAGCGGACGCGTGCGACGGCGGGCGGTTGCAGCAGATGCACGAGCTATACGGCCAGGCATCGCGTGCGCCGCTGAAGCCGCGGCTCGGAGAGCGACCGACGATCGACGGCGCGCGAGCGACTCTCTGTGGCGCGGCATCGACGTGTCGGGTCGCGATGATGCTTCCTGCGGGGGACGACGACGCGAGCGGCGATGCGTTCTACGTCGCTCGCGTGGACTGGGCCGCGAAGGTCGTCGAGAAGCTCGAGGACTGCCGCGACATGCACGAGGGGCAGTCGACGCATTACTTCCTCCTCGTGGCGCGCGCGGGCCGGATCGCGCGCGTGCAGTTCCTCGTGGATGCCGGTGAGATGTGCATGCGGTGGCGCGACGAACAAATCGCGGTCGGCCCGAACCTGTTCGTGTGGCGTGATGCAGGCTGGGGGGCCCCCACGTCGATGGAAGACCACGAGCGTTGGAAAGACCGGCACTGGTCCTTCGAGCTGTCGACCCTACGCGTGAACGGCTGCGCAGCGCCGGCGCCGAACCCGGGCGTCCCGATCGTGCAGAACGGGTGGTGAATCCGCGCCGCCGACATGCCGCCTCCGTCGTGGTGTCGAGCGGACCGTGCGCGCTGCGCCCGAAGCGCCGGCCGACGTGCGCACGTATCGCGTTGGCGGCCGTCGGGGTTTCTAGCTCGCGCGCGCGGCCTTCGGGAGCTCGCCCCGGTGGATGAAGCCGAGCGGCTCCCAGCCTTTCGCGAGCAGCCACGTGAGCGCGCGGCGGCCGACGTACGGATCGCGTGATGGAGGTTCGAGGCCATGCATCCACCCCTCGAAGTAAGGGCCTGAGGAGCACGGGTCGACGAGGCCCACGTCGGTCTCGCCGTGCTTCAAGTGGTTCGCGAGGAGATAGACGAGCGCGTTCCGGACCTCGCTCGGGGTGCTGAGATCACGACGATGATGACGGTCGCCCCACACCCGACCTCGCACCCGCCCGAGCGCGCGGTTGATGCGCAGCGCGATACGGATCGCGAAGCTGCGCATGCCGTTGGAGAGGTCGCGCTGGTCGTCGGCCTCGAGGATCACGTGCAGATGGTCGGCCTGGATCGAATAGTGGACCACGCGAAAGCTGTCGCCGCGCACGCGCGCCGTGTCGGCGATGGCGCGGAGCACCTCGCGCTTCATGCGCTCGGTGCGAAAGCTAGGAAGACCCTTCGCGCGCCGCAGCGTGACGTGCACGGGGTTGTAGTAATGATGCACGGGCCGCGTGTGATGCGGCACCGGCGGCCGCGCCGACCGCGGTCGTCCAGCCCCAGCGCGCCGTCCACCCCAGGTCCGGGCTTCGGCGAGGGAGAGCTGCGCAGGGGCGCCGGCGGGGCGCTTGCGACGACGCTTCTTCGCGGGGCGCTTCGGTGGAAGCGCACCGCCGCGAGCGGACGCAGTCGCCTTCTTCCGTCGCCTCAACGCGGGCGCGAGCCCCCAGATCGTTTCCACTTCGCGGGCCATCTTGAATAGAGCGATTGTAATCACGGTCGAGCTCGGCGCAAGGGCGATTGGAAGAATCCGGGCGAATGAAGTCTGCGTTCTGCCGCGGCGCGTCGCTCGCGCCGCCCTGGCGCCCTCGCCCGCGCGCCCGCCCATCTCGCCCGTACACGTGCCCGTGCCCGTGCCCGTGCCCGGCGCTCTCGCTCTCGCTCTCGCTCTCGCTCTCGCTCTCGCTCTCGCGCCC
>JAQBQJ010000253.1 GCA_028287065.1 Labilithrix sp. | reverse complement strand
ACAGCCCAACCCCCAGCGCCTGATCCACCGCCCTCGCATCGAACCCGACCAGGATCTTCCCCCGGACGTCCAGCACCGGAATCGAGCCGCCGCGCATTCCCGCTTTCGCCAGCTTCGTCTGCATCTCGCGGGCTTTCGAGCTGTCTTGCTCGATGTCGTGCTCGACGAACACGACGCCCTTCTTCTTCAGATACGCGGCCGCTTGATGGCACGGGCCACACCACGACGCGCCGTAGATGATCACCGCGGGTCGGGCCGCTTCGTCGGCGGCACCTCCGCCCGCGCCCGCCACTGCGCTCGCCGCGACGCTCGCCGCCGCCTTCGGCGCGAGGACCGCCGCGCCGCTCTTCGCGCGTCGCGCGACCGCCACGTCCTCGAACTCGGCGCGCGGGACGGCGCGCACGACATAGATGCCGTCGCTTCCCGACGCACGAAGGTCCGCGATGAAGACGCGGTCACCCATCGGGACCTCGGTCGCCGGGTCGAGGACACGCACGCGCACCACGTCTCGTGATGCCGCCGGAACGTCCGCGACGCGCTGCTCGATGTGGAACTCGCCCTTCTCGTCGATCCACGTCAGCTGCAGCCCCTCGGTCGTGTCTCGCACGACCGGCGGCTCCGGTGTCGCGTCGTTCGTGATGTCGCTCTTGCGCTTGCAGCCGCTCGCCAGCACGCCCGCCGCAGACGCCGCGAACAGCGCCAGCACGAACGTCAACGAGCGCAGCCGAGAGGAACGCACCACGCCCGAGAATGCAGTGTCCGGCCGCGTCATACAAGCTCAGCCGGACAGCTCTTCGCCGAGCCGCGTCCACTCCGTCATCAGCGCGTCGACGCGCCTCGAGAGTGCCTGCTCCTCGGCCGCCATCTTCGCGAGCTTCGCCCAGTCGCCCGCCGGATCTTCGCGCAGCTTGCCGCGCATCTCCCCGAGCTGCTTCTCGCCCGCGGCGATCAGGTCCTCGAGCTCCTTGAATCGACGTTCTCTCTTCTCGCGATCGCGCGACGCCTGCTTCTGGGCCTCGTGCTGCTTCTTCTTCGCTTGCTCCGACAGCGGCGGCGGCACGTCGCTCTTCTTCGCCTCACGCGCCTCGGCCTTGCGATCCCTCTTCGGTGCTTCGCTCTTCGGCGCATGCGCCGACGCGAAGTCCGAGAAGCCGCCGGGATACACCTCGACGACCCCGTCACGCACGCTCACGATCCGCGTCGTGACCGTCTCGAGGAAGCGCCGATCGTGCGAGACCAGGAGCACGGTGCCTTCGAAGCCGACGAGCGCCTCCTCGAGGATCTCCGCGGCCGGGATGTCGAGATGGTTCGTGGGCTCGTCCAGGAAGAGGAGGTTCCGCGGCTCGAGCAGCAGCTTCGCGAGCGCGAGCCGCGACCGCTCGCCGCCCGAGAAGCCCGCGACGACACGCAGCGGATCATCGCCCCAGAACCGAAAACGCGCGAGGTACTGGCGCGCCGCTTCGACCGTGAAGTCGCCGCGGATGGTCCGCACCTCGGCCACCGCCGTGTTCGACGGGTTCACCGCGCCGAGGTGCTGATCGAAGTAGCCCTCCTGGAGGTTCGTGCCGCGCCGCACGTTGCCGGTGTCGAGCTCGCGGTCGCCCTTTCCGGCGAGGAGCTTGAGCAGCGTCGACTTGCCGGCGCCGTTCGGACCGACGATCCCGATCCGCTCGCCGCGGCGCACGAGCAGATCGACGCCCTCGAACAGCACGCGTCCGCCGCGCTGCGCAGCGAGCTCCTTCGCGTCGAGCACGATGTCACCGGAGCGCGCGGCCTGCGCGAAGCGGAAGCTCACACGCTCGGCGACGGCCCACACGTCCTCGGGACCGGCGACGCGATCGAGCTTGTCGAGCATCTTGCGGCGGCTCTGCGCCTGCTTCGTCTTCTGACCCGCGATGTTCTTGCGGATGAAGTCCTCGGTCTTGTCGATGAACGCCTGCTGTCGCTCCATCAGCGCACGCTCGCGTTCGAGGTCGCCTTGCCGCGCGATCGCATATTCGCTGTAGCGCAGCGGATACACGCGCAGCCCACGCGTGCCGAGCTCGAGGGTCTGCGACGAGACGGCATCGAGGAACGCGCGATCGTGCGACACGACGAGGACCGCACCGCGATAGCCGCGCAGCCATCCTTCGAGCCAGCTGATCGTGTCGAGATCGAGGTGGTTCGTGGGCTCGTCGAGCATCAGGAGATCCGGCTCCTGCGCCAGGATCACGCCGAGATGGAGCCGGCCTCGCTCGCCTCCCGAGAGTGAAGCGACAGGACGCGCGAGATCCGCGGTGGAGAAGCCGAGCTTCGCCGCGATCGCCGCGACGCGGTGCTCGAGGTCGTCGCCGCGCGCGACGTGATAGCGGTCCGTCACGTGGGCGAGATGCGCGAGCGCTTGCTCGTCGCCGCTCGCTGCATCGTGCTGCGCCTTCACGAGCTGCTCGCGGAGCTCGACGATGTCCCCGAAGCCCGACAGGAACGCGGACAGCACGTCCCCCTTCGCGACGAGCTCGTGCGACTGCCGGTAGTACCCGACGGAGATGTCCTTCTTGACCACGACGGTGCCGCCGTCGGGCTCGATCTCCTTCGCGAGGAGCCGTAGCAGCGTGGATTTCCCCGCGCCGTTCGGCGCGACCAGCGCGGCGTGGTCGCCGATGGCCAGGCTGAAGGTCACGCCCTCGAACAGCGTGTCGCCGGCATAGCCGAAGCGCAGGTCGGCGACCTGGAGGACCGTCATCGCGCCAGCGATATAGCCGGACGCGCGCGCGAGGTCACTGCTGGAAGCAGAGGGCGCGAAAAGCGAGCGATGACTCCGCCGCTCACCTTCCGGTGACGTCAGCTCACGACTTGCATGAGCAGCGCGACGGTGTCGTCGAGCGCCACGCGATCGTTCGGGGACTGCGCGAGGAACTGTTCGATCTTCGGCATGCGTGCGAGCGCTTCGTCGAGCTGCCGATCGGTGCCCTTCGCGTAGGCGCCGAGCATGACGAGATCGCGCTTCGCCTCGTAATGCGCGACCAGCGCACGCAGCTTGCGCGCGGCGTCGCGATGCTGCGGCGCGACGACGGCGTCCATCACGCGCGACAGCGAGATCGTGGGATCGACGGCCGGGTAACGTCCGCGCGCGGCGATGGTGCGGTCGAGCACGACGTGGCCGTCGAGGATGCCGCGTACCTCGTCGGCGATCGGCTCGTCCATGTCGCCGCCTTCGACCAGCACGGTGTAGATGGCCGTGATCGAGCCGCGCGAGCCCTGCCCCGACCGCTCGAGAAGGCGCGGGAGCATCGCGAACACGCTCGGGGGATAGCCGCGGCGCGCGGGCGGCTCTCCTGCGGCGAGCCCGACCTCGCGCTGCGCACGTGCGAAGCGCGTGACGGAATCGACGAGGAGCATCACGCTCTTGCCCTGATCGCGGAAGTGCTCGGCATATGCGGTCGCGACCTGCGCAGCGCGGAGACGTTCGAGCGCGGCGACGTCGCTCGTCGCGACGACCACGACGCTGCGCGCGAGCCCCGCAGCGCCGAGCGCGTGCTCGAGGAACTCGCCGACCTCGCGACCGCGCTCGCCGACGAGCGCAACGACGACGACGTCGGCCTCGGTACCGCGTGCGATCGCGCCGAGCAGCGTGCTCTTGCCGACGCCCGATCCCGCGAAAAGACCGATGCGTTGGCCCTCGCCGAGCGTGAGCAGACCATCGAGGACGCGTACGCCGGTGGCGAGCGGCCGGCTCACCGGCCGCCTCGCGAGCGCGGCTTCGGGATCGCGATCGACGGGCACGAACGCGCCGCCTTCGATCGGTCCGCGACCGTCGAGCGGACGACCGAGGCCGTCGACGACGCGACCGAGCAGCGCATCGGACGCGCGAACGAGGAAACCACCGCCCGTCGCCTCGACCTCGTCGTCGGGGCCGACACCGGCGAGCGCACCGAGCGGCATCCCGACCGCCTCGCCTCCGTCGAAGCCCACGACCTCGCAGGCGAGCGGCTCGCCGCGTCGCTTCACGTTCACGACGTCGCCGATGCGCACGCCCGGCATGCTGAAGCGAAGGCTCAAACCGGTGACGCCGAGGACGCGGCCGGTGGCACGCAATGCGGGCGTCGCCGCGAGCTTCGCCTTCAATGCGTCGAGCGACGAGCTCACGTCTACTTTGCCGCGGCCACGCGCGCACGCTGCGATCCAGCCGTGCCGTCGGTCTCGACGTCGCCCGACTCGGCCGGCGCAGCAGGCTGGAGCTCGTCGTGGAGCTCCTGGATGAGCTTCTTCGCGCGGTCGCTGAGCGACGTCGGCACGTCGACCTGGACGACGCCGATGAGCGAGCCGCGACCGCGGCCGTCGAGCCGAGGGATGCCCTGGTTCTTCATCGTGAAGACCGAGCCGGACTGCGTGCCCGCCGGGATCTTCAGCGCCACGGTGGGCTGCGCCTCTTCCGTGTCGGCCTCGCCGAGCGCGGGGACGCGCACCTCGGCGCCGAGCGCCGCGTCCGCGAACGATACGTGGAAGCGGGTCACGAGGTCGGCGCCGTCGCGCTCGAACCGCGTGTCCTCCTCGACGTCGATCTCGACGTAGAGATCGCCGGCCGGAGCGCCCATCGGTCCGGGCATGCCCTGACCGGGGACGCGCAGCCGCTGGCCGGCATCGATGCCTGCCGGAAACGCAACGACGACCTTGCGGGATTTCTCGACCGCGCCGCGTCCTTCGCATGTCTTGCAGTGGTGCTTGATGACGACGCCCTGACCCTGGCACTTCGGGCACGGCGTCGTGAACATGACGAACCCGCGCGCGTTCGAGACATGGCCGCTTCCGCGGCAGTGGCCACACGTCTCGGGCTTCGTCCCCGCCTTCGCGCCGGTGCCGCTGCAGTCGTCGCAGCGAACCGGGGCATGCACCGTCACCTCGCGCTTCACGCCGAAGGCAGCTTCGCGCAGCGTCAGCCGAGCCTGCATCCGGAGGTCGCCGCCGCGCGCTTGCCGTCTCTGGCCGCCGCCGCCGCCGAACCCTCCGAAGCCTCCGCCGGAGAACATCTCCGCGAAGAGGTCCTGCATGTGCGCGAAGACGTCCGACGCCCCCTGGAAGCCGCCGCCTTCGAGACCGGCGTGACCGAACTGATCGTAAATACGCCGCTTCTCGTCGTCGGAGAGGACCTGGTAGGCCTCGTTGCAGGCCTTGAACTTCGCCTCCGCAGCCGCGTCACCCGGGTTGCGGTCGGGGTGGTGCTTCAGAGCTTCGCGCTTGTACGCCTTGCGGATGTCGTCGGCGGTGGCTCCCCGCTCGACGCTCAGGACCTCGTAGTAATCGCGTTTTTCCGACATACAACCCTGATCCCCGCGCTACGCCGTGACCTGCCGCGGCAAGGTAAGACGTGGATATTCCGTGTCAACGCCTTACGGCTCAGCTCGATACGCGAGCGTTCGCGCTCGATCGTGCTCGGTCGTCTCGAATCCTAACCTTCCGGATGCGTCCCGCGCCCCTTGATCTGCTCGAGGAGCGCGGCTTGTCGCGCGAGCTCCGCCCGCGCGCGTGAGAGCTCCTCGCCCGATTCGGCGGCGATCCGGGCGGCATGCTCCTGCGTCAGTGCCTGTCGCAATGCGTCGAGCTCGTCACGCATGCGCGCGACGTCGGCGTCGTCGGCCGACGCACGCGCCGGGCGTGCGGGCGCGCCGGGCGGAGGCGGCGGTGCAGCCTTCTTCGCGGCCGCGACGAGGCGGGCCTTCTCGTTTTCGAGCTCGCTGATCCGCCATGCCTGCGCGACGAGCTCGCCTTCGCGGCGGGCCACTTCGAGCGCGAGATCGTCGAGCTTGCGACGAAGCCGCGCGACCTCCTCGGGAGCGACGCCCGGGACCATCGGCGCCGACTCGAAGACGTGGCCTCCGCCGCCCGCCGTCGCGGCGCCGTCGCGGGCCTCCTCGAGCGAGACAACGAGCTCGCGAACGAGCTGCTCGCGACGTGCGAGCTCCTTGTCCATCGCGGCGATGACGCGCGCGCGATCGCGCAGCTGGTCCTCGAGGCTCTCCGTCTCGGCGGCGTGCGCCTCGCTGAGCTGCGCGAGATCGGCGACGTGCAATGCGAGCGACGCCTCGGCGCGCTCCGCACGCACGAGGATCTCGGCGAGCACCGCGGGATCGACGTGCTCGGTCGTCAGCTCCTCGCCGACGTTCGCGCGCGCATCGAGCTCCGCGTTGAGAGCGGCGATCTGATCGTCGCGCTCGAGCATTCCCTCTTCGGCGGCGACGAGGCGACGCTCGAGGATCGCGAGCGCCTGCTGCGCCGTGCCGAGGATGCCTTCGAGCTCGGTCGCTCGCGTGAGCGCCACATCGCGCTCGAGGGCGATCTGCTCGGCGCGCGCTGCGTGGTCGGCGCGGACCGCTCGCTCGCCCTCGACGGCGGCGAGACGCGTGCGGTGCTCGTCGAGCTGTGCGGCGAGCAGCTCGGCGCGGAGCTGCATCTCGGCGAATGCCGTCGCGACCTCGTGCTCGCGCGAGTCGACCTCGGGCTCTTCGTCCGCGGACGGCGCGAGCGCCGGGAGCTCGATGGCGAGGGTGTCGGCCGTCTCGCTCTCGTAGGGCCGGTCGACCTGGACGATCGAGTACGGCTCGAGCGACGAGGCCTCGCGCCCGGCGACGACGACGAAGACGCCCGGCGGCTCGGGCTCGACGAGCCGCGTGTCGACACTGACGGCGAGGTCGTCACCGACGCCCAGCTCCGCGAAGACGACGCC
Organism: Labilithrix sp.; assembly: GCA_028287065.1. GTDB lineage: Bacteria > Myxococcota_A > Polyangia > Polyangiales > Polyangiaceae > Labilithrix. The sequence continues at coordinate 2,989 of JAQBQJ010000253.1, read as the reverse complement.
TGCGAACGGCAGCACGCCGGTCATCGTCACGCTCTCGAACTGGAGCGCGAACAGATCGTACAGCTCGGCATATTCGACGACGGCCGGCGCGAGCTCGGGGAACATGCTCTCGTCCGCCTGCGACGTACGCGCGCGCCCCATCGCCACGACCGCACCGCGCGCATCGACGACGCGACGGAGGCGGACGATCGAAGCCTGCGGATCGGGGAGGATGCCGACGTCCGGGATCACGACGAGGTCGAACGCGCCGTCGCGGACGTCGAACTCGTCGCGGAGCATGCGGACGGACACACTGCGCGGGACCTCGTCCTCCATGCGCGCCACGCGCTCGGGATCCGGGTCGTAGAGGTGGACCGTCCGGGCGCCGAGCTCGAGCAGACGCTCGTGCAGGCCGAGCTCACCGTCGCCGACGACTGCGACACGCGCGTCTTCCACGAGCGGTTCCACGTAGACCGAGAGCGCCGCGACCACGGCAGACGAGCGGGAATCGGGGCGATCCGATGACGTATCTTGGGAGGGATCCAGCGGCATTGCCGAGGCGCCCTTGTACCACGTGTCGCGGCGGCCACGTAACCACGCTCGCGGTCGTGGTTTGTCTTCCGATGTCAGCGTATCGTCCCGTAAAATATCGGGAATCATCATGGGCGCCCCCGAACCGTCCGGGCGCGTCGTCGGTCGTTACGCCGTGTTCGACGAGATTGCCGCCGGCGGCACGGGCGAGCGCCTCTTCGAAGGCGCAGCAAGAAGATGCTGACCCTCGGCATCTTCGTCGCGATCGCCGGCGGGCTCGCCGTCGCGGGCGCGATCACGTGGACGCGGTTGCACCACTGAAGGCGAGCGGACGCGGAGATCTCGGCGCGCGGCGATCGGCGCCGACGAACCCGCGCGACACGGACGCCGGCTTCGGCGCAGCCGATGCGCGATCGCTCGCGCGGCGGCCTTCGAGATCGGCGGCGAGGCGCGCGAGCAGGCGCGCAGCACCCGACGGCGTGGGCACGCGCGGAGATAGGCGAAGGACCTTCTCCTCCGGTCCACGACCGGTGACCACGCGGACGCCGGGCGCGAGCTGCGCGATCTTCGATGCCGCCTCGGAGGCGTCCTCGAAGCGCACGAGGATCTCGGGGAGCGCCGCCGGCGCGCCTGGCTCGAGCGTCGCCAGCGCGAGCTCGATGGTGCGCAGCCCCGGGATGCGATCGGCCGGAGAGCATGCGAGGCGCACCTCGTCGAACTCGGATGTGCCGTCACGGAACCGCGCGAGGCATCGGACGTCGACGTGCGCGAGATCGACGAGACGACCGAGCGCGTCGCGTGCCGGTGCGAGCACGCGCGCCGCGAGCTCGGCGGGCGACCGCGGGAGCTGCGCGCGAGTACCGGTCGCGAAGAGCGGGACGAGCGTCGCGGCGACGAGCGGGATCGCGATCGCGGCGCCGGCCACGCGCGTGCGCAGGACGAACGCCGCGACGCCGAGCACGACGACGAGGGCGAGCGCCGTGAGCTTGCCGGCACGCGTCCCGATGTCGAGCGCATCGCCGGGCCTTGCCGCGCGCGGTCGTGCGACGAGCACGGCTTCGTCGGCGATCGGCCGCCATCGACCGGGGCCACGCGGCCGCACGATCGCGGCGGGCGATCGATGTGCGCCGAGCGTCATCGCGATCACGACGAGCGCCGCGCCGTAGGCAGGCGTCCCCCAGAGCAGCTCGGCGAGCGCGCCTGCACCCGCGGCGCCGTAGGCGAACGGACCGAGGCCCCAGCGCAGCGGCAGCAGCGGACGGGCACGCACGAACGATCCCTCGCACGCACGCGCGACGAACCCCTGCTTCGCGCCGAGCGCGATCGCGAGCGCGCCCGCGAGGAGCGCGAGACCGCACGCGACGAGGACGAGCGGTACGTGGTTCGGGACCGCTATCGAAGCGGTTACCGAAGCGACCGGCGGCCGGAGCTCGGGAGACACCACGCGCGGGAACGCCTTCGGATCGACGCGCGCGGACCACGTCACCGAATCGCCGCGAGGGATGTGGGCGCGAACGAGCTCGAGCTCGTCCTTGTCGGGCTCGCGGCGGAGCGTCGCGAGCGTGGTCGCGGCCTGCTCCGGCGACGCGAGGCGCGGCTCGGTCGGCGCGGAGGGAAGCTCGAAGACGACGCGTGCTCCGTCGTGACCTTCGGGCGAAGGGGGCGCGGTCCATGCGAGGCGCCACATCGCGCCGTCGCGCACGAGCATCTTGGTCGCGACGAGATCGAGGCGATATTTCACGTCGACGACGTAGACGCCGCGTCCGAGGCCGCGCGGATCGTCGAGCGCGATCTTCACCGCGCCGGGCGTCTTCGGGTTGGGGGCGACGTGCGCGACGACCTCGCCGCCCTTCTCGGGAAGGAGGGTCGTGTCGGCGACGAGCTCGGCGGTCGGCTCGACACCGGTGAAATCGAGCGTCTTGAAGTGGCCGGCGACGATCCGGTAGCGGAGGTGGTGCTGGACGACGGCCATCCCGTCGGCGCCGACGGAGATGCGCACGTCATCGGAGGTCTGGTGAACCTCCTCCCAACCGCGCGCCTGGGCATCCCCAGCCAAACAGCCCAGGCCGGCAGCCAGCAGTACTAGTAGAGGAGTCCTCGGCACTGACCCACATCTACCCACACGCGACCGCAATGCGAAATTTGCAGCAGAGTGCCGAGACGCGACGCGTGGTCCCCCCCAGAAGTCTGAGAAAAGCGCAAAAGCGCGAAGGTTATTTGATCGAGACGTGCGCAATGCAATCGCGTGTCTCGAACAAAATAAATCTCGGCGCTTTCGCGCTTTTCTCAGACTTCTCGGCTCTCGGGTTCGCTCGGGTCCTAGCGAGACATCGCCAGCTTCACGATGTCTTCGATCGCCGGGCGCGGGAGCTTCAGGGTCATCAGGGCCGAGCCGCCCGCGGCTGCGGCCGACGGAGGCTGCGAGACGAACGAGAGCACGACCGGCGTCGAGCCCTTGGCCGGGAGCGCGTTGACCATC
>JAQBQJ010000249.1 GCA_028287065.1 Labilithrix sp. | reverse complement strand
TCGAGCGGCCTCCAGGCCATCGCGACCGCCGCAGGCCAGATCGCGATCGGGTCGATCGACATCGCCGTCGCCGGCGGTCTCGAGTCGATGAGCATGGTGCCGATGACCGGCAACAAGCTCAGCGTGTCGCCCGAAGCGATGGAGAAGATGGCCGCGGTCTACACTCCGATGGGCATCACCGCCGAGAACGTCGCCGCGAAGTTCGGCATCACGCGCGAGCAGCAGGACACGTTCGCGCTCGACAGCCAGAAGAAGGCATCGGCCGCGATCGAGAAGAAGGTCTTCGAGAAGGAGATCGTGAGCGTCAACGCGATCCGCTTCGTCGGAAACGAGAAGAAGACGTTCGAGTTCAAGGTCGACGAGCTCCCGCGCCCCGACACGACGGCCGAAGGCCTCGCGTCGTTGAAGCCGGCGTTCTCGACGAAGGGCTCGGTCACCGCCGGCAACAGCTCGCCGCTGTCCGACGGCGCGGCGGCTGCGCTCGTGATGAGCGGTGAGAAAGCGAAGGCCCTCGGCCTCAAGGGGCTCGGGTACCTGCGCGCGTACGTGACCGTGGGTGTCGATCCCGCGATCATGGGCATCGGCCCCTTGCCGGCGATCCGGAAGCTGCTCGCGAAGACCGGGCTGAAGATCTCGGACATCGATCTCTTCGAGGTCAACGAGGCGTTCGCGAGCCAGGCGTTCTACTGCACGCGCGAGCTCGGGATCCCGCCCGAGAGGTTGAACGTGAACGGCGGCGCGATCGCGCTCGGGCATCCGCTCGGATGCACCGGGGCGAAGCTCACGTCGCAGATCCTGTACGAGCTCGGTCGGCGCGGCGGGAAGTACGGGATCGTGTCGATGTGTATCGGCGGCGGCATGGGCGCAGCGGGGCTCTTCGAGCGGATCGCGTAGTTTTTTCGAGCTTTCGGCGGCGGCGGCGAGTGGGGACTTCGCGTCCGCGGTACGCTGTCTCGCGACCTGCTGGCCTGATCCCGGGATGCCGCTCCCCACTTCGTGGGGCCCCTGGCGGCATCCCTGCTGGCGTCTTCCCACCTGCCGATGTTTCGCCGCTCCCACGCGGACGCGAAATCCCCACTCGCCACCGCCGCCTTACGCCCTGAGGAAGGGACGCGAGGCCGCACTCCGTTATTTGGAGGGGCCTGACACGGGACGACCAATGCGCGGGGTGGCGCGGGTGGAAAGTTGCGGTATGAGGGGAATCGAAGCGGGGCGGCGGGGGTCGCTCGCTTGCGCTTTTCAGGGGGAAAACATGGATAAGTTGGTGCGCTGTACGGTTTGTACGTGGCGGGGGACGTTTGCCGAGGCGATGTCCGCGCCGCGGGTGCCGCGGTCGGATTTGCCGCCGCCCATGCTCGATCATCAGGACACGCTCGAGGTGGCGCAGGAAGCGGTGACGTTGACCGGCGCGCCCAAGCCGCCGCCGTGTCCTTCTTGCGGGCATCACATCGCGAACGCGCACAAGCGCAGGCCGAGCAGCCTGCATCCCTGATCGCCCGGAGGACGGCGCCGAGCGCCGGCGCCGTCGTTTCCTGAGATAGCATCGGCGCGGATGCGCGCGCTCGATGTGGGGATCATCGGCGGTGGGACGGCCGGCAGTGCCGCGGCGGTCTTTCTCGCGAGGGCGGGGCACCGCGTCACGCTGTACGAACGCGTGTCCGAGCCCCGGCCCGTCGGCGCCGGGATCACGATCCAGCCGACGGGTCTGCACGTCCTGTGCAGGCTCGAGCTCTATCCGTACATCGTGTCGCGCGGCGCGCACATCGATCGCTTGCTGTGCGAATCCGTCACGCGGAAGCGGCTCGTCGATCTCTCGTACGGGACCGTCGGCGACGACCTCTTCGGCGTCGGGCTGCATCGCGGCGTGCTGTTCGAGGCGCTGCTCGCCGCGGTCGCTCGTGAGGACATCACGGTCCGGAACGGGGTCGAGATCGTCGATCTCGAACGCACCGAGCACGGCGGAGCGCCGCGCGCGAGCTGGTTCATCGACGTGAATCGCCAGCGGCATGGGCCGCACGAGCTCGTCGTCGTGGCCGACGGCGCGAGGTCGCAGCTTCGCGACGATACCGGGACCAGCAAGCGCATCGCGCCGTATCCGTGGGGCGCGCTGTGGTTCGTCGGAAAGGACGCGCGCGATCCCGACGACGCGAGCACGCGCACGCTCCATCAAGTCGTCGACGGCAATCAACGCTTCCTCGGGATGCTGCCGACCGGACACGGGCCGAGCCGGCTGCTCGGGAGCACGCTCGGGCCGAGGCTCGTGAGCCTGTTCTGGAGCATCCGTTGCGATCGCGTCGACGCGTGGCGCAAGCGCGGGCTCGGGCCATGGAAGGACGAGCTCGCGAAGCTCGCGCCCGAATCCGTGCCGGTGCTCGACCAGATCGAGAGCATCGATCAGGTGCTGTTCGCCTCGTACCACGACGTCGTGATGCATCGATGGTCCACACGGAACGTCGTGTATCTCGGCGACGCCGCGCACGCGACGAGCCCGCAGCTCGGTCAAGGCTGCAACCTCGCGCTCTGGGACGCGATGGTGCTCGCCGACGTGCTCGCGGGCGAGGAACGAGATCTCGCAGTCGCGCTCGATCGCTATTCACGCACGCGTGCCGATCACCTCGCGTTCTATCAATTCTCGACGCGCATGCTCACGCCGTTCTTCCAGGGCGACGAGCCATGGCTCGGCACGCTGCGCGATCTCACGATGCCGCTCATGGGCAAGTTCCCGATCACGAACCGCATCATGACGCTGAGCATGCTCGGCGTCGTCGACGGCTTCTCGGGACGAATGCTCCAGCTCAGGCTTCCGCGCAAAGAGGCGTGACGTGTTTGCAAGAGTGTTACGCGCGCTTCATCCATCCGACTTGCGCGCCCCGTAAGGTGGATATCGATCCGGCGGCCGGGTGCTGCCGGTGCTCGATCAACACGACGGCGATGGAGGTGCTACGTGCAAAATGCACAGAGCCTCTCGACCAGTGTGGCGCGGATCGCGCATCTGTCGGACGTGCACATGCTCGCCGAACGGCCCGGGCCGGCGGAGGGAGTGCTGGACGTATCCATGCGGTTCGTGAGCTTCGGCCGCGCGCTCGATCCACGACACCGCATACGTAAGCTCTTGCTCGCGCTGCGCGCTGCGCGCGAGTCCGGTGCGTCTCATCTCGTCATCTCCGGCGACCTCACCGAGCTCGGCACCGCCGCGCAGTTCGAGACGCTCGCCGAGGTGCTCTTCGATGCCCGGGTCGACCCGGAGCGTGTGACGCTCGTGCCCGGCAACCACGATGCGTACTCACGCGGCGACGCATGGGCGCGGGCGCTCGCCGGGCCGCTCGCACCGTATCGGCGGTCATCGGCCGCGGCAGACAGCTCGCCCGTCGTGGTCGAGCGTGACGATGCGATCTTCTTGCCGCTCGACGTCGCATGCCACCAGCACTTCACGCGCGCCGCGGGCGAGCTGTCGGCGGCCGCCGCGGACGCCCTCGAACGCACCGTGCGTTCGGTCGCGGGCTGCGGTCGACCCGTCGTCGTGGTGTTGCATCACTCGCCGTTCGCCCACTCGACGCGCGCGTGGCAGTGGCTGCACGGGCTGCGCGGACACGGGCGGGTGCTGGAGATGCTCGCTCGCCACCCCGACCTCCACGTGCTGCACGGTCACCTGCACTACGACGTCGAGCAAGCCTACGGGGACGGCCCGGCGCGCATCTTCGGGGCGCCCGCGACTGTGGACGACGAGCCCGGCGTGCCGCGCGTGCGCCTCTACGACGTCGAAGAAAACGGGCTCCGGTCGGTGTCCGACCTTCCGGCCCGCCGCGCAGCGTAGCGCGACGTGAGACCATGTGACGTGGCGATGGCACTCCGTCGACGTCCGCGTTTCAGCCTCGCAACGTTTCCGTGAGCGCAGCGCCGCGCGTGGCGTGGAGCCGCGGCTTCGATTACTCCGCGAGTCGTGCATGCCCGCGCCATCGTCCTCGCGTGCGCGGTCGCGGCGATCGCGTGCGTCGCGGGGTGCGACGGCGGACCGGAAGACGCGAGGGAAGGGGAGCTCACCGCCGTCCTCGCGCAGGCCGACGAGCCGATCATTCGCACGCGGCGGGCGCTCGCGGCCGGCAAGTACGTGCGCATGGCCGGTTCCGCCGTCGACTTCCTGCGCGGATCGCTGCCGCTCTACCGTCACGATGCGCGGGCGGGCACGTCGCTCGCGTCCGTGTCGCGGTTCGCGCTCGAGGTGCCGCTCGTCCCGAGCATCGGCGACCCGCACGTCGAGAACTTCGGCGCGCTGCGAGCGTCAGACGGCAGCCTCGGGCTGGAGCCGAACGACTTCGACGCTGCCGACCGCGCTCCTTATCTGTGGGACCTGCGGCGGCTCGCGGCGTCGATGGCGCTCACCGCGCTCGTGGCGAACGACGACGATCCGGCCGCGCGCGCGCGGACTGCTTCGGCGGCGCGCGCCGTTGCGCGAGCAACGGTGGTCGGATATCGCGCGGAGATCGAACGCGCTGCGTCGGGCGTCGCCGGTTCACGCGTGACGCCGGCGACGCTGCCGTCGAACGCGATCCTGGCCGACGTGTTCAGCCGGTCCGAGCGCGATCAGGCGATTCGTCGCGAGCTCACGGATCTGACCGAGCTCTCTGGTGCGTCGCGGCGCCTGAAGCGCGGCGCGATCGATCCGACCGACCTCCAGAACGTGTTCGTCGATCTGCCGGCAACGGCCCAGGCGCGGCTGCCGGACGCGGTCGAACGATGGCGCGGAACGTTGCTCGCTCCTCCTCCTGCGGAGCAATTCACCGTGCTCGACGCCGTCCGCGAGCTCGGAAGCGGCGTGTCGAGCTGGCCGCGCGTACGCGTCGTCTTGCTGGTGCGCGGCGCGACCGACGATCCGGGCGACGACCTCCTGCTCGAGCTGAAGGAGCTCGCCGACTCCGGCATCGCCGGCCTCTATCCGCCGGGCGTCCATCACGACGACGTGGGCGCGCGGATCGTCGAGACGTCGCGCTCGGCGTGGGCGCGCCGCGATGCCGAGCCGCTCTGGGGCGTGACCACGTGGCTCGGCCTGCGGTGCCAGATCCGCGCCGAGAGCCAAGGTCAGAAGAACATCCGTGTATCACGCATGGTCGGCGACCGCGGCACCCCGGAGGCTCTCTCGGAGCTCGGCGGCGTGCTCGGCGGCATCGTCGCTCGCGTGCAGACGTCCGGCGCTCTCGGCACCGAGGATGCGCGCGCGATCTACGCGCGCATCGCCGAGGACCCCGAGGCCTTCGCCGACGAGCAGGCCGACGCGGCGGTTGCCTATGCCGAGACGACGGTCGCCGATCACTTGCGCTTTCGTCATGCGCTCGCAGACCACGGACTCTCGCTCGGCGTCCCGTACGACGCCGCCGACGCTCCACGCTCCGACTTCGCGGCCGTCCTCGGCATCCCCCCTCCGCCTCCTCCTCTCGCGCCATGATCCTCCGCACGCTCTCTCCCGCCCTCGTGGTGCTCACGCTCGCGCGCGCCTCGCGAGCCGCCCAAGAACCTCTCCCCGAAGAGCCGATCCCCGCTCCGGCGCCCGCACCCGCGCCCGCTCCCGCTCCCTCTCCCGCACCCGCACCCGCGCCCGCTCCGGCCCCCTCTCCCGCACCCGCACCCGCGCCCGCCCCCGTCGGCCGCGCCGCCCCACCGACCGAGGCCGCCACCCGCGGCGCCTCCAAGGTCCGTGCCGGCCTCGAAGTATTTGCGGAATACATGTACCGCCGCACGCTCGGCCCTGGCGACACGACCGCGTGGTTCCACACGTTCGACGTCCCGCGCATCCACGGCGCGATCGAAGGCGAATACGACGAGACCATCCGCGGCCGAGTCCTGGTCGAGGCCGTCCGCTCCGCCTCCGAGGGCGCGCTCGTCGGCGTCGCGGGCGACAGCCTCGTCATCCGCGCCCGCGAGGCGTTCGGCGCGTACCGGCCGATCGAATTCGTCGAGGCGTCCGCGGGCATCATCCCCACGCTCACCGTGCCGGAGCTCGACGGCACGTGGATGATGCGCGCGATCGCGCCCTCGGGCCTCGAGGCGAACGGGCTCGCGTCACCCGCGGACATCGGCGCGAAGGTCCGCGTCGATGCGCCGGAGCACTACGGATGGGCGGCGGTCGCTGCGACGAACGGCGAAGGCTACGCCGGCCGCGAGCTCAATCGCGGCAAGAGCATCGAGGGCGCCGTCGAGGTGCATCCTCTGCCTGCGGGCGCGCTCTTGCCGCTCGGCTTCTTCTTCTCGTACACCGCCGGGTCGATCGGGACCGTGAGCGCGCGCGCCGATCGCCTCACGTCGGGGATCGTCTGGCAAGGAGCGGCGGTCCGCGCCGGCGCGTTCCTCACGTACGCGTGGGGAGTCGCACAGAACGGAACGCAGCAAGCCGCGCTCGGCACCGCATTCCTGCGGGTCGAGCCGATCGCGCGCGTGCTCGCTGGCGCCAGGGTCGACGTCTCGGTCCGGGACGTGCGCAAGGCGCCCGCCGATGCCGTGAGCACGGTGTGGCTCACGGCCGGGTACCGCATCGCGGATCCGCTCGAGATGTTCGTGGCCGGCAGTCGATCGATCCCGACTGCGCGCGCGGACGCCGAGGCGCCCGGCTCCGACAACTGGGCGCTTCGTGTCATCGGGCGCGTCGTCTTCTGAGTCTCTCGAGCAAGGAGCAACGTCATGCATCGCAGAACCTTCGCCGCGCTGGCCAGTCTCGCTCTCGTGAGCGCCGCATACGCATCGTCGTCGTGCTCGGAGGCGACCGACGGTGTCGTCCCCGATACGACCGACGCTGCCTCGCAGGAGAGCGCGGCGGCCGATGGCCCGGCTCCTGAAGCCGACGGCGCCGCGACGCCCGATGCGAAGGTCCCCGTGACGCTCTCGTCCGTAGTCATCAACGAGATCTCTCCCGCGGACGAGTGGGTGGAGCTCGTCGCCTCGGGTACGACCGCGATCGACGTCTCCGGCTATCGGGTCGCCGACTCCGAGAAGGACGGCGGCACGCCGAAGCTCTCCGATGCGGTGAAGTTCCCGCCGGGGACGATCCTCTCGCCGAAGGCGTACGTGATCGTGCAAGGCGGCGGCCTCGACGGAGGCGGGCGTGCTTGCCCGGACGGCGGGCAGAGCTACTGCTTCAACGCCGAGTTCGGCGTGAGCAACAAGACCGGCGAGACCCTCTTCTTCCTCGACGCGACGGGCGCCGTCGTCGGCACCGCGGTCTATCCGCCGAAGGCCGCCGCCGCGGGCGAGAGCTGGGGCCGCATCCCGAACGGCGACCCGAAGGGCACGTTCGTCCCGACGGTGCCGACGCCCGGAGCGGCGAACCAGGCGAAGTGATCGCGCCGCGCCTTCAGTCGCCGAAGTCGGCGAAGTCGACGTGCGGAAAGGCCTTTGCCGCTTCCCACGCGGCCGGCGGAGCTGTCGCGATCGCGTCGTCCACGGCGACGTGCACCTCGTCGCGCACGGTCCCGTCGAGCGTGCCTGACTCGATCGCGAGCGCGATGCGGCGCTCCCCGTCCCAGAGCACGCGCAGGTAACGCGCGGCCTTGTCGCGACCGAGCCAGCGCGCGGTCGCGACGCTGCTCGGGCGCGCAAGTGGCTCGAGGCTCGCGATCGTCTTCGCGTCGACGAGCGACGCCGCGCGCTCGAAGCTCGGATCGAACCGCAGCGTCTCGAACGAGCCGCGATCGACGTCGATGATGCGCTTCTCCGCGGCGTCGAGGATCGCGAGCGTGCTGCGGTCGTCCGTGACGCGCACGACGAGCCGTGGAAGAGCGGAGACGTCGGGCGCCTCGTGCGCGCCGTGCGCCGCACGGACCTTGGCGGCCGTCGCCATCGCCGTCGGCGGAAGGATGCGTGCCGTATACACGCGATCGACGCAGCGCTGGAGCGTGTCGCGATAGACGACGTCGCGCGTGATCCCGTCCGCGCCCTCGGTGTGCTCGCGATGCTCGACGATCGCCGAAAGACACGGTGCATTCGACGCGCGCGCCGGGGCGCTCCTGGCGACGACGGCGCCGACCAGCGCCGCGACGATCACGACGAGCAGCCCTGCATGCTTCATCCAATGCTCTTTCATGGCTTCGCTCACAGTCCGAGGGCCGACTTCACGAGCGTGAATACCTGCGTGTTCTCGATGGTGCCGTGGAACGGCGACGAGCCGGCGCCGGTCGCAAGCAGCATCACGTCGCCGCCGCCGTGCGTCTCTCCGCCGGGCGCGCGACGCACGCCTGCGAGCTGGTGGAAGTCGGCATTCATCGTGTCGACGCTCGTGAGCGCCGTGCGCACGTCGGGCCGGCTTTCTCCGTTGCCGAAGGCGAGCACGGGGTACGCGAGACCGTCGGCATCGAGCGAGACGACGTCGTCGCGGTCGCGCACGACGTCGAGCAGCGAGTTGCCGCGCTTGGCGTAGCCGTTGATCACCATCGTGTGATCGTGGTCGGCGGTGACGACGACCAGCGTCTCCTTCAGGTCCACCTTTGCGAGCGCTGCTTCGATCGCGGCGTCGAACGCTCCGACGTCGTGGAGGGCACGCTTCGCGTTCGTTCCGTGCAGCGCATGGTCGATCCGTCCGCCCTCGACCATGAGGAACCAGCCTTTGCCGGCCGAGGAGCGCTCGAGCACGCCGAGCGCGGCGGTCGTCATCTCCGCGAGGCTCGGCTGCTCGGGCGCCGCGGTCGCACGATCGAGCTCGTAGCTGAGGTGGCTCGTCGCGCTGAAGATGCCCACGAGCTTCGTGGCGGTCGCGGGCAACGCGGCGAGCGCGGCGCGATCGTTGACGACCGAATAGCCCGCGGTGCGCAGCTCCGCGAAGAGGTCGCGCCCGTCGGGACGGCCTTTCGGGTTCGTCGTCGCGTCGAGCGGCGTCCAGTGATTCGCGCCGCCGCCGAGGAGAACGTCGAGCCCGGTCCCGAGCCCGGCGTTGTATCCCGCGCCGCCCGGCACCGCCTGCTTCGCGATGTCGTACGCGAGATCGCGATGGCAGATGTGCGCGTACGTCGCGGCGGGCGTCGCATGCGTGGCCTCGGTGGTCGTCACTGCGCCGACCGACTTGCCGGCCTTCTTCGCGAGCTCGAGGAGCGTCGGCACGGGCTTGCCGTTCTGCGCGGTGCAGTTGTTCTTGTCGGCGACGGTGTCGCCGCTCATGGCGAGGACCTCGTTGTTCGCCTTCACGCCCGTCATGTACGCGCCCATCGACGGTGCGCTGTCCGTGGTCTGCGCGTCGTTCGAGTAGGTCTTCACGCGCGCTGCGTGCTCGAGCTTCTCCATCGCGAGCTTGCCGGTCTCGCCCTTGTTGTAGATGCGCCCAGCCGTGACGGATGTCGGACCCATGCCGTCGCCCAGGAAAAAGAGGATGTTCTTCGCCTTCGCGGCCGGCGCCGGCGGAGCTGCGACGGCACCGCGGAGCACCGCATGCACTTCGGTGTTGTCCATGATCCCGTGCACGGCCGCAGCTCCCTTGCCGATCGCCATGATCGCGACGTCGGTGCCGCCGTGCGTCTCGCCGCCGACCGGCATGCGGATCGCCGCCTCCTGGTGGTAGTCGTTCGCCGACGTCGTCTCCGGCGTCAGCGCGGGAACCGATGCCCGGCTCGCGCCAACACGGTTCTCGCCGTTGCCGAATCCGAGGATCGAGTACGGGCGTCCGTCGGCATCCAGATCGGGAACGCCGGTCACGTAGTTGTTCACGAGCCCGAGCACGCCGGCCTGCGTCGCGGACGTGGGGCCGGTGCGCTTCGCGTATCCGTTGAGCACCATCGTGTGATCGTGATCGGCGGTGACGACGACGAGCGTGCTCGCGAGCGTCGGGTCATCCTTCCGCAGGCGTGCGAGCACGTCGGCGATGGCCCTGTCGAACGCGACCGTGTCCGCGAGCGCGCGCTTCGCATTCGTTTCGTGGAGCGCGTGGTCGATCCTTCCGCCCTCGACCATGAGGAAGAAGCCGCGTGGATTCTTCGCGAGCACGTCGACCGCTTCGAGGGACATCTCGGCGAGGCTCGGCTCCTTCTGCGCGTCGCGATCGAGCTCGTAGCTCATGTGGCTCGGGCCGAAGAGCCCGAGGACCTTGGTCGCCGCTTTCGGGATGGCGTCGAACCCGGCCTTCGTGTCCGCGTACGCGTAGCCCTTGCTTTTCATCACCTCGACGAGGTTTCGCCCGTCGGCGCGCCCCGGCGAAGCGGCCACCATCGGCAAGAACTGCCGCGTGCCGCCGCCGAGCACGACGTCCACGCCGTCGCCGAGCGCGGCGTTGTAACCCTTTTCGCCGGGGACGAGCTGCGCGGCGATGTCTTCTTCACGATCGCGATCGTTGACGTGCGCATACGTGGCGGCGGGCGTCGCGTGCGTGACGCGCGTGGTCGTGACCACGCCCGTGCCGAGCTTGTCGCTCTTCGCGATCTCGAGCAGCGTCTTCACCGCGGTGCCGTTCGTGCCCTTGTACTTCGTGTCCGCGCTCATCGAGAGCACGTCGTTGCCGACCTTGATGCCCGTCATGTACGCCGTCATCGCCGCGGCGCTGTCCGTGACCTGACTGTCCTTGGAGTACGTACGGACGAAGCCCGTCTCCGGCAGCGTGTCCATCGTGAGGCTGCCGGTCTCGCCCTTCGCGTAGATGCGCGCGGCGGTCATCACGTTGATGCCCATGCCGTCGCCGAGGAAGAAGACGACACGACGCGGCGGCGTCGCTGCCGGCGGAGCCGGAGCTCCGGTCGGCGCCGGAGTCGCCGGCGCCGTGACCGTCGCCTCGGGCGTCGGCGCGACAGCGCTCGTCGCCGGTGCGGCGTTGTCCGCGGAGCAAGCCGTGATCGTCGCAAGCAGGAGCGTGGCCGCGAAGGACCTTCGAAGGGACTCGTTCATGAGCCGGCGTTCTACGCTGCAGGCGCGGCCGTCCGCGCGAACTCCGAGAAACTTCCTCGCGACGCGGCAGCGCTACGAGATCGCTCCGGCTCGAGCTGCGCGAGCGAGCGGCATGGTCGCTCGCGCAGCTCGAGCCTGCTGCTCACGTGAGATCGTCTGCCTCGTTGAGCTACTCCCCGACGTCCGTGACGAGATCGTCACGGCCGCCGAGAGGCACAGCGGTACGCTTGCTGTCAGAGCCACGATCGCGAGGGTCCCATGACGCAGATCGCTTCGCCAAGCGCGCCGTTCCACCGGCTTGCAGTTGCCACCGACTTCGCCGTGACCTCGGCGGAGGCGGTGAAGGTCGCCGTCGCGATCGCGATGAGATGCGGCGCCGAGCTGACCGTCGTCAACGTCGTCGAGCCCGCGGCGTATCCGCAGATCGGGCCGGACACGGCCGCACTGAAAGGCGTGGCGCAGGGCGCGCTCGATGCCGTCGTCACGCGCGTGAACGACGAAGTCCCGGCCGCTCGCGGCGTCCTGCTCGTCGGCGCGCCGGGGGAAGAGCTCGTCTCGTACGCAGAGCAGAGCGACGTCGATCTCGTCGTCTGCGCAACGCACGGCCGGAAGTCCGCCGAGCGGTGGCTGCTCGGCAGTGTTGCGGAGAAGCTCGTCCGGTCCTGCCACGCGCCCGTTCTGACGGTGCACGGCGCCGCGCGTCCGTTCCGGAGGCTGCTCGTGGCGGCCGACTTCAGCCCGTCGTCGGAGCGCGCGGTATTGCTGGCCGCACGGATGGCGACCACCTTCGGCGCCCGGCTCACGCTCGTGCACGCGCTCGGCACCGGAGCGGACGACGATGCGCTCCGCAACGCCCGAGCACGCCTCGAGGAGGTGGCCAGCGCCGCGAGCATCCCACGAACGAGCTACGACGTCGTCGTCGGGCGAGGCAGCGCAGCGTCGGAGGTCATCTGCGAAGAGGCGGCAAAGGACTACGACCTCGTGATCATCGGCACGCACGGGCGGAGCGCACTCTCGACGCTGCTTCTCGGGAGCGTCGCGGCGAAGGTCGTCCGCACCTGCGAGGCGCCGGTGCTCACCGCACGGAGCCGTTGAACGTCATCCGTCGCTGCGCGCCGTGCTGGGCCGCGATGTAGAACGTCACCGCCATCCACGCGATGAACGCGAGGACGAGCAGCGCCAGCGCGTGCGTGCGCGTGAGGCGCGATCCGAACGAACGCGACCTCGGCGAGCTCACCGGACGAGGCCCGGCTCCGATGGCCGGATGGGATTGCTGCACGTGACCTCCACGCGATGGATGAAGGAGCGGAAAACACCTGCGGGACCCGTGCCATGCAGGAGCATGGCGCGGATCCCGCGGTTCGTATCCATGTTCACGCGCGATCGCTGCGTGCGACGTGCAAGATTGGCCTTTGCGACTGCTGTGTCGAAACGCCCCGACGCTCACTCACGAGTCACTGGTTGTCCCAGCTGACCCACTTGCCCGTCGTCGCCCACTTGTCGTTCGCATCCTTGAATGCACCGACATACGTGGCGGTCGTGTCGAAGAAGCCGTCGTTCGGCGGGACGACCGCGCCCGTCGTGATCGACGCGCTCGGACCGAACGCCGGGGTCTTCGGGTTGAAGCAGTCGATGCCCGCCGGATCGGCGAAGGTGTTCGCGAGCGCCGCGTTGTGGATCCACGCGACCTCGTTGAAGCCGTCGTCGTTGTCCTTGTCGGGCGCCGCCGCGCCGGTCTCGGCGTAGTTGACGTTCTCGAGGACGCCGGCGTTGATCGTGTGACCGAAGACCGACGCCTTGAACGTGAGCGGCGGATGCGTCGCATCGCCCGGCCCGGTGACGGCGAGCGCGGTCGAGGGATCGCGCACGTCGAGGTTTGACTCGAAGCCCTGGAAGAGCACGTTGTTGTAGCTGCCGCGCGCGTTGCGCCGGATGAGCGCGCCGAACTGCGCGCCGGTCGGGTCCGCGTTCTTGCCGCACATCGTCGCGTTGAACACGGTCGGGCTCGTGAGCGGGAGGTTGGCAGAGCCCTGCGCGTCGTTGTCGCTCTCGAAGCCGTTGTCCTCGCCGGGGTGCGCCGGGTCCTGCTGGAGGACGAGGAACTGGAGGCGGCCCTGATAGCCGTTGTCCGTGTCGAACCCGTCATCCTGGTTGTACTGGCAGATCAGGTGGTGAGCGTCGACGGTGCCTCCGAAGAACTCGAAGCAGTCGTCGAGGGCCATGCGGACCTGAACGTGATCGACCTTCGTGCCGCGACCGACGCCGCCGAACGTGAGGCCGTTGACCTCGTTGTCGGGGCTGAGCACGACACCCGCGTACTCGATGCGGACGTAACGGATGATGCCGCTGTCGTCGTTCGGATCGTTGCCGCCGTACTGCGTGCCGCTCGTCGTGCTGAGGATGCCCTCGATGCTGCCCTTGCCGCCGGGGTAGTTGACGGGCGCGTTTCCGAGGATGACGACGCCGCCCCAGTCACCGGCGCGACGAACGCCCGGCGCCGCGGGGCTCGTGAAGACGATCGGCTCGTCGGCGGTGCCCTCGGCGATGAGCTTGGCGCCCGGCTCGACGAGGAGGATCGCCTTCGTGCCGGGATCGCCCTTGATCGTG
Organism: Labilithrix sp.; assembly: GCA_028287065.1. Taxonomy (GTDB): domain Bacteria; phylum Myxococcota_A; class Polyangia; order Polyangiales; family Polyangiaceae; genus Labilithrix. Next base: position 5,719 of record JAQBQJ010000249.1, on the reverse strand, counting down.
GTGCCCTTCTCGATCGTGAGCGTCGCGCCCGCCTTCACGCGGACGAGGCCCTTGAGCAGATAGTCCTTCGTGCTCGAGAGCGTCTTCGGCGCGCCGACGTCGCCGGAGAGCTCCTCCAGCACCTTGCCGGACGGGTTTCCGCTCGTACCGCTGGTGCCGCTCGTACCGCTGGTTCCGCTCGTACCGCTGGTTCCACTCGTACCGCTGGTTCCGCTGGTGCCGCTCGTGCCGCTGCTCGACGGACCGTTCGTCCCGGCGAGATTACCGTCGTCGCTGCACGCAGTGGCGCCGAGCGCCGCTGCGCCGAGCACGAGCGTGAGGAAGACCAGGCCATTGACTCTCGACATCAGGAAGCTCCTTGGGAAGGCGCAGGCGAATCGCTTGCGCGCAGGAGCTTTCTCGCAGGCTCGTGTGAAGGACGTGCGGCGACGCGGGAAGAACTGCGGGGCACATCCGCAACGAGCGTGTGACGCGGCGCCCGATTACATTCCGCCGCTGTCGCCGAACCCGCCGTCACCGGCGTGGCCGCCGTCGAAGTGAGGCGCGCCGCCATCGCTCTTGCCACCGCCGCCACCGCCACCGCCGCCGCCGCCGGATGACGGAGTCGCGCAGATCTTCAGACCGAGCTGCGCGGGCTTGCAGCTCCCGTTCTTGCACTCGGCGTCCGTCGCGCACAGCTGGATGGGGCGAGGACCAGCGCCGCCGCCGGTTCCACACGACGTCTTGCACGTGGCGGTCGATGCGCCGCCGCTCGTGTCGATGTCGAGGCAGCACACCTGGTTCGCGCCGCAGCTCGCGGCGCTGCTGCACGTGAGCGCGACGTCGCCGGCGCACTTGCCCTTCGCGACGCACGCCTGATCCGCGCCAGCGCCACCACCGCCGCGACCGCCACCACCACCGCCGCCGGTCGGCAGCGACACGCAGCACTCCTGCGCCGAGGTGCACGTCGCCGTCCCGCACGCGATACCCGCGGACGTCGGCTTCGAAGAAGGAGGAGGGGTCGCGCCCGTCGGCGCAGCCGGCGGCGTGGTCGGCGTAGCGCCGGGATCGGCCGGCGGCGGCTCCGTTCCGTTCGTCGACGTCGTCGTCGGATCCGGGATCGAGGTCTCGCTCGAGCCGCCGCACGCGGCGATGGCGAAAACAGAGAGGCCGAGCACGGTGAGCGTTCCGGAGGTCTTCATGGCGGGCGGATCGGTACTCCCGCCTCGCATCCGGCGCGCGTCTCCAGCCCGTCGCACGCCGCCGATGACCGCGTCTCGACTCGAAGCGGGGTCCCGCCCTCAATTCGTGTAGGTCGCACTCAACCAGAACGTCTGGCCCAGGAGATAGCGGTTCGCGATGAACGTATCGTTCTCGCCCTGTGTGAAGCGCACCGGCGCATTCAGCACGTTCTCGACCGTTGCCTTGAGATCGATGTGGTCGCCGATCCCTTGTGCCGCGCTGAGATCGACGAGGTGCCGCGGCTGCTCGTACATGTCCGGGATGCCGTTCAGTCCCACCTGCGAGATGCGCGAGCCGAACACGTTGTAGAGTGCACGGATTCGCGTCTTCGTCGCGTCGTGGTTCCAGTCGAGCGCCACGTTGATCACGTAAGGCGACTGCCCCGCGAGCGGGCGGCTGCTCGACGTCTGGATGCCCGCCCCGTCCGTCTCGAGCTCGACGCGCGAGTGCACGATCGTCACGTTCGTGAGGAGGGTGAACTCCTTGAGATGCGGAGTGATCAGGTCGAGCGACTTGCGCGCCTCGAGCTCGACGCCCGTGTTGACCGCGCCCTTCGCGTTCTGGAACGAGACGACGCCGCGGCTGGTCGGGATGATGATGGGCTCGATCGGCTTCGTGAAACGCTTGTGGAACACGCTCACCGCGAGCACCTCGCCGATGCGCGGGAAGATCTCGAAGCGCGCGTCGAGGTTCAGGATGTTCGTGCGATCGAGGTCGGGATTTCCGAGGATCTCGCGCGCGCCGAAGAAGTCGCTGAACACGAACGGCGCGAGCTCGCGGAGCTGCGGCCGGGCGACGGTGCGCGTCGCGGAGAAGCGGAGGTTCGCCTCGTCGGTGAGCTTGTAGATGAGGTTCGCCGACGGGAGCAGGTCGGTGCGATTCAGCTTCGACTCCACGCGCTCGGCATCGGCGGAGAACGGATCGAACGACTGGATCGTCTGGCGCGACACCTCGATGCGCTCGCCCGCGACGAAGCGAAGGCGCGACGTGAGCCCCACGTCCGTCATCAGGTATCCCGCATAGACGTTGTACTGCGCCGCGTACGCGTCGGTCGGGCGCGTCCACTCGTCGAGCTCGATGGCCTTGCCGACGTTGCCGTCGGAGAAGAGCTCGTTCGCAGGCGCGCGGAAGGCCGCGGGATCGGAGCCCGGCACCTGGAGGTACCGAAAGCGACGCGCGTTGAAGCTGCGTCCGCGCAGCGTCACCATGCCTCCCGCCTTCACCTTCGTCGCATTTTCCCCTTTGGCGAGCGGCTGCGTCCAATCGAGGCTTCCCGATCGCGTGGTCTCGCCCTGCGCGGCGAAGAAGTGCTGTCCGCTCTGCGTGCTCTCGCGGAACGAGAAGCCCTGGTTCGCGTCGCCGACGTATACGGTCTCGCGAAGGTTCGGATCGCTGAGCTGCGCGCGAGCCCACAGCGCGGTCCACTGGATCTCGGCGCCCCCGAGCTTCCGCAGGCGATGGTCGCCGCGGAGCTGCGCGTACACGAGGTTGCGGTTGACGAACCGGAGGCGCTCGTCGCGGATGACGTTCGCCTGCTCGTCGTTGTAGCCGGTGAGGAGGCGTCCTTCCTTCTCGGAGTTCCGGCTGTAGAGGCCCGTGAGCGACACCTTGTGGTCGTTGTCGAACGCGTACGTGACCGTGCCGAGGCCGCTCCACGTCACGGTGTCGGTGCCGGTCTCGCCGCGGTAGTCGTTCAGCTGCGTGAGCTGCCCGGGCTTGTTCGGATCGATGCCGTACGTGCGGATGATCTCGTCGCTGCGACTCTGGAAGCGCCGCGAGTACGTGAAGCCGCCCATGTACCCGAACACGCGCTCGCTTCCGAGCTTGAACGAGTCGCCGATCACGCCGCTCAGGTTGCCGTTCGGCAGGTTGACCGTGCGGTCGGTCTCCATCGGCGTATTCATCGCGCGACCGACGTCGGTGAGGCTCGTGTTGAGCGTGCCGTCGGGATTGAGGCGCGTCACGCGCGAGGCCGGTACTTGGGCAGGTAGCTTGCGGCTGCCGTCGTCGATGCCGAGCCAGTCGAGGCCGCCGCCCGGATAGCTGAGGCGCTTCTTGAACGTCGACTCGCTGTTCGCGCCGATGCCGATGGTCGACTGGAAGAGGAACTTGTTCGGCAGATCGCGGGTGTGGATGTTCAGCGAGCCGCCCGCGAAGTCGCCGGGCATGTCGGGCGTGAACGTCTTCGAGACGGTGAGGTCGCTGAGGACGAGCGCGGGGAACATGTCGAGCGGCACGGCCTGGCGATCCGGCTCCGGGCTCGGCAGCGGCGAGCCGTTGAGCATCGTGTTCGTGTAGCGATCGCCGAGGCCCCGGATGAAGATGTAGCGTCCGTCGACGACGGTGGTGCCGACGACGCGCTTCACGGCATCGGCGGCGTTGCGGTCGGGCGTCTTCGCGATGTCCTGCGCGCCGACGGAGTCCGACGCCTGCGCGGCGTTCTTGCGGAGGAAGAGCTGCGTCGCGGAGCTCGCGCGCTCGACCTCGGCCTCGACGGCCGTGACCTCCTCGACGGCGGTGACGTCGGGATCGAGCAGCACGTCGACGCGCGCGACGCGTCCTGCGGCGATGTGCACGTTCTTCACGCGGGCGGGCCTGTGCAGCTCGTACTGCACGCGCAGCTGGTACGTGCCCGGCGGGAGCTCGAGGCGATAGCGACCCTCGACGTCCGACGTCGCATAGTCCTTGCGGCCGATGACCGTGACGAGCGCCTCGAGCAGCGTATCGCCCTCGCGGTTCTTCACGACGCCCCAGACCGCGCCTTTTCCGCGCGGCGGCGGCCGCGTCGGATCGGGCGTCTCCTCGACGGCCGCCTCTTCGACGGGCGCAACTGGCGCCTCGGTGACGGAGTCGGTCGCCGGCTCTTCGGGGGCTGCCTGCGAGGGCTGGCCGAGGGCAGACCCCGCCGTCCCGACCGCGGCGAGGGTCAGTGAAAGAATGGTAAGTGCACGCATTTGGGCTCGCTAGCGCATGACTTTGTTCGTCAAGATCGCGATGGTCTTCGCGCCGCCTTGGCGCGCGAGGTCCATGGCCTCGACGGTGATCGCGTACGGAGCGTCGTCGGCAGCGTCGAAGTACACGACCTTGTCGGCGCGCGCGGCCATCACGCGCGAGACCTTGTCGCGCAGCTCCGCCTTCGCGAGATCGACGCCGTTGATCGCGAGCGCTCCGTCCTTCTTGACGGTGAGGACGACGCTCTTGTTCTCGCTCGGCGGCTCGGCGTTCGACTCCTGCTTCGGGAGCTGCAGCCAGAACTGCTTCGAGAGCAGGGGAGTGACGACCATGAAGATGATCAGCAGCACGAGCACGACGTCGACGAGCGGCGTCACGTTCATCTGCGGAGTGGCGCGGTTCTTCTTGCCGCCGCCGGCGATGGCCATGCCCATGACTAGTTCGCTTCCTCGGGCTCTTCTTTGCCGTTGCCGCGCTTCTGGACCTGGAGCGACACGCCGCTGAAGCCTGCGTTCTGCACGACCGCGAACACGTCGCGGACCTTCTGGTAATCGAGCATTCCGTCGCCCTTGAGCACGACGCGCCGATCGGGCTCGCGCGCGTGGATGTCCGCGAGCTGCGCGGGCAGCGCCTCGATGGTGGTCGGCGCCTTCTCGACGTAGACCGCGCCGCTCCGCCCGACCGTCACGGTGACGGGATCGAGCTTGCCCTTCTGGTTCTTGTCGGGCTGCATGATGCCGGGCAGCTCGACGCGCTCGCCGTGCTCCAGCGCGGGCGCGATGACCATGAAGATGATGAGGAGGACGAGGACGACGTCGACGAGCGGCGTGACGTTGATCTCGGGCGCAGCGTGCTGCTTACGCCGCGTGCTGCTGCGAGGAGTAGCTGCCTGAATCGCGGCTCCCATGGGTATTCTCCAGCTCGTCGAGGAGCTCGCCGGTTCGGCGCGCGAGCTCGGTCTCGACGACGTTGATCTTGTTGTTGAGCTGGTTGAAGAAGAGGACGGCCGGGATGGCGACCATCAGACCGAGCGCCGTCTCGACGAGCGCCTCGGAGATGCCGGCCGACACCGCGCCGAGCCCGCCGGAGCCGGTGGCCGCGATGCCCTGGAACGCGCTGATGATGCCGACGACCGTTCCGAGGAGACCGACGAACGGAGCGACCGAGCCGACCGAGGCGAGCACGCCCATGCCGCGCCGCAGCTCCTCGCCGACCGCTTCCTTCTGACGCTCGGCCTCCCGGCGTGCGAGCTCGACGCGCGTGAGGTTCTTCTCCTCGGTGGACGAGAGCTTGCGGAGGATCGGCGCGATGAGGCGCGCGAACGGCGACGCCCTGTGTTTGTCGGCGAGCTCCGCCGCCTTCGGGTACGCCTGCTCGCTGAGGAGCGGGACGACCGTTCCGAGGAACCTGCGGGTCTCGCCCTTCGCACGAACGAGCGCGATCCAGCGCTCGACGACGACGGCGAGGCTCATCGTCGCCATGACGAGCAAGAGCGAGGCGATCACCTTGCTCATCAGCCCCATGCTGGCCCAGATGTGGATCGGAC
>JAQBQJ010000226.1 GCA_028287065.1 Labilithrix sp. | reverse complement strand
GCGAGGAGCTCCGCGCCGGACGCACCATCCGCGCGGCGGTCGAGGCCGGCTACGACAAGGCCTTCACGGCCATCGTCGACGGTCACGTCACCATCTTCATCTCGGGTCTCATTCTCTCGCAGTACGGAACGGGGCCCGTGAAGGGCTTCGCATACACCCTCATCATCGGCATCATCGCCAGCCTCTTCACCGGCGTCTTCTGCACCCGACTGGTCTTCGACTATTGGGTGCGTGGAGCGAAGGCCAAGCGGCTCAGCGTAGGCGCGGAGTTCTGAGCGATGGAGCTCTTCAAGCCAGGCAAAGTCTATGACTTCATGCGCGTCCGGAAGTACTGGATCGCGCTCAGCGTGCTCCTTGCTCTCGGATCGCTGATCCTCCTCTTCGTTCCGGGTCCGAACTACGGCACGGACTTCAAGGGCGGCACCGAGATCGAGGTCGCGTTCACGAAGGCGGTCGACGGTGGCGAGATCCGCCACGCCGTCACGAAGAGCGGCGCGTTCTCCGAGCCGGACGTCGTGCAGGTCACCGACCCGTCGCACCCGTACCGCTATCTGATCCGCGTCCAGGAGATCAGCACCGTCGACGAAGCGAGCAAGGACGCCCTGAGGAAGGCGCTCTGTCTCGGCGTCGAAGGCGACGCCCAGGAAGGCGCGGGGCCCAACTGCCCGAAAGACGCGCGCGCGACGGAGCTGAAATTCAGCGCCGGCGGCGACAAGCTGTCGGTGCGTTACGACACCGACCCCGATCTCGAGAAGCTCAAGAAACAGCTCACGGCCGTCCCGAACGTGAAGCTCCGCGCCGCCGCGAACAATCCGCAGGTCGTGAACCCGCGCGACCATCGCGTCGAGATCCAGCTCCAGAGCAAGGGCGACCAGCTCCTCGACGTGCTCCGCACCGAGCTCGGCAAGGACCGCGTCCCGGACGCTGCGCTCCGCGTGGAGTGGGTCGGTCCGAAGGCCGGAAAGCAGCTGCGCGACAGCGCGCGTAACTCGGTCGCGATCGCGATCGTGTTCATCATGCTCTACCTCGCGTTCCGCTTCGACCTGCGCTTCGCGCCGGGCGTCGTGCTCGCGTGCGTCCACGACGCGCTCGTCGTGCTCGGCGCGTTCGTCGTCTTCCACAAGGAAGTGACGCTCTCGACGATCGCCGCCGTCCTCACGATCGTCGGCTACTCGATGAACGACACCGTCGTCGTCTACGACCGGATCCGAGAGAACCTCGGCAAGCATCGCGGCAAGTCGTTCAGCAACATCATCAACCTGAGCATCTCCGAGACGCTCAGCCGAACCATCCTCACGTCCGGCGCGACGATGCTGTCGGTCCTCGCGTTCTTCATCTGGGGAACGGGCGTCATCAAGGACTTCGCGTTCGCGATGGTCGTCGGCATCATCGCCGGCACGTACTCGAGCATCTACGTCGCAGCTCCGCTGACGGAGTGGATCGACACGAAGATGTCCGGCCGGAGCCGCACCGAAGAAGTGAAGAAGCGCCTCCGCGCCGCGAAGGCGACGTAGGCGTAGTGCGCTTCTGGGCCCTGCTCGTCGTCCTGGCGACGCTCGCTTTCGCGGGCGCGTCGTACGACGATGCAGGGACGAGCTCTCGCGAGCACGCGTCGCGGATCGTCGACGCCCAGTCCGAGCTCGCAGCCATGCGCGCGCTGCGGCCGTCGGGAGTGGATACGTGCAAGGTCTCCGGCGTTCGCCGTTCGCCCTCCCGCGCGGTGCGCGCGGTCGACCCGTTCGACGTGCACACCACGCTCGGACTGCGTGCTGCGCGCCGCGCGAGCGTGCCTGCCGAGCGACGGCGTGAAGCCTCGATGCCCGACCACGCGCGCAGGCGCTCGATGGTCCTCCTGAACTGACCGCCTCGCTCGCCGACATTCGCGAGAGGAGTGGACATCCGGGCTCGGCGTGAGCCGTGGTGCCGGCTCAGCGAGGAGTTTCGATGGAACAGCACGAGGATCGCGTGGAGTACGAGGTCGACGACGCGTTGCGAAGTGCGCGGGCGCAGGCCGCTGCCCACGCGAGAAGAGAGCGCGTGCTGTTCGCGATCGCCGCGTCGCTCCTCGCGCTTCTCGCGGCGCGCGGTCTGCTCGCGGCTCTTGCAGCGATTGCCGGCGCGAGCTCCCCGGTAGTGCCGCTCGCATCGACGCTCGGAGTCATCGCATGCGGCGTGCTGCTCGTCGCCGCTCGACGCGCGCGCGCCCGCCTCGACGGCGTCGTCGCGCACGTTCGCCTCCTCGAGATCGTGCGCGATGCGGCGGACCACTCGCTCGGCGCCCTCGTGGTGCTCCGCGAGCCCTCCGAGCCCGGAGGCGCGGGCGCACGCGAGCCCGTTCCCACGACGCGGTCGTCGTCGTGGGCGCGCCGCGCGGTCGCGATGGCGGCGTGTGTGGCGGCCGTCGCTCTCCTCGGTTGGGCCGCGGCGCCGGCGTCCGCGACCAAGCTTCGCTGGAGGTTCGTCGGTCCGGACGACGCTCTTTCGGCGCTGGATCTACGCGCGCAGGTCGAGGGCAGCGGAGAGTGGAAGGTCGAGGATCATTCCGAGGCGACCGGCGCGCGTGCGCTCGTGAACGGCGCGGGCGATCCGGCGCGCGGACCTTCGCTCCTCGTCGCGACGAAGGCGTGGACGCGCGACCTCCGCGCCGTCACGCGCTGCAAGGTCGCTGCCGACCAGCCTGCGCGCGCATGCGGCGTGGTCTTCCGGTTCGTCGACGACCGCAACTACCATGCTGCGCGCCTCGATGCGGCCCGCGGAGCGCTCGTCGTCGCACGCGTCTCGCAAGGCCGCGAGCAGATCCTCGGCACGCAGGTCGCACCCGCGCCGCCGGGCGTGTGGCAAGAGCTCGCGCTCGAAGCGCGCGGCGATCGCATTCGCCTGTCGTGGAACGGCGCCGCGCCTCTCGAGGTGATCGATGTCGCTCCGGCCCTCGCCGGAGGCGCAGGGCTATGGGCGCCAGCCGCGGGCATCTCGTACTTCGACGAGCTTGCGGTCGATCCGATGCCCGCGACGGCGCAAGCTTTCGAGTTGCTTCCTCTGCTCGCCAAGGGGAGCAGCTGATCGTCGCGTCCGCCTCCGGATACCCCGATGCTGACCACCTCCGCCATCTTCCTCGCTGCCGCCGTCCTCGCGGTCACGCTGTTCCGGCGGCTCGGCCTCGGTTCGGTGCTCGGGTATCTCGCGGCAGGGATCGTCATCGGTCCTTCAGGCCTCGGGTTGATCCATGCCGTCGACGCGACGCTCCAGATCGCGGAGCTCGGCGTCGTGCTGCTGCTGTTCCTCATCGGGCTCGAGCTCGAGCCGCGACGACTGTGGAACTTGCGCAGGGCGGTGTTCGGCCTCGGCAGCGCGCAGGTCGGAGGCACCGCGGTCGTCATCGGCGGATTCGCGATGCTGCTCGGTGCGCGCTTCGCCGCGGCGCTCTCGATCGGGATCGCGCTCGCGATGTCGTCGACGGCGATCGCCACGCAGATCCTCGGCGAGAGGAACGAGCTCGGAAATCGGCACGGCCGCGCAGCGTTCGGGATCCTGCTGTTCCAGGACCTCGTCGCGATCCCGGCTCTCGCGCTCATCCCGCTCCTCGGAACGAGCACGATGGTGAGCACGCGGAGCCCGCTCGCGCAGATCGCGATCGTCATCGGCGTCATCGCGGCGCTCGTGATCGGCGGACGTCTCCTGCTCCGTCCCACGTTCCGCTTCGTGGCCGAGGCGCAAAGCCACGAGCTCTCGACGGCGCTCGCGCTGCTCGTCGTCCTCGGCACCGCCGTGATCATGCATTCGGTGGGGCTCTCGATGGCGCTCGGAGCGTTCATCGCCGGTGTGCTCCTCGCCGACTCGGAGTACCGGCACGAGCTCGAGGCGAACCTCGAGCCGTTCAAGGGACTCCTGCTCGGGCTGTTCTTCATCGCGGTCGGCATGTCCGCGAACCTCTCGGTGCTCTGGACGCGACCGCTCGTCGTGATCGGCCTCGCGGTGCTCCTGGTCGTCGTGAAGCTCGCGATCCTCTACGCCCTCGGACGCATGTACGGCCTCGACGCGCGCTCGTCGGCGAGCCTAGGCGTGGCGATCGCGCAGGGCGGCGAGTTCGCGTTCGTGATCTTGAACGTCGCGGCCGGCGCCAAGGTCATGGACCGCACGACCTCCGAGCTGCTCGCGCTCGTCGTGACGCTCTCGATGATCGCGACGCCGGTCCTGTTCGTGCTGCGCGATGCCATCCGCAAACGGCTCGACGCACGCGGCGAGAAGCGCGAGTTCGACGAGATCCACGACGAGGGGAGCCCGGTCATCATCGCCGGGTTCGGCCGGTTCGGTCAGATCGTCGGTCGCGTGCTCCGGCTGCGCAAGATCGGGTTCACCGCGCTCGACGCGAGCGCCACGCACGTCGACTTCGTGCGTCGGTTCGGCAATCGCATCTATTACGGCGATGCGTCGCGGGCCGATCTCCTCCGTGCGGCGCATGCCGAGCGGGCGTCGGTCTTCGTGCTCGCGATCGACGACTTCGAGGCCTCGATGAAGACGCTGCGGACCGTGCAGGCGGATTTTCCGCATCTCCGGATCGTCGCTCGTGCGCGCAACCGCCAGCATGCGTACGCGCTCATTGCGGCGGGCGTCGACACGGTCATCCGCGAGACGTTCGCCGGTAGCCTCGAGGCCGCGCGCCTCACGCTCGAAGAGCTGGGCGTCGCCGCCGCAGATGCGAAGCGGACGGTAAAGCGCTTCGGCGCCTACGACGAGAGGCAGCTCCGCGAGACGGCGCCGCTCCGTGACGACGAGAAGGCCCTCATCGAGTCCTCGAAGAAATACGCCGCCGAGCTGGAACGCATCCTCGAGGAGGACGAGCGCGCGAACGCGGAAGCCAATGCCTGAAGGCCCAGGGCCCCGGAAGGTGGGAAGCTCTGCCGTTTCCACGTGCTCCTTGCGAAAACCGTGGTAGGACCGCGTCGAACCGGGGGCCGTCGCAATGAATAGCCGCAATACCAAGCTAATCGGGCTCGTTGCCCTCGCGTCCGGTCTCCTCCTCGGCGCAGGCGAGCCGCTCTCCACGGAGCGCCACGTCCACGGCGTCATCACCGCGGTCGATCCGACGGTGGTGCAGATCGCATCGTCGCAGCGCACCGTCAGCGGCAAGATCGATCCGGCGCGCACGAAGGTCACCATCCACGGCAAGCCCGCGAAGCTCGCCGATCTCAAGGTGACCGCGCACGCCAAGGCGGAGCTCTGTCTCGACGACGTCTGGATCTCGATCGACGCGCACTGAGCGCCTGCGCGCGATAGCCTCCGGCCATGCGGAGCACGCCGCCGCCCATGGTCACGCGGGCGGAAACGCTCATCCAGTTCAAGGGCGTCAAGAAGGCCTTCGGACCGAAGGTCGTCTACAGCCATCTCGATCTCGCCATCCCGCGCGGCGCGACGGTGACGATCATGGGCGCGTCGGGCAGCGGCAAGAGCGTCATGCTCAAGATGCTGATCGGCCTTTTCGACGCCGACGGCGGAGAGATCGTCTTCGACGGTAAGGACGTCACGAAGATGGAAGAGCGCGAGCTCTACGAGGTACGGCGTCGCGTCGCATACCTGTTCCAGGGCGCCGCGCTGTTCGACTCGCTCTCGGTCGGCGAGAACGTCGCGTACGGCCTGCGCGAGCAGAACTGGAACACCATGCGCGACGAGGAGGTCCGGCGGCGGGTCGCACAGTCCCTCCAGATGGTCGGCCTTCCGGGCATCGAGGAGATGCGCCCGAGCGATCTCTCGGGCGGCATGAAGAAGCGCGTCGGCCTCGCCCGCACGCTCGCGCTCCAGCCCGAGGTCATCCTCTACGACGAGCCGACCACCGGCCTCGATCCGATCAACACGGCGCGCATCAATCACCTCATCGTCGGCATCAAACGTGCGCTGGGCCTCACGAGCATCGTCGTCACACACGACATGGGCACCGCGTTCGCGGTGTCGGACTACCTCGTCATGCTCGGCAAAGGACGCGTGCTGATGATGGGAACGCCCGACGAGTTCAGGACCACGCAGAACCCCTACGTCCGCGACTTCATCGACGGGAAGGCCCCCGAGGTGGAGGACGTCGACGTGCTACTCTCGACGTCGTGACTTCGAAGAATCGCTCTCTGAAGGTCGGGGGGTTCGTCGTCATCGCCCTGATCCTCGCGACCTTCGCGGTCTTCTTGATCGGCGACAACCGGCGCGCGTGGGATCGCAAGATGACCTACAAGGCGCGCTTCAACGACGTCGTCGGCCTGAAGTCCGGCTCGGCTGTGCGGATGGGCGGCATCGACGTCGGCTCCGTGACGGACGTGTCGCACGGCGACAAGGACGACGACTCCAAGATCTACGTGACGATCGCCGTCGCGCGGAACGAGGCGCGCCGCGTGCGTCCCGATACCGTCGCGCGCGTCGTCAACAAGGGCCTGCTCGGCGACAAGATGATCGATCTCGCCGGAGGCGATCCCGCGAAGGGTCCCGCCGCCGACGGCAGCTTCATCATGAGCGAGGAGGACCCGAGCGACATGGGCAAGGCCATCGAGAAGATGACCGACGTCGCGAAGAAGGCCGATCTCACGATGGACGCCATCAAGCGGACGAGCGAGCAGCTCGCCGACCCGCAGATGACCGAGGACATCAAGGGCAGCGTTCGTTCGCTCCGCGCCATCCTCGACGGCGTCGCGCACGACAAGGACGGCGCGGCGCACAAGATGATCTTCGATCCCGAAGAGGGACGACGCATCGATCACATCCTCGCGAACCTCGATCAGTCGAGCGCGAATCTCGCGGCGATCTCGTCGGACGCTCGCGAGGTGACCGCGCGCGCGAAGACCGGACCGGGCCTCGTGCACACGCTCGTCTACGACGACCAGCTCGGCGCGAGCACCACGGGCACGATGGTCGAGCTGAACAAGAGCCTCGTCGCGCTCCGCACGGGCAACGGTCTCGGTCACGCGATCGTCTACGGCGACGACTCCACGCAGCACGTCATGGGCAACGTGAGCGCGATGAGCGACGACCTCCGCGAGATCGTCGCGAACGTGAAGGCCGGCCGCGGCACCATCGGCGGGCTGCTCGTCGATCCGAGCGTGTACGAGGACGTGAAGGCGCTCGTCGGAAATCTGGAGCGCAACGAGGTGCTCCGTGCGCTCGTGCGCTACTCGATCAAGCAGAACGAGGGACGCCCGCACGCGGCGGTGAAGGAGCCTGCGCGCGAGCCGCCGCAGCCCTTCGTGCAGCCGAAGCCGCAGCCCGGCGCGACGCGCTGACTACTTCGAGAAGACCTGCGCGGCGGCGAGGCCCTGACCCGACGTCGCGCGCAGGATCACCTTGCCGGTGCCGGCGAGCGGCGTCGGGTTGCGCCAGCAGCCCGTCGCCTTGCCGCCGACCGTCGCATTCGGTCCCGCACCGGAGCTCTGCGCGACCGTGATCGGCTGCATGAGCGGCGTGGGCTGGACGACGAGCACGATGTCGAGCTGCTGGATGCCGACGCTCGCGCCGACGATCGTGTAGCAGCCGTTGCCCTTGATGTTGATCGTCTGCTCGAGCGTCTGACCGGCGGCGAACTGTCCTGCGAACGGGCTGCCGTCGGGAGACGCGCCCTGCGCTTCGGCCTGTCCCATCGACACGAGGACGGGCTGGACGATCGCCGCGGCCATCGGCGGGATCGCGGTCGCGGGGCCGGTGCCCGTGGTCGGCGCCGGAGCGGCGGTCGGTGCGGGCCCGGTCGGCTGCGGTGCGGTGTACGGCACCGCGTTCGGATCCGGCGTATTCGTCGACGCGGACGCGGACGCTTTCCCTCCGCATCCGCCGGAGAGCATCGAGAGGACGGCGAGGGACGAAGCGGTGGCGAGTGCGGAGCGTACGTGCATGGCGAGAGCCTCTGACAACTCGAGCGCGCTGTCCACTTGCTAGGTCAGCTCGCGCGCAACTCGGTCGGCGAGGGCCTTGACGGTGAGGGGCGCCGAGCCCTCCGCCTTGTTGTTCGCGAGGATGAAGGCGTCGGTGCAATCGGCCTCCTCGGCGGCGCGGAGCAGCGCGAGGACGTCGTCGCGCATGTCCGGCTGCGGGGCGACCAGACGGTCGAACGGCGCGTATTCGGCCTTTTTCTCGGCGTATCGCATGAACGGCGGGAGCATGAGGCGCGCGACCAGCGTCCGCGACGACAGACGGCCATGGCGTGCGAGCTGCGCGCGCAGGCTCGGCATCGCCGTCCAGAACGTGAACACGTGCGCGGCTCCGTGCGCACGGAGGACGTCGCTCCAGCGCGGCGTCATCAGCTCCTCGTTGCGGAGCTCGACGGCCCAAGGGAACGAAGGCGGCAGTGCCGAGAGGAAGGCGTCGAGCTTGGTCGCGATCGTGCGGTCGTCGAACGCACCCTTCGGCATGGGCGTGAGCTCGAACACGAACGGTCCGAAGTGTCGCGCGTACGGGAGATACGGCTCGAGGACCTCGGAGACGAAGCGACCGGCGTCGAGGAACATGGGATTCGCCTCACCCGCGCGCGCGCCGTAGCGAGGATGCTTCGGGAAGACGGCCGTCGTGATCTCGTCCCACACCTTGGACACGATCCGGAATGGAGGCAGCGAGGGCGTGAGCGCGGCGGCGTCGTCGAGCTGCTTCGCATACGAGGCGACGTCCACGGCGCGAAGCGGACCGTAGTAGCTGCGATCGATCGAGACGGTGCGGAACAGCGGATGCTGCGCGTACGCGCGGAGGCCGGAGCGCGCCAGCTCATCGTCCGTGTGACGACCCTTCCAGAGCAAGCCGGTCCAGCCGGGAAACGACCAGCTGCTCGTGCCGAAGCGCACCCACGACGGCACGCGTGCGGCGATCGCGCGATCGTCGTCGGTCACGCGCGGAACGATGTCGGGCTCCGTGCCTGCGCCCTTTGGTGCTTCGCCGAAGAGCGGGAGCTGTCCGCTCACTTCACCCGACCGCCGGCAGGCGAGGGGTTCTCCCACCAGCGATCGGTCGAGCCCTGGCGCATGACGGTGAGCCTCAGGAGATCGATCTCGAGGAGCGCGATGGCACCACGCGACGAGGGCTCGCCGCCGATGCTCCAGATGTTCGCGCCCACGCCGAGCTGCAGGCCCCACGGTGCGCCGCCGACGATCATCGCGTGGAGAGGCCAGCGACCGTAGTCGGCCGCGCGTCCCCAGCTCCGCCAGCCGGGACCGAAGTCGAACGCGAGGCCCCACTGTCCGCGCGCGAAGCCGCCCGTCGCGATGCGCGCCGAGAGATCGAGATCGGTGCCGAGCGTGAAGTACGTCGTGGAGCGGACGAGCCCGCCGGCGACGATGCTGTTCGTGGGCGTCGTGCCGACGCCGATGGAGAAGGAGAGGGCGGTGGCGCGGTCGTAGACGCCGCGCGAGTCGCTGTGCTGGACGCCGTATCCGCCGCCGCCGGTGAACCACGAGCTCACGTCCGCGCGTGCGTCCGATGCGTGCAAGGTGCACGCCGCGAATGCGAGCGTCGCGACGCCGGCAAACGCCAGCGATCTCCCTGCGTTGCGCGGGCGCTGCCGGGGTAGGTCGAGGGGGCGCCCGGTGCTTGCTTCGGCGTGCATGTCGGCCCCGAAGTACCACATTTTCCGGTCACCGGCGCCTGCTACGCTCGATCACCGATGCGCGCGACGGCATTCGTGGCGATGGCGATCCTCCTGGCGGCAAGCGCCGTCGGGGCGGCGCCTACCGTCATGCCGCAGAAGCCCGTCGCACGCGTGGCGAACCTCGCGCCTCCCGCAAAGCGCGCGCTCGCGACGTCGAGCGCGTCGGCGGTCGACGGAGCCGTTGCGGGCGTCGCGACGGCGACTCCGAGCGCGCCGATCGAGATCGTGAACCGCAACACGAACGCGCACGGCAAGGTGCGCCTCTACGACGAGCACGGCGTGCTCGATCGCGGCGAGGCGCGTGCGTTCATGCGCATCGCCGGTCGAGAGAAGACCGAACCGGACGACGCCAGCGACGACGACGAGCGTCTCGACCTGCGCGTCGTGCAGCTCGCGATCCGCGCGTCGCACCACTTCGGCGGCGCGACGATCCGCATCATCAGCGCGACGCGTCCGGGCGCGCACGGCAAGCACGGCACGGGCGAGGCGCTCGACTTCGCGCTCGAAGGCGTGAGAGCGTCGGTGCTCGCGGCGTATCTACGTGGGACGCCGCGTGCGGGCGTCGGCATCTACACGCATCCGAAGACGCAGTACGTGCACCTCGACGTGCGCGAGCACAGCTACCACTGGATCGACGGCTCGCCCCCGGGCGTCACGTGGCGCGAGCAGCTCCTCCCGGACCCGAAGCAAGCCACGCGCGACGCCTCGTGGACGGCGGCAATGGACCTGCCGGAAGCGAAGTAACGCCCCGCGGCAGTCTCAGATCTCGGGGGCTCACCGCCCCCATTCGAACCTTGGTTCGTTTTCGCTGGCCGACGCGCACCCTAGAATTGGCGTCTCAGGTCTTGGGCGTCGCGTGCGTCGTGTGCTTCGCGTGTTTCTTGATGCGCTCGACCACGTGCGTGATCGACTCCGGATCGAACAGCAGCGAGTTGTGACCGCGCCCCGGGAGCACCACCACGTCGCCGCGCGGGAACACCGCGCTCTCGCACGGGACCACCATCGAATCGGCGTCGGCGACCACGGACATGTGCGGGACATCGTGCTCGTGCGCGCGGGCGCGCAGTCGCGCCAGCACCGGGCTCGTCCGACAGAGATCCGCGCCGACCAGGAAACGGAACGGACGCGCGCGCTCCGTGCCGCCGAACGGGCTTCCGAGCGAGATCGTCTGCGCGACGCGCGCATGGCCGCCGAGCTCCTGCACGTACCATCGCGCCACGAGCCCACCGAGGCTGTGACCCACGAGGTGTACGCGGCAGCTCGACGGGATCCGCGCCACGATGCGCGCGAGGCTCCGCGCGATGCGCTCGATGCCCGCGCCCGGCGCATGCGTGAAGCTCGCGACCTTCGCGTTCGTGTCGTTCACGAGATGGCTGCGCATCGGGCGGAACACGCCTGCGCTCGCGAAGAAGCCGTGGATGAGCACGACGACGTTGTCGCTCGCCGCAAACTCCGCGGGAACGACCGGAGTGATGTCGCGCGCCATGAGCGCGACCTCACGTAGCGTCGCCATGGTCTCGTTGACCCTCGACCGCAACGTCGAGGGGACGTAGCTGACGTAACTACCGTACAGCGGCGGGATGGCGTCGTCGGGAGGCAACGGTAACGAAAGTGGAAGCACGAACCGTGCGAGGGGCCAAATTCTTGCTAGGGTGCGCGACCCTCGATGACCGCCGTCGCCACGCCCGCACCCACGGAAGCTCCCGCCCTGTTCACGCTTCCGATCGAGGTCGGCGACGGCGACATCGACATGCTCGGACACGCGAGCAATATCGCGTATTTGCGCTGGGTGCAGGACGTCGCCGTAGCGCACTCGGCAGCGGTCGGTCTCGACATGGAAGGCTACAGCCAGCTCGGCGCCGTCTTCGTCGTGCGCCGCCACGAGATCGATTACCTGCGTCCGGTCCTACGCGGTGAACAGCTCGAGCTGCGTACGTGGATAGACAGCGCATCCGCCGCGAAGTGCAAACGCGCCACGGAGATCGTTCGGGTCTCGACGACCGACGCATCGCGTGTCGTCGTCGCTCGCGCGATGACGACGTGGGGTTTCGTCGAGCTCGCGACCGGCAGGCCCACGCGCATCCCGGACTCCGTGCGCATCGCGTTCGCGCAGCCGACGATGCGTGAGCTCTCCCTGCTTCGGAGCTCCGAGCCGCCGCCGCCGGTCAGCGCCTGAGCAGGCGCATCCACACGTGGTAGTTCCGGTACTGACCGGACGTCGCTTCGAGCACGACCGTGTCGCCGGCGGCGGGCGCATCGATGATCGCGCGGGCCTCGCGCCATCCGCGGGAACCTGGTCGTGCGGGGGCGACGACGAGCTCGCGATCGCTGCGTGCAGTATGCACGCGAAGGCCGCGCGTCTCCTCGTCGACCCGCACGACGAGCTCGATCTCGTGGGCGTCGGTCCCTTTCGCGACCACGAACGACTCCCTTCCGCCCGCCGGGATCGTGCGTCCACCGTCGAAGCGTGACGCTCCGCTCTCGTCGGCGAGCACGTCGAGCGTCGTCCATCCGCCGTTCGGCGCCGGCGACGTGTACGCGTGCTCGGCCTCGCTGATCACGTCCGCCACGTCGAGCTCGTCGACGATCTCCGGCGCGCGCGCATGTGGGCTCTCGAGCGTGCTCCAGTCTGCGCGGTAGATCACCTTCGTGGGACCGGCGCAGATCAGGTTGTCCGCCAGCGTCACGCGTTCGAGCTCGACCCCGAACTTCGACGTGATGAGACCGAACCAGTTCGGATACAGCGCGAGGTAGCGCGGTCGCTCGTCGGCCGCGAGGCGTTCGAGCAGCTCCACGGTCGCCGCCTCGCCGTTCACCGCGGCCCGCGCGAACGGCATGCGCCGGTAGCCGCCGAGGCCGAGCGCATCGACCGCGCCTCGCTCGGAGACGAACGGGATCGCGCCCGCATCGCCGAGCAGTACGCGTGCGCCCGGCTCCATCGCTGCCGCGAGGCGTACCGCGACCTCGATCTGCTGGTCGCGAATGTTTCCTGCCGCGCGTGCGAAGTGCTGCACCTGCGCGGGGATGCGCGCGCCCGCGACGATGATCGAAGACACGAGGAGCGAGCCGGCCACCATCGCTCCGTTCCTCCGACCGAGGGCCTTCGCGATCCCCGCCGCGCCCGCGCCTGCCGCGACCAGCACCAGCAGCAGCGCCGGCGCGTAGTAGCGGAAGTTGTGGAATGGAGAGTTGTTGTTGAACGACACGAGCATCACCCACGCCGTCGCGCCGCCGAGGCACGCAGCTGCGAGCGGGCGTCGTTCGCGCGGCACGAGCGCCGCGATCGCCATCGCCGGCACGAGGAACCCGAGCGCGCGCACCGCCGAGAGCTCCGCACGAACGCCCTTGATCGCGAACGTGAGGATGTTCTCGATGTAGGCGCGCGCGCGATCGACGTCGGACAGGTACGGGTTCGACGACAGGAGCTTCAGCTGCGCGCCAGCCGAGTGCGTCTCTCCCGTGGCGACGCGATTGAGGCCGAGCACGAGCATCGTCGCGAGCGCGCCCGGGAGCGCGCTACGGAACACGGCGGCGATCCCCGAGCGACGCGCTGCGCCGCGCGCCGCCACGATCGCGAACACGGCGACGAGCACCGCGGCCTCCGGCCTGAGCAGTACGAGGAGCGCGCCCCACGCTCCCAGGCGCCACTGCGCAGACTCGCGTGTGAGCCCGCCGCGTTCGTCGATGCGTGCGCGCGTTCGCACCACGGCGAGCAGCGCCTGACCGAGCGCTGCGGCGAACGTCGCCACCTCCATGCCGCTGAAGAGCGACCAATCGACGATGCCGACGGAGAGCACGAGGACCGCGACGGCCGCGGAGAGCCAGCGCGGGGACGGCCGCGCGAGCGTCTGCGCGGAACGAACGAACGATGCGATCGCGAGGACCGCGACGATCGCAGCCCACACGCCGAGGAGCCGTCCGCGGAAGCCGACCAAGTACCCGATCGCGAGGACCACGGCGTAGAGCGGCGACGTCTCGCCGGACGAGTAGCCGTTGCCCGGAAGCCACTCGAACGGATGCCCCTGCGCGAGCGTCCGCGCGAAGTCGAAGTGGATGTACACGTCGTCGAGCGGGGCCGGGAAGAACCCGCGCGCAGCCGGCGCGGACGGGACCCAGAACACCGCGCCCACTGCGGCGGCGAGGGCAGCGGCGGCCACGAAAGGCCGAAGCTTTGAGGTCGCAGGAAGCCGCATTTTACGCTGACGGCGCTGCATGCTAGCCCGCTCTTCCATGGACCGCGATGCTGCACACTGGGAAGCCGTCGAACAAGCCGCCGAGCTGATGCACGAGGAGCGGTTCCACGAGGCGCTGCGGGTCCTCCGCGACGTCGTGAAGGCCGATGCGTCGAACCCCTATGCGTTCTTCTTCATGGGGCAGGCGTTCTACGAGGTCGGCGAGATGGAGCCCGCGCGCGACGCCTACCGCGCGACGCTGCTCCTCGCGCCGAAGCACCTCGGGGCCCGCATCGCGATCACCCACGTCGAGCGAAAGCTCGGACGCATCCGCGAGGCGATCAAGGAAGGAATGATCGCCGTCGAGCAGGCGCCGCATGACGCCGATGCGCTCTACGCCGTCGGTCTCGCGTACGCGGCGCGCGGCGACAACCCCGCCGCGCGACGGTACCTGCAGGCCTTCCTCGGCGCGAAGCCCGAGCTCGAGACGCGCCTCGAGGTCGAGGCGCTGCTCGCATCGATGCCCGACTGACTTACTGCGCGCAGTTCTCGAAGCGGAACTGCGCCTTGCTCTCGCAGATCTGCTGCGCGGACTGGTACTCGGCGTTCGGGCACACGACCTGCGCCCACACACGGCCGGCCGCGACGGCATGGCCGAGCGTCTTGTCGAAGCTCGCGGTGCAGTGCGCGTCCGTGAACGTCTCGCCGTGCGTCGTCAGGGCGACGGTGATGTCGGGCTGGTCGCCGTCCTTCGTGAAACGACCGGAGATGGTGACGGCGCCGCCCGTCGCTCCGGTGAGCTCCGCGTGCGCCTTCACCTGGAAGCCGTCGCCGTCCTCGGCGACCGAGCAAGAGATCGAGACGGTGCCCTGCTGATCGGCGGCGCCGTCGTCGATCGGAACGACGGGGTCGATGAGCGGGCTCTCGGGATCGGCGGGGTTCATGCGACCGAGCGCGGGATTACCGAAGTTGCCGATCGTGAACCAGGTACCCGTCTTGCCGCACCCCGTGGCCGGGTGCTTGCCGGGAAAGACCGAGCTGTCGAACGCGACGCGCGGCGTCGCTTGCTCGGGATCGGAGCAGCCATTTGCGCTCGCGGCGACGAGACCCGTGACGAGGACGACGCTGGCGAACCGAACGGACCGGAGGCTCGCGGACAGGTGGTGACGACGGAACATCGGAGGTCTCCCGTTGGGCGGTAGTGGAAAGGAAGGCGTGCAGAACCGCAGTTACCGCCCCTGCATGCTACATCATCGCGCGCGCGTGGGCGCGTTCCAGGCGGATCAGGCCCTCGCCGCGGCCTGAAAGCCGCGATCGAGGTCATCCGCGAGGTCCTCGACATCTTCGAGGCCGACGCTCAGACGGATGAGGCCGTCGCCGATGCCGAGCGTCCGGCGCACGTCGGCCGGCAGGCTCGCGTGCGTCATGATCGCCGGGTGCTCCGCGAGCGACTCGACCCCGCCGAGGCTCTCCGCGCACACGAACACGCGCAGCGATTCGAGGAACGCCGTCGCGGCCTTCAGGCCGCCGGCGAGCTCGAAGCTGATCATCCCGCCGGGGCCCTTCATCTGGCGCGACGCGATCTCGTGTCCCTTGTGGCTGGTGAGGCCCGGGTAGAAGACGCGCTCGACCTGCTTGTTCTTCTCGAGGCGTTCGACGAGCACGCGCGCGCTCGCGACGTGCTGCTTCATGCGCACGCCGAGCGTCTTCAGGCCGCGCAGGACCATGTAGCAATCGAACGGGCTCGGGACGCCGCCGACCGACTTCTGGATGAAGTGGAGCTTCTCGGCGAGCGCGGCGTCGCTCGTGAGCACCGCGCCGCCGACGACGTCGGAGTGACCGTTCAGGTACTTCGTGGTCGAGTGCACGACCATCGTCGCGCCGAGGTCGAGCGGACGCTGGAGCATCGGCGTGGCGAAGGTGTTGTCGACGGCGATCGGCGCGCCAGCCTTGGTCGCGATGTCGGCGATGGCGGCGATGTCGAAGATCTTGAGCATCGGGTTCGACGGCGTCTCGAGCCACACGAGTTTCGTGTTCGGGCGCATGGCCGCCTTCACCTTCGCGGGATCGCTCATGTCCATGAACGACGCCTCGAGGCCCCACTGCTTCATCACCTTGTCGAAGATGCGGAAGGTGCCGCCGTAGACGTCGTCGCCGCAGAGCACGTGATCGCCGCTCTTCAAGCCGAGGAGGATCGCGGTCGTCGCGGCGCAACCGCTTCCGAACGCGACGCCGTGCTTCGCGCCTTCGAGCGCGGCGAGGCATCCTTCGAGCGCGGTGCGCGTCGGGTTGCCGGCACGTGAGTAGTCGTAGTCGTCGTACTTGCCCGGAGACTTCTGCGCGAACGTGCTTGCGAGGACGATCGGCGTCATCACCGCGCCGTGGATGGGGTCGGGCTGTTGACCCGCGTGGATGCAGAGCGTTTCGAGGCGGTGCCCTTCGTCCTTCATGACGTGGCGTCTAGCACACGGCCGGTTCCGCCTACAGGAGCGCGAGGACGTCGCGTGCCGAGGCCGGCCGCTCGCCGGGCAGATGCGCGAGACAACGGACGAGCGCGGCGTGACCGGGGCCGCGGGCCGCGAGCTCCACCGAGGCGACGCCGAGATCGTCGAGCAGTGGGCGTTCCGCCGCGGCGCCTAGGAGCGCGGCGAACGACGGACCGCTGCGAGGGGGCGCGCCCGTGATCGCGTGCAGCAGCGTCGCCGCGAGCGAGAAGAGGTCCGACGCGGCGGTCGGCGGCTCTCCGCGGGCCACCTCGGGTGCGCAGTAGCCGATCGTCCCGCGGAAGGCGCCGTCGCGCGGTCCCGCGCCACGCCACGCCGCGAGATCGAGATCGAGCATCACCGCGCGCGAGCCGTCGTCATCGATCGCGACGTTCGCCGGGCTCACATCGGCATGCACGATGAACAGCGGACCGCTCGCGTCCGCCGCCTCGTGCAGCTCGGCGAGAGACGCGAACGACGCACGCACGGCTCGTTCGATCCATGCGGAGTCGAGCTGGTTGCCATTGGCCGCGTCGAGGCGCTGCGCGAGCGTGGGGAAGGGGAGCTTCACCGTCCGGAGCCAGGGGCCGCGTTCGTCCTCGCCCGCTTCGACGAGCCGCGGCGTCACGCCACGCGCGCGCTCGCTCGCCGTGAGCGCCGCGAGGAGCAGGGCTTCGCCGCGAAGACGAGCGGCGGCTTCCGGCTCGGCGCTCTCGCGCGTCGACAGCCGCTTCTCGAAGACGGTGACCGACACGCCGTCGGTCCCGACGATGGTTTTCTCCTCCGATCGCATGAAAAATCGCCTGGCCCGATCGCCCTCCTCAGGTCATGGTAGGCCCGTGCAAAAGCGCTGGCTCTGTCTTGCTTTCGCTACTTTCGTAGCAAGTGCGAGTGCTTGCAACACCGCGGATCTCAAGGGGGCGCCGGGCAGCAGCGGCGAGACTCCGGGCACGGGGCCGGAGATCCCGGGCGACGAAGGCGAGACGCCGCTTCCCGACGGCGGGACCGGGCCGGGCGCCGAAGGCGGCGTCATCCCGACGAGCAGCAAGGTCACCATCCAGGTCCAGCCGAGCGATCTCGGCGCGCAGATCGAGGCCGCCATCCGCGCCGCCAAGACCAGCGTGCACATGACCATGTACCTGCTGACCGACACGGCGATCATCGACGCGCTCGGCGATCTCAAGGACGCGGGCAAGGACGTGAAGGTCGTCCTGAACCAGTTCTTCCCGCCGAACGGCGGCGACAACGGGCCGTCGTTCACCAAGCTGAAGGCACGTGGCGTCAGTGTCGTGTACGCGCCGTCGTCCTACACGTTCACGCACGCGAAGGCGGTCGTGATCGACGCGTCGAAGGTCCTCATCATGACGATGAACCTCACGTACACGAGCGCGAAGGACAACCGCGAGTACATCGCGACCGACAGCGATCCGGCCGATGTCGCCGCCTGCGAGAAGCTCTTTGCGGCCGATTACGCGGGCACCGCGGTGACGGAGAACAGCAACCTCGTTCTCTCTCCGCAGGCGACGTCCACGGTCGACGCCCGCGCGCGCCTGAAGGCCCTCATCGAGAGCGCGAAGACGAGCCTCGACGTCGAGGTGCAGTCGCTGAGCGACGACACGCTCACCGATGCGATCGTGGCCTCGCACAAGGCGAAAGTAGCAGTGCGCGTCGTCATCTCGAGCGGCAACCAGGACACGCCTGCCGAGACGGACTCGATCAACAAGCTCAAGGCCGCAGGCGTGCCGTTCGTGGGCGTGATGACGCCGTACATCCACGCGAAGGCGATCGTCGTCGACGGCACGACGGTATTCGTGGGCTCGCAGAACTTCACGCCTACGGCGCTCTTCAAGAACCGCGAGATCGGGGTCGTGACCAACGCTCCGGGCGAGGCCACGAAGGTCCGCGACGTGATCGCGAAGGACTTCGCGGCCGGCACGCCGCTCTGATCCTTCGCGCGCCGCTACTTGGTTCGGTACGCGGTGCCGACGAGCGTGACGATGGTGCGTCCGCTGAAGTCCCACGCGGCGCGGGACGTGACGTCGTCGACGGCCACGAACGTCGCGCCCTTTGCCGCTGCCTTGTTCCGCAGCTGGTTCAGCGCTTGCCGCAGTGCGTCCTGCGTCTCGTGGCCGATGACCTGCGCGTTGACTTCGCCGGCCGGCTCGTAGATCTCGCTGTTCGGCGGCTCGTTGATGACCTCGACGTTCGCCGCGGCGGGGGCGAGGACGATCTTCTCCGGCAGCGTGTCGACGCAGCCGGGCGCTCCTGCGACGAGGAGAAGCACTACGAAAAGAGAGCGTGCTCCCATGAGGGGAATCGTCACTCCGGGAAGGGGCAGAGGTAAAGTTCGCGCCGCTCGCGAGCGCGGAAAGCGTAGCCCGACCGCGCGTACCCTGAAAACCCCGCTTGCAACTCCGTCGGCCGTGGGTATGGTGACGGCGTTTCGTACGTACGGTGGCCGTAGCTCAGTTGGTAGAGCGCTGGATTGTGGCTCCAGCTGTCGCGGGTTCAAGCCCCGTCGGTCACCCCACCCACGAGAAGCGAGCAACGAGAGAAGAGGACGTGAACGCTGTTCGCGTCCTCTTTCTCTTTTTTCATTTTGCGTTCTTGTAGCGGATCGGCCGGAATTTGCGGCCGTCGGAGATCTGGAGGGTCGTCGTGTCGATGACCTTGAAGACGGAGATCTTCTCCTGCGCGGTCGTCCCGCACCGTGACTCCTGGAGGATCGTCGCCTTGCCGGCGGCCTTGTCCGCCCAGCCGCCGAACAGCATGACGTGGCCCGCGCCGTTGAGCGCATCGCCGGCCTCGAGCTCGTCGACGGTGATGAGCGAGCTCACGCTCGTGTCGTAAGGAGCGAGCGTTCGCGTCGTCTCGCCGGGCGCTTCGAGGCCCCAGGACCACGACACGAAGCCGGAACAGTCGCTTCGATACTCGTCCCATTCGGCGCTCTTCGCGCTGCCGGTCCGCGTGCAGGTACCTCCACAGATGACGTCCTTGCCGCCGTTGGGGCCGCCGCAGTACGGCATGTCCGCATCGATCCACTGGTGCGCGCGGGCGAGCGTGCGCTCGCCGAACGTCGCGTCGTGAGGAGGGGCGGGCGCTGGTGGCGTGACGGCGGGCGGATCGGGCTCGTCGTCGGGCGCGCCTGCGGGATCGCCCGCGTAGGGATTCGCGCCCTGGGACAAGACCCCTGGATCATCGCTGCACCCGGGCACCAGGCTGACGGCGGCTAACAGTGGGAAAATGTAACGAAACGTAGGCACGGTGCCCAAGCACGAGCATTTGCCATGCCTGAGCCCCTCCCGACCGCCGCCGGAACTAAGGACCGCCGCCGGAACTAAGGACGGGTGACGGAACTAAGGACGGGGGGCGGTCAGCCGACGGATTTCCACGCGTGGTGGGCGACGCGGCTTGCGCGCGCGACGTCGTCGGAGTCCGGGTCGCGCGCGATCTCGACGGCGGTGCCGTCGACCAGGCCGCGCGTGGCTGCGAGGAGGCCTGCTTCGAGCGCCACGAGGTCGTAGCCGCCTTCCAGCACCATGGCGATCCGTCCCTGCGCGCTCTTGTCGGCGACCCCGCGGAGCGCGCGCGCCATCCATCCGAAGGCGTCGGCCGAGAGCGTCATCTCGGCGAGCGGATCGCGCGCGGAGGCATCGAAGCCCGCGCTGACGAGCACGAGCTCGGGCCGGTATTCGTCGAGCACCGGGAGGATCACGCGCTCGAACGCCGCGCGATACACGGCATCGCCGCCGCCGGCCGTGAGCGGCACGTTCACCGTGAAGCCCTTGCCGTCGCCCTCGCCCGTCTCGAGCACCGCGCCGGTACCCGGATAGAAAGGGAACTGGTGGGTCGAGACGTAGAGCACGTTCGGGTCGCCGAAGAACGCGTCCTGCGTTCCGTTGCCGTGGTGCACGTCCCAGTCGACGATCGCGACGCGCTCGAGCCCGCGCGCGCGCGCATGCGCCGCTGCGATCGCGACGTTGTTGAGGAGGCAGAAGCCCATCGCGTGATCGGGCCGCGCGTGGTGTCCGGGCGGTCGCACGAGCGCGACCCCGCGCTTCGACGGCCCGTCGAGGAGCGCATCGACCATCGCGACGGTCCCGCCGGCCGCAAGCTCGGCCACCGCGACGCTCTCGGGGCCGACGTACGTGTCGGCGTCCAGGTAGCCCTGCTCGCCGCTCAGCGTCCGCAGCCATTGGACGAAGCGGGGATCGTGCACGCGTTCGAGCTCCTCGTCCGTGACGGGACGGGGCTCGATCCGCCCAAAAGACAGCTCCGAACGCTCGATCGCCGCGCGCGCGGCCTCGAGGCGCTCCGGTCGCTCGGGGTGGTACCCGTTCGAGCGGTGCCGGAAGAACCTTGGGTCGGAGAGGAGAACGGCGTCAGTCATGAGTTGCCGCAGTCGAGCGCACGATGATAGCGTCTCGGTGCTGTTTCACAGAAACGTTGCGTTGGCGTGAGGGTTGCGCGGAATGCGAAATAAGATCATCGCAGTCAACGCCGTGATCGTGCTCATCGTGGGGCTGCTCGCCTTCGCGATCGTTCGCACGCAGCTCGCGGCAGAGACAAGCAGCACCGATCAGCTCAAGAGAAGCGCTCAGCGTGACGTGGCGGGAGCCGCGGCGCAGCTGCAGCTCGACGCCCTCCGTGCCGAGCGCTGGCTCGCGATGAAGGCGCAGGAGCCAGCGACGCGCGCTGCGCTCGGCAAGGCCACGCCCGACGCACGCGGCGACGCCGCCCGGCAGCTCTGCGATCAGATCGCCAGCGCCGCGGCCGGAGCGATCGGCGCGAAGCCGTCGATCGTCGCCGTCGTCGACAACGCGGGAAAGATCGTCGGCCGGAACGGCTCCGATCTGAACCGCGGCGACGACATCGGCTCGGCCTATCCGGCCTTCAAGGAGGCCACCGCGAAGGCGCATCCGGGCTCGGACGTCTGGACCGACAAGGCCCGCGCCGACCAGTACATCGCGTCTTATGCGCCCGTCCGTGACGAGAACCGCGCGGCGGGAATGCTCGTCATCGGGATTGCGATCAACGATGCGCTCGCGCGCATCGGTGACATCACGACGGGCCGCGGCGTCCTCCTCGTCACCTCGACGGGCGACGTCGTCGCCAACTCCGGCAACGCCGGCGAGGACGTGAAGAGCGCCGTGAAGGCGAGCGTCGGTGACGTCAAGAACTCGCTCGCGACCGGCAACGTCGTCGCGAGCGCGGCGGGCGACGTGATCTTCGCGTCGGCGCCTCTCGCCGGCATGGGCGACGGACAGCGCACGGCGATCGTCGCCGCGGCGCCGCCGTCGCTGCTCCCCGGAGCGACCGCCATCCCGCTGTCGATCCTCGGCGCGATGGCGCTGGGCCTCATCCTCGTCGTCGCCGGCGGATGGTTCCTCGGGAACTACATCTCGCGTCCGATCGCGGCGCTCGAGGAGGGTCTGCTCATGATCCTCAACGGCCAGACCGACAAGCGGTTCGAGCTCGATCACGCCGAGCTCGGCGGTCTCGCGTTCCGCATCGATCAGCTCCTCAACCAGCTGATGGGCGTCGAAGAGGACAACACGGACGACGAGGGACGCGTCTCGAAGGCGCCGACCGCGGCGAACTTCGGCGATGCGTTGTCGGTCGACCGGAGCGGGCAGGGCGGTCATGCGACCGGCGCTGCGGACGTCGACGCGGCGAAGCTCGCCGCGGAGCCGACCGATGCGTACTATGCGCGCCTCTATCGCGAGTACATCAACGCGAAGAAGGCGCTCGGCGAGCAGGTCGACCACATCACGGACGCGGCCTTCAAGAGCCGAATCCAGGGCATGGAGCAGGACGCGTCGACGAAGCACGGCCGGCCGGTCCGCTACCACGTCCAGTCGAACGGCCGCGAGGTCGTCCTGCTCGCCGTTCCGCTCTGACTGGCAGCGGTGCGGCAAAAACCGTAGCGCACGCGCCGGATCGCGCTTAAGAAGGGAGGCTCGATGGGCCTCTTCGATCTCTTCAAAAGCAAACCCGGCAAAGACGGCGACAAGAAGCCCAAGTCCAACGCAGCGGCGAAGTGGGCCGAGGCGGCGGGCAGCAAGCGCGCGCAGGCGTACGATCGGCAGGAGGCCATCGCGGAGCTCTGCAAGATGCAGTCGGCCGACGCGGTCGAGGCACTGCTCAAGCGCTTCACGTTCGCGACCGATCCGTCGATCACGGATCAGGAAGAGAAAGAGGCCGTGTTCGAGGGCATCGTGGCGGCGGGGCGCGAGGCGCTCGAGCCCGTGCGCGCGTTCGCGGCGAAGGCGGAGAGCGTGGCGCTGCCGATGCGCGTGCTCAAGGAGCTGTTGCCGGAAGACGAGCTCGTCGAGGAGCTCCTGACCTGGCTGAAACGCTGGGACACCGAGTACGCGAAGTTCATCGACCCGAAGCTGCAGATGCTGCAGCAGCTCGAGGAGTACCAGCACCCGAAGATCCGCGAGGCGGTCGAGCCGTTCCTCCAGGACGTGAACGAGCCGGCGCGCTTCTACGCCGTGGCGGCGACGTTCAAGCAGAAGGACCCGGCAGCGATCGGTCCGCTCCTGGCGCTCCTCCTCGACGAAGAAAGCGTCCGCGTCCGCGCCAAGATCGCCGACGGCTTCGTGGCCCTGAAGTGGGAAGTCCCGGAAGACCAGCGCGACTCGATCCGCAAAGTCCTGCCTCCCCAGTACACGGTGGATGGCTCGGGCTTCGTCTCCAAGCGAGCCTAGAGATCCATTCCCCCGGCATGAATGCCGGGGCACAAAAAGAAGAAAACCCGCCCGAAGGGCGGGTTTGTCTCTCGAAGTGCCCCGGGATTTATCCCGGGGGCTTCGATCACTCGGAGATCTTCGGCGACGTCGGCAGGTAGAACCCCGCCGCCAGGAAGATCATCTGGTTGAACTTGAACGTCCGGTCTTCCTGGTCGATCTTGTTGTCCGGGAACGACGCGTCCGGCGGCGCGCCGCGCGAGTCGAAGCCACCGCGGTTCCACGCGAATGGGAAGGCGCGGTACTCGATGTTCACGCTGACGAGACCCGACGTATAGAGCGTGAGCCCGAGGCCGAAGGTCGGCGCGATCGCGGTGCGCGTGTCCGTCGTGAAGGCTGCCTTCGTCGTGCACGCCGTGCAGTCTTTGCGCTCTTCGACGCCGACGAACGCCACGCCGCCGTGGATGTAGAGGTCGGTGTCGACGAACAGCTTCTGGAAGATGGCGAGCTTACCGCGGAACGGGCTGAAGGTGATCTGCGGCGCAGCCATGTACTTCAGCTTGCCGGTCTGATCGGAGAACTTCACGCCGTAGTTGCGGGCGGGGAGGTTGATCGCCGTGCGCGAGTTACGCGGCGCGGTGTCCTCGATCTTGTCGGTGAGGTCGGTGCTGAGGCTCGCTGCGCCGAAGCCGCCGAACACGCCGATGCCGAGGAAGTCGAAGATGTTGTACTGCAGACGACCGGCCACGAAGATCGTGCGCTGGTACTCGTCGAGCAGCGTGAACCCCGGTCCGATCGCGAGCTCGACGCGCCCCTGGCGGTAGAGCCGCATCTTGCGGACGGACGGCGCTCCAGCGAGCGGACCCGTGAGCTGGATCTCCTGGGCCGCCGCCGGCTTCGAGTCGGCCATGACGCCGGTGAACACGGCCGCCGCTGCCAGGATGGCTCCTGCCTTGCGTACCGTACGCCAGATGGTCGAGGTGTTCTGCTTCATGCCGGTCCCCATATGCCTTGCCTTCATGCGGAGCATCACTTGGGAAGCCGATACTCCCAGCTGAACGGCAAGAAGATGCTGATGCCGAGCTGGGCTTGAACGTTGTTGGTGAGGGGCTTGTCGCCGAACCAGGTATCCGGGTTCCGCTGCTGCGCCTGCGTCGGCGCAACCTCGGTCGCCTCGAGCTGTTCGATGTAGATGTAGTCGCGGATCTCGCCGGTGACCGCGAACCAGCGGTTCAGGAACACGCGGAGGCCGATGCCGACCGACATCGCGAGGCGCCAGTCGTAGTCGAACTTCCGGTTGTCGGGATCGATGACCGCGATCGGGCGCGTGCGGAGGGCGCCGACGCCGCCGACGATGTACCCGTCGTAGTGGAAGATGAACTGGCTGAAGCCGCTGAACTTTCCGTACATCGGGACGTACGTGAAGTTCACCGTGCCGGCCGCCTGGTACTCGTTCAGCGGAACGGCGAGGCGCGTGGCGCGGCGGTTCTGGAAGTTGAAGTCCGAGTCGCCGTTGAACGGCTGGTGGAACGTGCCGTTGAAGCCGATCGCGAGGACGTTCGTGAGGTAGTAGTTCACGCCCAGGCCGGGCCCGAGGTGGCTGACGAACTGGTCGTTGAGGCTGAAGCTCCAATACGGCATCAGCTCGAAGCGACCGCGGCGCAGCGCGTAGATCTGCTGGACGGCGTAGACGTCCGCGCGAACGTTCTTGTTCGAGAGCGCCTGGATGTCGCCCGCCTTCGGACATGCCGAGGGGTCGATCTCGCAGATGCCGCCGCTGCTGCCCGTGGCCGGAGCGCCGGTGTCTCCTCCCGGAGCCGGAGGCGTTCCGGTGTCGCCACCAGGTGCGCCAGCTCCAGGCGTCGGCGCATCGATGTCGCCGATGTCGCCGCCGGCACCGCCCGCGGGCGGTGCACCGGCCGGCGGCTTTGCCGGGGCCGTGGCAGGAGGCTTTCCACCCGGCTTCTTCGGCTGCGCCAGGGCAGCCTGTGGCAACAGCATCGCTGCTGCCAAGAGGAGCCAGAATCGAGCCTGCTTCATCGAGAAACCCCTTCCGTTTCGACGTCCGCGCGAGCCACTCGCCACTCGAGAAGAGGCGGCGTGGCGAATAGGGCCGAATAGCCCGCCAAATACGACGAGGCTTGCGCGCGATTTTGCTTCACTGTCAGGAGGCGGGTCTTCAACACGCGGTGAGCCTAACGCTTGGAAAAAATTGGGGAATACAGGCCTACAGCGAAACCGCGAGGCACGTTATCACGATTTTTTTGAGCTGAGCAACGTCTAAAAGGGAAGGAGACGCTGATCGATGGTGGAGTCGGCGTTTGCGACGATTGCAGATTGCACTTGACTCGTCTGCAATCTACACGCGTCGTTCAGGCAGCAGCTGCTTCGTCGTCGTCGCGGCCGAACAGCGCCTCGACGAAGTCCACCGCGACGAACTCGCGGAGGTCCTCGGCGCGTTCGCCGAGACCGATGTATCGCACGGGGACCCTGAGCTCGTCACATACGGCGAGCACGATTCCGCCCTTCGCGGTCCCATCGAGCTTCGTGAGGATGATGCCGGTCAGCTCGAGAGCCTCCTTGAAGAGGACGGCCTGGGTCAGGCCGTTCTGGCCGGTCGTCGCGTCGAGGACGAGGAGGGTGTCGTGCGGTGCGCCTTCCATCGCCTTCGCGATGGTGCGCTTCACCTTCTTGATCTCGTCCATCAGGTTCACCTTCGTGTGAAGGCGACCCGCGGTGTCGACGAGGAGGATGTCGGCGCCGGCTTCCTGGGCCTTCTTCGTCGCCTCGAAGGCGACCGCGCCGGGATCTGCGCCCTCTTTGCCCTTCACGACGTCCGCGCCGACGCGTTTGCCCCAGACCTCGAGCTGCTGGACGGCGGCCGCGCGGAACGTGTCGCCGGCGGCGAGAATGACCTTCTTGCCCTCGGCGTTCCACTTCGTCGCGAGCTTGCCGATCGTGGTGGTCTTGCCGACGCCGTTGACGCCGACCATGAGCACGACGAGCGGCTTCTGCTTCGTGTCGCGTGTCGTTGCGGCGCCCTGGAAATCCAGGATGCGCGTGGCCTCTGCGCGGAGCGCGGCCCAGACCGCGTCGGAGTCCGCGAGCTCGTTCTTCTGAAGCTTGTCGCGGAGTCGTTCGAGGATGGACTGCGTCGTCTTCACGCCGACGTCGCTCGAGAGCATGACTTCTTCCATCTGCTCGAGAATGGCCGGGTCGATCTCTTTCTTGCCGACGAAGAGCGCTTTCAGGCGCGCCATGAACCCGCCGCGCGTCGCCGCGAGGCCTTTTCGCAGCCCTGCGACGTCCTTTTTCGACGCGACGGGAGGCGCAGCCGTCGTCGCCTCGACGACGGCGGGCATCGTCTCCGACTCGTCCGCGATCACCGCGGCCGACGGCAGCGACTCCGGCGTGGGCGGCTTCGCGGTCGGCCCGAGCTCGCGGCGTTCCTTGCCCTCTTTCTTGGCGGCTTCGGGCGCGCGGCCTTCGGCCGTGGTCTTCGTGACGCCGGCCTCCGGAAGAGCCTTCTTCCGGAAGAACAGGACGTAGACGAGCAGCGCTACGACAGCGACGACGACGAGGACGATCGGGAGGTTGTCCATCGCGGGCCACCCTTATAAGGAGGCCTCTGCCGGGCCGTCAACGACGCTCGTCTTCTTCTGCTTTTCCGCCGCCCTCCGGGGCTTCCGGCGCTGCCGCGGTCGGGTGCCCGGCCGTGCGGGGATCGGGCGGGATCATCCGCTCGATCTCGCGTTCGACGCGCGCATCGACCGCGTCCCCGCCGAAGACGGCGCGCTCGACGGCGTCTGCCCACCGCGCGGTCTGGAAGTCGTCCGCGGCCGCACGGCGCACGTGCCCCGGCGTGGGCTCGGGCTTCACGTCGAAGGGCTTGCCGCGCTTGCGAGCCCATCCGACGAGCCGCACGAGCAGCGCGCGCCGCCGGAGCACGAGCGCGATCGAGAGCTCACCCGCGGGCGGCAGCGGCTGCACGAGCCGCGCATGGAGCGGCGCCTCGACGGACATCTGCTCGTCGCCGACGATCCCCTGGATGTCGGGCAGCTCGAACACGCCGTGCGCGTCCGTGCTCACGCTCGCGAGCACGCTCCGGCCCTCGAACGTACCGCGATCGACCCACACGCGTGCGCCGCCGACCGGCGTCGCTTCGTGCGCGTCGACCACGCGTCCGCGCCACCCGACCTCGCCGTGCGCCGCGGGTCGCACGACGTCGAGCCGCGGCTTGCCGACCTTCGCTTCGACATCGATTTTCGCCGGCTCCGGCTCCGGCTTGTTGCTCTTCGAAGCCACGCGACCGACCAGGAAGAACGCGATCACCGCGAGACCCGCCAGGAGGATCGGCGCCTTCGCCGCGAGGCCGGGCCCACGGATCGGCACCTTCACGGTCGGCTCGCCGAGCGGCTCGTACCAAGGCGCGCTCGGCACGTACCGGAGGTGCACGAGCGCCTCGTTGCCCTGCGCGGTGAACGTGAGCGTGAGCCGCGCGATCCCTCGCTCGACCGGCGCGGCGCCGACGACGACGTCACCGATGCGCGCCTCGACGCCGCCCTCGGACACGGGCCCCATCGCGGAGGCGACGTCGACCGCGAGCGCGATGCCGTCCTCGGGCACGTCCGCCTTCAGCTCGCCGCGCTCGGCCGCCGGGACGCGCACGGTGACCTTCACGCGTCGCTCGATCTCTGCGACGTGAACCGCGAATGCCGTCTGTGCGTCGCCGGCGAACGACACGCGGAGCGCGCCGCGGCCCGGCGGTCCCATGCGCGCGGCGTCGACGGCGAATCGCGTGCGGCCGGAGCTGTCCGTCGTGCCGCGGCCGAGCTCCTCGTTCTTCTCGTTCGCGAGGACGAGCGCGAGACCGGGCTTCACCTGCGTCGTCCCGTCGTCCTCGACGAGCGCGGCGGCCTCGAACGTGAGCTTCGGCGTGTCGAGCGGCACGATGCGCGGCGTCGGATCGAAGCGAAGGACGAGCGACTGCCGCGAGAGGTCGAACGCGAGATCGGCATCCGCGCCGTCGACGAGGTTCGAGCCGCGCCACGAGAGGTGCGTGAGGTGGCGATCGGGAACGAGCTTCGCGCGGAAGCAAAAGCGTCCGCCCTCGTCGGTGATCGCGACGATGTCCGGCGCGTCGGTCGGGCCCACGACACGGACGCCGTAGGCGGTCGGCGGTCGATCTGTGCTCCTGTCGCACGTCCGCGCTGCGCGGAGACCTTCGATCACCTTGGCGTCACGGGGGTCGCTCTCGCGCGTGACGTGGATGGTGACGCTCTCGGCGGGAATCGGCTGCCCCGCGTCGTCGACGAGGGATCCTGAGAGAATCAGCTCTCCTTGATCGCGCGTTGCATGCGCAACGATCTTCGCGCTGCCACGCACGCGGATGCGTATGCCGTCGGCGCGCGCACTGGCGCAGAGCGGCAACCATAGCGCCCACGCGACCACCCCGAGGCAGACGGCGAGTCGAGCGAGAAAGTTGGGAACGACAGCGCGGCTCAAGGGTCCCGACGAGAGAGCGAGGTGAAGTTTTGGTGGTGACCGTTCGTCGATCGATCGTAGCGAAAACGGAGTGCGGGAGCCTCGACAATGCGTGATAGCTTTTGGAGGTCGATGCGCGCACGGGGACGCCTGATCGCTGGTTTTCGAGCCCGCTGTGCTGGTGCAATCGTACCGCTCTTCGTCATGCTGACGCCGCACACGGCGATGGCGGACGCGGATCGCGTGAAGTTCCTCGCCGAGAAGCTCAACTCGGACGACCCTCGCGTTCGCACGAGCGCCGCGCTCGCGCTCGGCGCAAGCAACGAGGACAGCGCCGTCGATCCGCTGTGCGGTGCGCTCAAGGACTCGACCGAGGTCGTGCGTCAGGCGTCGGCCGTCGCGATGAAGCGCCTCGGACGCGCGAGCGCGCTTCCGTGTCTGCGTAGTCGCCTCGATGCCGAGCGCAACGACGGCGTGAAGATCGCGATCGAGCGTGCGCTCGAGTCGATCGGCGCCGGCAGCGGTGGTGGCGGCGGCGGCGGCGACGACAAGATCAAGGAGAACCCGAGCGCGAAGTACTACATCGCGCTCTCGACCATCGCGAACTCGACGGGGCGCTCGCAGCCCGAGGTCGAGAGCGTCGTCGTCAAGGCGATCAAGACGAAGCTCGAGGCCGCGGGCACGATCCAGATCGCGCCCAACAAGGAGAGCGCCGACGCCGCGAAGGACACGATGAAGAAGCGCAAGATGAACGGCTTCTATCTCGCGATCGCGGTCGACAAGTTCGATTACTCGAACGGCAATCTCCGCGTGAAGGTGAAGATCGGCGTCTTCACGTACCCGGGCAAATCACTCCTCGGCAACGTCGACAAGACGCTGACCAAGGAAGGAGTCTCGAGCGGCGACAAGTCGTCCGAGGACCAGATGTTGGATATGGCGGCGGGGCTCGCGAGCGAGCAGTTCGCGCAGAACGCGAGCGCGTTCCTATGACCGGCTCTCCTTTGAGGGAATGACGAAATGTCGACTCGCACGACCTCCGCAGCGCCGGCCCCGCAGGCCCGCCCGAAGTACAAACGCAGCTTCAAGAACTACCTTCTCGACCCGCGCTTCCAGCTCAAGTGGACCGGGATGATCATCGGCGTCGCGTTCGTGATCAGCGCGATCATGGGCGTGTTCCTCTACCGGACGAGCAGCGAGGTCACGGCGCAGAGTCAGAAGGTCATCGGCCAGGGGCAGGAGCTCATCAAGGAGAGCCAAAAGAACTCCGAGCTCGTGCGGATGCAGATCAAGAAGGAGTACGCCGACTCACCGGAGCTCGCCGGAAGCTTCGAGAGCGAGGCCAAGAGCCTCGATGCTCAGCTCGAGGTGAAACAGAAGGCGCTTCTCTCGCAGCAGCAGGCGACGATCCAGCAGCAGAACACGATGCTCACGTCGCTCGTCGCGGGCCTCGCGCTGCTCGTCATCCTCATCGGCATCCTCGGCATCTACTTCACGCACAAGGTCGTCGGCCCCATCTACAAGATGAAGATGCTTCTTCGTCAGGTCGGTGATGGGAAGCTCAACTTCTACGGCAAGCTTCGCAAGGGCGACGAGCTCCAGGACTTCTTCGAGGTCTTCGCCGCGATGGTCGAGAAGCTGAAGGATCGCCAGCGCCGCGAGGT
Source organism: Labilithrix sp. (assembly GCA_028287065.1). GTDB lineage: Bacteria > Myxococcota_A > Polyangia > Polyangiales > Polyangiaceae > Labilithrix. The sequence continues at coordinate 5,498 of JAQBQJ010000226.1, read as the reverse complement.
CACCGAGCTCGAGGCCGCGATGGCATCGGCGAAGGCGTCCGGCGCGAGCGACGACGCGATCGAGAAGATCCAGCACGTGCGCGACGAGATGAAGGCCGCACTCGATCTGTAGAGCGCACTCCGCGCTGCGTCGTGACGCCGCGAATCTGAGACGCTGCGACGCAGAGCGGTGAAAATAGGGACTTCATGCGGGCGCGGCCCTGTGGCTCCGCCACGTTCGTAGGGTGAGTCAACGCGAAGACGGTCGGGCGAGCTGGCATCCGGTCCTCGCGCGGAAGCGGCGCGGGACGATGGCGCACGAGGCCAGGGATCTCGGCGCGGCACCGATCCTCGGGCGCTCGCGTGCGACCGCAGACGCGCGAGGCGGTCGGCCTGCCTCCCGGCTCGTCGGTGCCGAAGCTGACGCGCACCGCGAAGAGCCTCACGTCGCTGCCGCTCGATCCGCGCGCGGCGTTCGTCGCCGCCCAGATCGACGGCTCGATGACCGTGCAGAACATCCTCGACCTCGGGCTCATGTCCCGCGTCGAAGCGCTCGCGGCGCTCGGTGTGCTCGTGAAGCTCGGCGTCGTCGTCTTCGCGTGACCTAGTCCGCGAGGGTCGGGCTCGTCATGCGTCGTCCTCGGTGAAGGCGCCGGCGATCCATTCGATCTGCAACGCGCCGCTCGCATCGGACGTCACCGCCGCCACGTCGATGCGGATCCGCTTCACCTCGGGCATCTTCGCGATGCGCCCTTTCCAGAGCGCGCGCACGCCGCGCAGCAGCGTGCGTCGCTTGGTGCGCGAGATGCTCGCGAGCGGCTTCTCGAACGACCCAGGACCGCGCGTGCGGACCTCGACGACGACGACGAGGTCGCCCTTCTTGGCGACGAGATCGAGCTCCAGCGCGCCGATGCGCAGGTTCTGCCAGAGGATCCGGAAACCGTTCGCGCGAAGTTTTTCGGCGGCAGCCTCTTCGGCCGCGCGCCCTGCGAGGCGTGCGAGGCGCGCTCGACCAGCCGCAGCGGCTACAGGCGCACGCTCACTGGTCGCCACACTTCTTCGCAGCCGCGTCGCATTCGCCGAGGTTGCACGCGGTGTCCTTGTTGTACTCGGTGCCGTTCTTGATGCAGTACGAGCCGGTCAGGCCTTCGTTGCCCTGACCGATCGACGTCACGAGCGGGCGGCACGCAAAGCCGTCGGGACACTGACAGAACGTCTGATCGCTCGGCTGGTCGCCGTTGATGTCGGCGCAGCGGCACGAACAGTAGACGGCGTCGTTCGCGGTGCGGTCGTTGCACTGCGCGGGCACGAGCGCCTTCTTGCGCGGATCGCGGAAGCTGGCCGGATCCTGCGGGTTCGTGAGGCCGGTGATGGCGTCCGTGGTGCCGGGCACGAGGCACGCGTTCTTCGCAGCCGCCGGCTTGGTGCCGTCGAGGCTCTGTCCGTACGGACAGGACGCGCGACCTCGGAAGTGATTCACGAGGCAGATGCGCGTGCGGCACTGGAAGCTCTTCGACTCGACGTTGACTTCCTTTTCGTCGAAGCCGATGAAGCTCGGGTCGTACTCCTGTTCGGGAGTGCACGGGTCGCCGACGCCTTCGTCCTTGCATCCGGGCGTCGCGCTCGCGAGCAGAAGGCCGCAAACCAGCAGGAAAGACGTCAAAATCGCACGCGTCATTCTGAGGCGGGACGGTAGACGTTCGGGGATGAAAGCGTCAAGCATGGTCTTCGTTGTGATGGCCGAAGGCAGCGACGACCGTCGTTGGGGCGTCGTTGGGGCGTCGTCGCAGCGGGCTTCGTCTCGAACACGTCCCGCGTTCCTTGCGTGCGCGTCCGCGGCCACCCTGGACTAGCGTGCGACGCGCGCGTCGGTGGGGGACCGATCCAAGTGAAGACGTTCGCGTGTGTTCCATCGAAAGCGATCTCTCGCCCACGTGCGCGTGGGTGATCGCATCGCATCTCTCGGCAAATCGCCTTGACAAAGGCGATTCACGCTCCGTACCATTCCGCGGCCCGCACGTATTATCTTTCTAGATTCATTCAACTTTTCGACTCTTAGCGACTTCCCTTCTTCCTCTCGAAGAGCGAAAAATCCGTTTCGGTTTCGGTCCTCACATCGCAAGGCGAGGTTCCTCGAAGATGCGTCACTCCTTTTTGCGCAAGCTCCTCATCGCGTCGGGCACGTGCCTGCTCTCGCTCTCGCTCATGAGCTCGCAAGCTTCTGCGCAGAAGCCGAAGCCGAAGCCGCCGGCAGCCAAGCCCACGGGCAAGCCTGCGGGCAAACCGGCCGGCAAGCCGGGACCCGGTGGTGGTGACGCGATCGAGCTCGATGAGCCCGCCGCGCCCGGCGCGGGCGGACAGCCGAAGGCGGCCGACACCGGGCCCGCGCCCGTCGCCGGTCAGATGACCGAGCAGGCCGCGCAGGCCAAGCGCCTCTTCGACGGCGAGAAGTGGGGCGACGCTTCGCTCGCACTCTATCGCGTCTACAAGGGCGAGACCGGCGACGACGAAGGCAACAAGCAGCTCGCGCAGTACCACCTCGCGATCTCGCTCTATCGCCTCAAGTTCTATCAGGCCGCGTACGGCATCTTCTCCGAGATCGCGGACAAGCCGAACCACCTCAAGTTCAACGAGACGCTCCTCTGGCTCGCGAAGCTCGCGACCGACCTCCCGGAGCCCGCCGACATCGTCGAGCGCGTCGGCAAGTACAACGACGCGGCGATCGAGAAGTTCAACAACCAGAACCAGCGCGAGCTGTACTGGCAGCTGAACTACCTGCTCGGCCGGTACAAGTACCGCAATCGCCAGTACGAAGACGCGCTCCGCATCTTCTCGAAGGTGAGCCGCGAGTCGAAGTACTACATCAAGGGTCAGTTCTTCAGCGGCATCAGCAACGTGCAGGTGCGCAAGAGCGTTCCCGCGGTGCAGTCGTTCCAGAAGATCGTCGGAGCCATCGACGAAGGCGTCGAGGGTCTCGAGGACGAGGACCGCATGAGGGACCTCGCGTTCCTCTCGATGGCGCGCACGTACTACTCGGCGTCGGTTCGCCTCGACGAGAACAACGCGCCGACGATCGACAGCTCGAAGCTGTCGGCCGCCGTGAAGTACTGGAACAAGGTCGACGTCGGCAGCGAGTACTGGCTCGACGCGCTCTTCGAGGAGTCGTGGGCCTACTTCATGGCCGGCGACTACGCGCACGCGCTCGGTAACGTCCACACGATCCAGTCGCCGTACTTCCCGAACTCGTACTACCCGGAAGCGGACATCCTCAAGGGCGTCATCTACTTCGCGAACTGCCAGTACGACGACGCCGAGATCATCGTCGCCAAGTTCCAGTCGAAGTATCAGCCGATCTACGACGACTTGAACAAGGTCCTCGGACGCTTCAAGGGCGACGAGGCCGACGAGCCCTTCTACAAGTTCCTGAAGGACGTCCGCGACGACAAGGCGGATCTCCCGCCGCGCATCAAGATCGTCGTCCACAACGCGCTCTCCGATCGCCAGCTGCTCCGCCACCTCTCGTACGTCCAGGTCCTCGACGACGAAGGAAAGCGCTTCGGCAAGGCGCCGGCGAGCTTCAAGGACTCGCCGCTCGGCAACGACGTCAAGGACTCGCTGCAGCTCGCGCGCGACATCGCCGTTCGTAACGCCGGTCAGCTCGCTCGCGAGCGCTACCAGCGAAACCTCGACGAGCTCAACGAGCACCTCCGCGACAGCGCGAAGATCCTCATCGACATCAACGCCGCAAAGCGCAATCAGCTCGACGCGGCCATCGCCGGCTCCCAGGTCACGTCCCAGGAGTCGGAGCGAAACATCGTGAAGCCCGACGAAGAGCACGTGGTCTGGCCGTTCGACGGCGAGTACTGGCGTGACGAGCTCGGGTTCTATCGACAGACCATCACCTCGAAGTGTGGGAGGTAGGTTCCGTATGAAGCGTGTTGTTCAAGTAGCGATCCTCGCGACGATGATCGCCGGCACTGTTCCGGCTGCATTCGGCGCGGAGGTCTGTATCGACGAGAAGGCGAAGGCCACTCTCAACGCTTGTGGGGGCAACGGACCGAAAGAGTTCGACGTCAGCAAGCACGGCAAGACTCCGCAGGTGAACTTCCACTCGGCGCCGCCTCCCGCGGATCTGAAGAAGCGCGATCAGCAGGTCAAGCCGAACGCACCGTCGCTGCAGGACGCTCCGCGCGACGAGCGCAAGAGCCGCCTCCAGGCGCGCCAGCGTGCGCTGCTCGTCACCGAGATCGCAGGCCTCGAGCGCCTCTTCGAAACGACGAAGAAGAACGCGCCCGATCGCCCGCAGCTCGGTCGTCGCCTCGCAGAGGCGTACGTCGAAATGGAGGCCGCCGCGTTCCGTGACAAGACGGAAGCGGAGATCAAGCGTGACGGGTTCAAGAAGACGAACCCGCAGGCCGCCGGCCAGCAGCAGACGCAAGCGAATCAGGCCGATCAGGTCATGAAGCTCGCGCGCAAGAAGGCCATCGAGAACTACACGCTCATCGTCAACGACTACCCGACGTACGGGCAGCTCGACGAGGTCCTCTACTACCTCGCGTACGAGTACGAGCAGGCGAGCGATCTGAAGAACGCGCGCTCGGTCTACTACGACCTCATCAAGAAGCGTCCGGACTCGAAGTACATTCCCAACGCGTACCTCGCGTTCGGCGAATTGTTCTTCAACGAGGCGCAGGGCGATCCGTCGAAGTGGGACCTGGCTGCGCAGGCGTACTCGGAGGTCATCAAGTACCCGGCGCCGAACAACAAGGTCTACGGCTACGCCTGGTACAAGCTCGCGTACGTCTTCTGGAACAAGGGCGAGCTCGACAAGGCGCTCAACGCGTTCAAGAAGACGATCGAGTTCGGCGTCGTCCACAGCCAGCTGCCCGGCGCTGCGAAGCTCGCCGACAGCGCGCGGCGCGACGTCATCCCGGTCTACGCGCTCAAGGGCGATCCCGCGCAGGCCTACAACTTCTTGCACAACATCTCGGGCGACCAGTCAGGGTCGAACGAGAAGACGTACAAGATGATGGACGACCTCGGTAACAACTACCTCGACACGGGCCACTACCCGGAGGCGATCCTTCTCTACAAGGACCTCATCGGTCGCGACAAGTCCGGACACCACTGCGTGTACCAGGCGCACATCACCGAAGCGACGATGGCGATGAAGTCCGGCAACAAGGAAGTCATCGTCAAAGAGGTCGACAACCAGGTCAAGGTCGCCCAGGAGTTCAAGAACGGCAGCTACTCGGCCGAGCTGAAGCAGGAGTGCGCGAACAAGAGCGCCGCTCTCGCGACGGAAACGGCGATGGCGTGGCACCTCGAGGCCGTCGGCTCGCAAGGGCAGCGCGGCACGGGCGACCTGAAGACGATGGGCGCCGCGGCGTCTCTCTACAAGAAGGTCGTCGACACCTGGAACGCCCAGGAGTTCAGCACGTTCGTCTTCCCGCGCGTCGTGAAGGAGGACTGGCCGAACATCTACAAGATCAAGTACGCCATGGCCGACCTTCTGTACT
>JAQBQJ010000210.1 GCA_028287065.1 Labilithrix sp. | reverse complement strand
CGCTCGGGATGCTCGTCGCCGCGCGCGCCCGCCGTCGCTCGGCGATTTAGACCGCACCTTGACCATGCTCGCGCGATCAAGGATGGTCGACGTGGTGAGCGCGAACGAGAGCGAGCATACGCAGACCGCGAACGGCGTGCCGATGGGGCAAGAGCGCGCCGCGCGTACGGATGCGGGGCTCGTCCTCCTCTATGCCGATTCGTTCGCCGCGCTGCCCACCGTGTTCCCGGTCGACGACGACGTCGCCGTCATCGGGCGGACGAAGCCCGCGCACGTCGTCATCGCGCACCCGACGATCTCGCGCATGCACGCGCACATCGCGCGGACGGACGATGGCTTCGTGCTCCGCGATGTCGGCGGTCGTAGCGGCGTCCTCGTCGACGGTCGTCGCGTGACGGAGACGTTCCTCGCGCACGGATCGCAGATCCGGATCGGCGACGTGCTGCTCTCGTTCGTCGCGCACGGCGCGAGCGCCTACGCGCCGTACCGGATCGACGGCGCAGTGGCGGACGGCGCACGGCGTGTCTCGATCCCGGGCGCGGTCGGCGGAATGCAGCTCGCGCGTGTGTCGGCCGAGGTGTCGAACATCGGACCCACCGAGCTGCCCGTGCTCGTGCTCGGCGAGACCGGCACCGGCAAGGAGCTCGTCGCCGCCGCGCTTCATGCCGCGAGCGGGCGATCCGGACCGCTGCGCGCGCTCAACTGCGCAGCGATCCCCGCGGCCCTCGTCGAGAGCGAGCTCTTCGGCTTCAAGAAGGGCGCGTTCAGCGGCGCCAACCGCGATCATCCGGGCATCATCCGGGCCGCGCACGGAGGCACGCTCCTCCTCGACGAGATCGGCGACATGCCTCTCGAAGCGCAGGCGAAGCTCCTGCGCACGCTCGAGACGCGCGAGGTCGTCCCGGTCGGCGGAGTCACGGCGGAGAAGGTGGACGTGCGCGTCGTGAGCGCCACGCATCGCGACGTCCGCTCGCGCGTCGAGGAGGGGCTGTTCCGCGGAGATCTCTATGCGCGGCTGAACGGTTACACGCTCTCGCTCCGTCCTCTACGCGAGCGAAAGGAAGATCTCCATCTCCTCGTTCGCCACTTCCTCGCGGAGGCCGGCGAGGCATCGCGGCCCATGACGTTTCGGTTCATGGTGACGATCTGCCAGCACGACTGGCCGTTCAACGTGCGCGAGCTCGCGTCGGCGATCCGGCGCGCGCTCTCCGTGTCCGAAGGCGGCCCGCTCGACGCGAGCGATCTGCCCGACACCGTGACCGCGTCGATGAAGGACTACGGAGCTCCGGCGTCGACGAGCGCGCCGCAGCCGAGCCTGCCGCCGCCGTCGACCGATCCGGCGAAGCCGCGCTTCCAGAGGCCTGCTCCCGCCGATCTCGAGGCGCTGCTCCGCGAGCATCGCGGGAACGTCGCCGCGGTCGCGCGCGTCCTCGGCAAGGACCGCGCGCAGATCCATCGGTGGATGCAGATGTTCGGCATCGATCCCGATTCACACCGCTGATCAGCCGCGTCCTACGTTCCGAGGCGCAACGACGCATCGACCTAGCCGTGACGAACGAGGTCGTCGAGGATCGCGTCGGACTGCTTCTTCGCCCAGGCTGCGAAGTCGACCATGTAGTCCGCGACCTGGCGGAAGCGCTTCACGACGGACTCGCGATCGCTCATCGCGACCGAGCGCGCGAAGTACGCCGCCTCCTGCTCGAAGACGTGCGAGAGGCGCGGCGCCTCGGGGTTGAACGTGAGGATGTCGGCGTAGAGCTCCGCGCGCTGCGAGAACATGCGGCCGATCATCGCGAGCTCCGTGCGGTAGATGGGGCTCGCGAACTGCAGGCTGCGACCGAGGTCGGCCTTGAGCCGCTCGAGGACCGAGCCGAGCACCATCGTCTTCTCGTGCACGAGCACCTGGATGAGCGCCATCTGCGCGTCGTGCTCGCCGGCGGTCGCTTCGATCGTCTCGGCGCCGAAGCTCTCGTAGAGCTTCTTCACGCGCGCGAAGGCCACCTCGCCCCGTCCGCTGCACAACACGACCTTCTGGCGATCGAAGTCGACGCCGTGCGGACCGAACATCGGGTGCGTGGCGACGACGTCGACGCCCTCGGGAGCCGCGGCCAGCATCGCCTCGAGCGGCGCCTTCTTGATGGACGTGATGTCCATGAGGCATGCGCCCTTCCGCACGTGCGGGGCGATCTCGTGGATGACCGCGACGGTCACGTCGATCGGCACGGCGACGATCACGAGGTCGTGACGCGCAGCGACCTCGATCGCGGGCGCGCCTTGTCCGAGGCCCGTCGTCTCGACGGGGAATCCAGCGTCGCCGAAGACGCGCGCGAGGAACGCTCCCATGCCTTGCGTGCCACCGATGATTCCGATCGAGAAGTGCTCGGCGCGAGCCTGGAGGAAGCGGCGCTGCTCGAGGCGCGACGCGGCGAAGAGACGTGCGAACACGTCCCGCACGAGATCCTCGGCGACGCCGGCCTCCCGCGCGCCCGAGAGGAGATCGTCGAGGTGCGCCCCTTCGCGCTCGCGATCGAACGACGGCAGGTCCTTCGCAGCCTTCACACGCGCGACCTCGCGGATGAGACGCATGCGATTCGCGAGCAGGCTGACCAGCTCCTTGTCCGTCTTGGCGAGCTCCTCACGGACGTCCGCGAGCTCCTGCGCAGGCTTTTCCGACATCGCGGCCTACTGTAAGCGAACTCTCCGGGAATTTCGCCTCGTGGGCTCCTGTGACATCCTTGGAGCATGAGCCAGACGACGGGGCCGACGGCGACCTGCGGATCGTGCGGAGCGCCGGACGACGGCGAGTTCGTCAACTGCAGGTACTGCACGCGCGCGGTCTCCGCCGATGCGCTCGCGAAGGCGATCCCGTGCCCCAACCCCGCATGCAAGATGGCCTGCCGTTGGGGCAAGCAGAAGTGCGCGGCGTGTCAGGCGTGGATCGTCGTGAGCTGCATCTTCTGCGGCTCGATCTCACCGCACAACTGCTCGAACTGCCTGCGTTGCAACGAGGCGTTCGCGGGCGCGCCGCAGCGCAAGGCGGCGATGCAGCAGCAGCAGCAGCACCACCAGCAGATGCAGGCGGTCGGTACGTGGGGCAATGTCGCGGCCGCGTTCGCCGGTGCGGCGGCCGTTGCCTCGATTGGCTCGCACCACCATCACGAGTACTACTCGAGCTCGAGCGACGACTACTCGCCGCCGTCGTCGAACGACTTCGACACGTCGAACGTGATGGAAGACATCGGGGACATCGGCGGTTCTTGGAGCGACGACTGAGTCACGCGTTGCGTGCGCCGACGTGATCGAGCTCGACATTCGCGTCTTTCGCCATCTTCACGAGACGTTCTCCGACGGAGGATGGCTCGCGCTCATGTGCGTGCTCACCGTGCTCGGCAGTGGCTGGGGAGCGCTGCTCATCGTGCCGCTCTTCGCGTCGCCGCGTACGCGTCGCTTTGCGTCGTCGCTCACGGCGGTGCTCTGCGCGAACGCGATCGTCGTCTTCACGCTGAAGGCGATCATCCAGCGCAAGCGTCCGTACCTCGTCGTCCCCGGCGTGCGTGCGCTCGTGTTCGAGGCGCCGACGGATTTTTCATGTCCGAGCGGACATGCTGCAGGGAGCTTCGCGTTCGCGACGTTCGTTGCGGTCGTGCTCGTTCGGCACGCGCTACGCGACCCGGCGAAGAAGAAGCGGCGCATCGCGCTCTCCGCGCTCGCGCTCGTTGCGGCGTTCGGCGTCGCGATGTCTCGCTGCGTGCTCGGCGTGCACTTCCCGCTCGACGTGCTCGCGGGCGCGTTGCTGGGTGCCGCCCTCGGTGCGCTCGGCGCGCGATGGCATCTGCGAAAAATGCCGAGCTCTGCCGGACATTGACGTAGGTCGTCGCGCTCGGATCGATATCCTTCGGACCCGCGCGCGCGCATCGCAGTCGCACGGCACGACCAGCAGTTGTCTTCAGTCTCTCGAAAGAGACGACGCGTGGGGATGCGTATCGCTCCGCTCGCCGTCGTCGCAGCGATCGTCGTTCCGATGCTCGGTGCCGCACCTGCGCGCGCCGAGCTCATCGGCGCGACGGATCCTCCGCTCGCGTTCGAGTTCGCCCTTCCGATGAAGGTGACGACCCCTCCGTTCTTCCTCGTGATGCCGATTTCTCTCTCTCGCCAGAAATCGTTCCGCTCGATCACGCAACTGCCGCCGCCGCTGCCGATCGATCTCACGGCGCTCGGCAAGCCGCTCTGTCTCGGTGCGTCTTGCGCACCCAAGCACACCGCGCTCGACAGCGATGGCAATCCGGCCGGTGCCGCCGAGAGCGCGCGCATCATCTCGGGCCTCGGGATCGGAGCGAAGGCGCTGGCCCTCTTCTCGAGCCCCGTCCCGAAGCGGTCGAGCTCGATCGCCATGGGCGTCTCGCCGATGTTCGCCTTCGGCGGCGGAGGGCTCGAGATGCGCTGTGTGTGGTGGTGAGCCACGCAGAGTGCTCATGGAATGCTCATGATCGGGGAGCTCTGCCGGCCCATAAGCTGAAGAGCCATGAAAATACGCTCGATGGTCGCGGGCGTCGTCGCTCTGGGCGCTGCGGGATGTGTCGCGCTGCTCGGTGACTACACGACGGGCGCGAGCGGGAGCGGTGACGGCGGACCCGGCGCGGACGGCACGGCGCCGGAGTCGGGCGGGCCAGACCCCGTGACCGACGACGCAAGTTCCGACGCGGGCAAGGACTCGGGCCTCGATGCGCCGGATGGAATGCCGCCGACGGTCGCGCTCATCGGTGAGGTCGATCGCAACTTCGTCAACGGCGCGAAGGCTTCGGCGCTCCTCGACTACTCGACGGCGCTCACGATCGACGCGCAAGGATTGATCTACGTGGTCGGTCGCGCCGACGGATGCATCGGCGCAGCGAACAATCGATCCTTCGGCATCTCGAGGTTCGCAGCGAACGGCGATCTCGACGTCGCGTGGGGAACCGGCGGAAGGTTCTGCGTCGCGTTTGCAGCTGCGCCTTCGGACTTTCCGAATGCGGTCGCGATCGATCCCGACGGCAACCTCGTCGTCGTGGGCAGCTCGTACGATCCGTCGCTCGCGCGCAACCGTGCGGCGATCACACGCGTGCTGACCGCCGGCGCCGGTGCGCTCGATCCGAATTTCAACGGTGGTGCGACGCCCGGCAAGATCGTCATTCCGATGCTCGGCGTGCAAGAGGCGTTCGCGGTCGCGTTCGACGCGAACAAGAACATCATCGTCGTCGGCCGCGACGACACGAACAACCCGACGAAGGGCTTCATCCTTCGCCTCACTCCGCAGGGCGTGCCAGATACGTCCTTCGACGGTGACGGCATCGTGATCGACAACACGGTCGCGCACGGCTTCGACGGCGTCTCGGTGGGGCAGGGCGCGATCTTCGCGGCGGGCGCGAACGGGCTTGCCAGCTCGGCGACGCGCGACGCCGTGGTCGCGAAGTACACGGCGATCGGGTCGCCCGCAGCGGCCTTCGGCAGCTCCGGCCACGCGACGTTCGGGCTCTCCGCGGCGCACCTCGACGAAGCGCGGCGCATCGTCCTGACACCGACGGGCATCTTCGTCGCCGGCGCGGGCAAGATCCCGTCGGGCGGCGGCGACGGCGTCGCGTCGATCGCGCACTTGCTCAACACCGGCTCGCTCGATCTCGGCGGCTTCAACAACTCCGGCGTTCCGGGGCCGGCGGGCGTGTTCGCGTCCGATACGGTGAAGTGGAGCACGTCGCAGGTCGGGAGCATCGTGCCGACGGCAGGCGGAAAGCTCATCGTGGCCGGCGGCGTCGACAACGCAGGCGCGAACAAGCTTCGCGACATGGCGCTCACGCGCGTCGACGCGAACACCGGCAAGGTCGACACGACGTTCGGGACCGCGGGCGTCGTCGTCAGCGACGTCGACAACGTCGATTACATGGTCGACATGGCCGTCGATCCGAAGGGCCGCATCGTCACGCTCGGCCACAACAACTTCCAGACGACGGTGCTCGTCCGGTTCCACTGACGGGGATCAGTCCCAGCCGTCGAGCGGGTTCTTCTTCGGCGGGGCGGCGGCCGAAGCGGTGGGCGCGGTGGGCGCGGTCGCAGGGCGCGCGGCCGGAGCGGCGGCGCGTGACGATCGCATCGCGACCGTCGCGCTCGGCGCCGCGGCGGCGTTCACGTTCGTGCTCGTGGTGCTCGGACTCGGACTCGCAACCGTGCTCGTGCTCGTGCTCGGATTCGTGATCGGACTCACGCTCGCTACCGCCGCGCTGGCAGTGACGGCCATCGCGCTCGCAGCCCCCGTTGCCGCCGGCGCGTCCTTCGCGCCGTTCCCGAGCTGCCACGCGCGCAACCCGAGCGCGCCGATCGCGATCCCGGCCAGAGCCACCGCGACGTAGCCGAGCGGCGTGCCTCGCCTTGCGGTCTCGGGGGCCGCCGTCGTTGCCCTCGCCGTCGTGCTCGCGCCCGCTGCGCTCCTGTCCCTCCTCATGTCCGCGGCCTTCGCCGCCGCGCGCAGCTCGCGGCCGCGCTTCTCGCGTCGCTCGTCGAGCACTCCGGCGACGAACGCAGCGACGGCGTCCTGCTCCGCATCGGCGTCGGCCGCGAAGGCCTCGAGGGCCGCCGCGAGCTCTTTCATCGACGCGTATCGCTTGTTCGCGTCCTTCTCGAGCGCGCGCGCGATGATCGCGCGGAGCGGGGCGGGGCATGCGTCCGTATCGGGCAATGCCGGCGCGGGGTCCGGGCTGGCGATCGCGAGCAGCGTCGCGAGATCGGTCTCGCCGCGGAACGGATGCTCCCCGCCGAGGAGCTCGTGGAGGACGACGCCGAGCGCGAACACGTCGACGCGCACGTCGATCTCGCGGCTCTCGATCTGCTCGGGCGCGAGATAGGCGACCTTGCCCTTGATGAAGCCGGTCGCGGTCGTGTGATCGCTCCGCTCGGCGGCCCGCGCGACGCCGAAGTCGACGATCTTCACGAGGCCGTCGCACGTGACGAGGATGTTCTGAGGGGAGACGTCGCGATGGATGACCGCGCACGGCTCGCCGGTGTCGGTCTTCTGCGCGTGTGCCGCGTGGAGACCGCGCGCGGCCTGCGCTCCGATGCGAGCGACGATGCCGGCCGGGATCGCGCGGCCCGCGGCGAGAGAGAGCGACAGCAATCGCGAGAGCGGCTCGCCGTCGATCCACTCCATCACGAGGTAGACGATTCCGCGGTCCTCTCCGAGATCGAGGATCTCGCAGACGTTCGGATGCTCGATGCGCGCGGCGATCGCCGCTTCGCCGAGGAACATCTTCTCGAAGCGCGGATCGCTCGACAGCGCCGGCAGCATGGTCTTGAGCGCGACGATCTTCGAAAAGCCGTGCGTTCCGCGCAGGCGCGCGGCCCACACGATCGCCATCCCGCCTCGGCCGATCGGCGTCAGCAGCTCGTAGCGGCCGAGCGTCTGGTCGGCCATGAGGATGCTCAGCGCGGCATGCGACTCCGAGCCGTCTTCTGGATCGTCCGCAGACACCGTTCGAGGGTACCATCGTCCTCGACCTCGGCCATGATCCACCGCTTCGGTGCCTTCGAGCTCGACGACCAGCTCTTCGAGCTTCGCAAAGGAGCGGACGTCGTCGCCATCCAACCGAAGGCGTTCGACATCCTCCGGTGCCTCGTCCAGAGCGGCGGCGTCGTCGTTTCGCGACCCGATCTCATGGCGAAGGTGTGGCCCGGCGTGGTCGTGACGAACGACTCGCTCGCGCAGGCCATCATGGCTGCGCGCACCGCGCTCGGCGACGACGGCGAGGAGCCGACGTTCATCCACACGGTGCGCGGGCGGGGCTATCGGTTCGTCGCGCCGGTCGAATCGCTCCCGCGCGCGAAGACGAAGGAGAGCATTCGACCGAAGACCGATCGGCCGCCCTCGACGTTCGTTGGACGCGCGCAGAGCCTCGCGACGCTGCGGAAGCTCCTCGAGCGTGCGCGGAACGCTCGCGGCGGTCTCTGCCTCGTCACGGGCGAGAGCGGGGTGGGGAAGACGCGTCTCGTCGAGGAGCTGTGCGCGGAGGCGACGGGCGTCCTCACGATCTCCGTGCGTTGCTACGACGGTGAAGGTGCGCCGGAGCTCTGGCCGTTCGCGCAGGCGCTGCGGATCCTGCGCGCCGCGGGCGCCACGCCGCCGCTCGACGGTGAGCTCGCGGCGCTCGCCGACGGTTGCGCGGTCGCGACGACGCTCGCCGATCCGCAGGCGCGGTTTCGTCTCTTCGACGGGATCGTGCGGATGCTCACCGTGCGGACGGATCCTCGACCGCTCCTCTTCGCGATCGACGATCTCCATCTCGCCGATCTCGATTCGCTGCGGCTGATCGCGCTGCTGTCGCCGCAGCTCCGGGCGACTTCGGTGCTATTGGTCGCGGCCTACGGGCCGACGACGCCGCGTCTGGCGAGCTTTCGCGCGGCGATGGGCGCGCTCGCGCAGGAGGCGTCGACGTCGACGCTTCGGCTCGAGCCGCTCACGCGCGACGACGTCGCGACGTTCGTGAAGCAGGGCAACCGCAGCAAGCCGGGGAGCGGTCGCGAGCTCCCGGATGCGCTGCTCGAAAAGGTCTTCGACAAGACGCGCGGCAATCCGCTGCTGCTCACGCAGCTCGTGTCGGTGCTGAATGCCGAGGAGTCGCTCGAGAAGGCGGACGTAGAGACGAGCGCGCTGGTCGGCGGCGAAGGCATCCGCGATGCGATCACGAGCATGCTCGCGGCGCTGCCCGAGTCGGCGAATCGCGTGCTCACGGTCGCGGCGGTGTTCGGCGTGACGTTCCCGCTCGCGCCCCTCGCTGCGGCGCTCGACGAGACGAACGACGTGGTGCTGCGCGAGCTCGACGCGGCGGACGTGGTGCGTGTGGTCGCGCGCGCGGGTGCGGCGCGGTATCGGTTCACGTATCCGCTCGTGCGCGACGTGCTCTACAAGCGACTGCTGCCGTCGGAGCGTGCGCGGCTGCACGGTCGCGTCGCGGCTGCGCTCGGCGAGCATCTCGGTGACGGCGCAGAGCATGCGCGCGTCGCGGAGATCGCCGATCACCTCGTGGAGGCGGCCGCCGCGGGGGATGTCGAGGGCGCGGTCGACTGCTCGCTGCGTGCCGCGACGCTCGCGAAGGCGGCAGGCGATGACGCAGCCGCCGCGAAATATGCGCAGCGTGGCCTCGAGGCGTTTCGTTTCGCGCAGCGCCCGGACGAAGCACGTCGTGCGTTGCTCGGCGCGTTCGTTTCTCAGCGGCCTCGCCGGGAGTGAGCATCGCACGGGATCGCGCCTCGTGAGCATGAGCATCACGTGAGCGTTTCATGCGGCGGTCCTCAGCGAACGCTCAGGGATCGTTCATGAATGACGAGCGGCGGAATGCGTCAGTACTCGTACGAACGGACGTCATCGGCGTTCGCACAGGAGAACACGTTCATGAACAACGCATCGTCGTCGGCTCTCGCATTCGCATTCCTCGCAGGCGCACTGGTCCTCGTTCCGGGGGCTGCGGGCGCCGAGCTTCCGCCGGCGGGCGCTTCACCGACGCCGATCTCGACGGCGGTGTCGGGCACGAACATCTTGGCCGTGCAGCAGACGGTCGCGCTCGGTTGCTCGGGCAGCGGCTCCTCGGACGTCGCGTCGCGGAAGCACTCGATCACGAACACGGCGGGCCATCCGATCCCGAAGGGCACCATCGTGTCTTGGGTCGCGAGCAACAAGGGCTCGGGCAAGCTGACGCTGTCGAGCGACCTGGCGCCGAACGGCACGGTCGACGTGATCGAGCCGGGCCAGACGAACGGCTACACGTGCACGGCGAGCTTCGTCCCGGGCCCGGTGGACCTGGTGTTGAAGAGCGTGAAGTGGATCAACGACACGACCGCGCAGGTCACCGTGGGCAACGCAAACCCGTGGCGTGATGCGGGCGCGTCGACGCTGCGCGTGCAGCGCATGAAGTGCCTGACGACGCAGCTCGGCGCGACGGACATGGGGACCCCGGCGATCCCGAAGGGCGGCTACGTGGTGGTGAACGTCCCGGCCGCGAAGGCGGGCGCGGACTATCTGCAGGCGAGCGCGAACGCGACGAGCACGCTGCAGGAGTCGACGACGGCGAACAACGTGGGCAAGTCGCCGGAGTTCGGGTCGAACAAGAGCTGCACGCCGCAGTGAGGCAGAGCGAAGGGGGGTAGGGGGCGCGTGCTCGAGGGGTGAGGTGGCAGCTACTGCGTCACCGCGCTCGCGCGTTTGAACTGGTGCGCGCGCAGATCGGCTTCCGGGAGCGTGAAGTAGATGAGCCCGGCGTCGCCGAACGTGAATACGTCGTCCGTGTCGAGCTGGAGCAGCAGCGCGCGACCGCGCATGCCGTCCGGTGCGCCGTGGCGCCAGCGCGGATGACCGAGAAGCAAGTGCTCGATGTTCCGGTTGCCGCCCTTCTTCTTCTTCGTCCACTTCATGAGCCGCTCGCGGAGAAGCTCGTAACGCCGGAGCTCCAGGCCGAACCGGTCGTCGAGCTCCTCTTGCGAGAGCTCCGGAAGCGCCATCGCCGTGTGCATCTCGATGGTGGCAGGCACCGCGGCGTAGGGATTGAAGAAGAAGACGGGTGACGGAGGTGGAGCGCAGCGCTTCAGAGCGACGCCCTTCGGCGTATGGATCACCGCGGCCGCCGGCTCCGCACGGCGCTGCGTGCCGGAGGAGAAGAAGAAGGAGAGCAGCCCGTCGAGCGGCAGGGCTCCGTGCGTCTCGATCGAACGCAGGTCGAGCTGCAGGATGAACGAGAGCGGCTCACCGTCGCGCATCGGCCACGCCGCAACCGAGGGCAGATCGGGGAGACCCGCCCCCTTCGAGGCCCCGACCGGGATCTTCGCGTCGTCCCCACGGAGCGTGGACAGGACGACGGCCGAGGTCACATGCTCTCGCAAGATGTCGACGGTCTCGGCGAGCGGCGCATAGCCCTCGTCTTCCTCTCCCGGCATCTCCTTCGTGATGCGCGCGCACGCGCGCGCGAGCTCGTCGTTCGCGGGCTCGGCGGCGGTCTTCTTCTTCGGCGAAGGGGCGCGGGGCTTCGGCTTGGCGTGCGGCACGGGTGCCAGAATTCTCGCACGCGCCGCGTGGCGATGTCCCGGAACACCACATCCGAGCGGCGCACGTCGATCGGACGCGGTGAGGGTCCACACGGAAGCGTCCGCATCGCGAGAGAACGAACCAAGGTTCGAAAACGAACCAGGGCCCGAAAACGTCACGGTCCCCGAGCCGGACCCATGGCCACCACGTAAACCGCGCACGTGGCTGCTCGGCGCGGGCTGGTCATTGCGGCATGGGCTGCTGTCGCCGTACGAAGGCCCGGCGTGAAGAGACGGGGGACCGAACCCCCGACGTCGGGAAGCGCGAAGCGCACGAAACGTACTTCGAGTACCCGACCGGTCTTCCAAGGCTGGCAGCGGCACAAGACGAAGCCATTCGCGTCCGCAAATGCGGTCATTCGATGCGGCACTTGCCTTGCTTTGCGGGGCGACGGAGGCCCGCACATGCACGCAGCTCGTTTCTTCGGTTTCTTCGCGTCCGCGTCACTCGTGATGGCATGCACTGCAAACTCCGGTGAGAGCGGAGAAGTACAACGCTCGACGACGGCGCTCGCCAGTCACACGTTGACCATCATGGCGCCCCAAGCGAGCGCCGCCGTGAGTGGCACCATCGACGTGGTGGGTGTCGGGCCCGGGTTCCTGAATGTCGAAATTCATTCGAGCGCCGGCGCGCTCCTCGCTCGCGTCACGCCGGACGCTGACGGGAGCTTCTCGGCATCCGTCGATACGACGACACTCCCCAGTGGAGCGCAGAGCCTGGTCATCGATGGCTGGGATTCCGTGGCGGGGACTGAATACACGCAGCACGCCACCGCTTCGTTGACGATCGAGGTGAGCAACGGCGGAACCGGCACCAAGGCGGCCTCGTGCGTCGACGCCAACGGAAACGGCATTCGCTACTTCGGCGCGTACACCAAGAACACGCAGACCAACTACGACTTCGACAGCTGGTCCGGATTTCATCAGGACTTTCTCACGAGCTTCATCAACTGTGACACGTGGGCGAATGCCGCGGCCTCCGACTGGGGCTTCGAGATCATGAAGTCCCAGCCGCCGGGGGAGAACATCCAGCAGGTCGTCTGCCTGAGCACGGAGGAAGACCCGTCGCTGCAGCACGTCGCGAGCGGCATGTACGACGCTCAGATCGAGAACGTCGGGAAACTCTTCCTCAAGCATGATTATCCCAATGCCATCATTCGTGTCGGCCACGAATTCGAAGGCAACTGGTACCCCTGGGGCCTGTGGGGTGGCGTCAACGACGCGGACTTCGCCGGCTTCATCGCCGCGTTCCGCCGGGTCGCCACGATCTTGAAGAAGGTCTCGCCGACCTTCACCATCGTCTGGAATCCTGGATGTAGCTATTTGGCAGAGGCGACGAACAGCGAATTGGCATATCCGGGGGATGACGTCGTCGATGTCATCGGTGTCGATTGCTACGACGACAACAGCGGCGTCGACCATCTCTTCAACGGGGCCTACGGCATGAATCAGTGGGCGCAATTCGCGAAGAGCCACGGCAAGCCGATCGCGCTTCCGGAGTGGGGACTGATGTCCGGGGGCGATCATCCCGAGTTCATCCAGGCCATGTTCGACTTCATGGTGAGCAACAACACCTTCCTGCAGTCGTACTGGGACTCCGACGACGGGAACACGAAGTCCGAGCTCTCGAGCGGCGAGGCTCCGAATTCGGGCGCGAAGTTCCTGCAGACGTTCGGTAAATACGCTCAGGCCTGCAAGCCTTAGCGACCGCGAGGGGGAGCTGCGATATCCTTTTCGATATGAAAAGGAGAGCTGTGCTCTGGGGATTCCCGGCCATTCTCCTGATGACGTTCTGTTCGCTCTCCGACCTCGACTACCTTCGGAGTGAGATCGGCGCCGCGGACATCGACGCGGACATCGACGCGGAGAGCGGCGCCCGCGATGCGATCGTCGAGAGCGAGCTCGCCGCTCCTCCCTGCGGAGCCGACGGTGGTTACCGCGAGCTCGTCCTCTGCGACCAACCCGCGGCCTACTGGCGTCTGGGCGATCTCGGGCCGCCCTCGGCGATCAACCAGGCGGACAGCGGCTCGGCGGCGGCGTACA
>JAQBQJ010000205.1 GCA_028287065.1 Labilithrix sp. | reverse complement strand
AGTAGCCCGTGGGGAAGATGTCCGACAGCAGGATGGCTTGCTCGTCGGTCACCTCGTCAGGCAGCTTCACGCACGTGACATGGGCAAACGGGATGCGCGCCTTCTCCGCCTGCAGGCCGTCGAACGGGCCGGTGCTCGCGGGCCCTCCGAAGAAGGCCGTGCCGGCATCCGGCCCGTTGGGATTCGCCTTGTCGCATTGCGAGGTGTAACCGGCGCGGCAATACGAGCAGGCGCCACATGCGATGGTGGAGCAGATCACGACGCGATCGCCGAGGACGAGGTTGCGTATGCCGGCGCCGATCTGGTCGACGAGGCCCACGCCCTCGTGGCCGAGGATGGTGCCTTCCTTCATGCCCTCGAACGTCCCGCGGACCATGTGGAGGTCGGTCCCGCAGATAGCGCTGGCAGTGAGACGCACGATGGCGTCAGTTGCATCCTTCAGCTTGGGCTCGTCGACGTCGTCGAGGCGAACGTCACCGATTGCATGGAACACCACGGCCTTCATGAGCTGCTCTCCTTTCGCGGCTCGCGGCGAGGTTCGTCGGCGCCGCTCCGCGACGGGGAGACGTTGCATTCCGCTGGCCAACCGGGAGCTCAGGTGGGTGCAGAGCCGGCCCGGCAGACCGAGATGCTCGCGTTTGACACGCCTTTCACCGCTCGACGACCAGCGAGCAAGGCTCGTCACGGGTCCGTAGGCTACTTCGGAGCGTCCACCGCGCCAGGCTTCACGATCTGGTGCTCCGACGTGATCTCTTCGTCGTTTCCGTAGCTCGGCTTGATCGCGCCCGTCTTGATCGCGCCCGGCTGCGCGAGCGCGTACCCCATGTCGCCAGGCGCCGCGATCTCCGGCCAGCCCCCGCCCGAGTCGGGAAACGGAACCAGCGAGTCCGCCTGCACGGGCAGCGAGTCGGAGACGTTGACCGGCTCCTCGGGCTCGGTCACGCCCTTCTCCTCCATCGGGAAGTCCGGGATGGCGATGCCCGGGACTTCGCTGCCGCGCGGGACCGCCTCCTTCGCGACCACGAGACCGAGCTTCTTCGCGAGCGCGTCGAGGGCGAAGAGGAGCGCCTCTTGCGCGGTCTTCGTGAGGATCACGTCCCAGCCGAGCGCCGCGACGATGCCGGCGGGCGAGCCGTCGCCGCTCGCGTGGAGGCCGCGCACCCACGCGACGATCTGCTCCTTGCTGAGCGTGTCGGCGATCGTGTCCGTGCCCTTCAAGCGGCCGCCGCGGCCCTCGAGGTTCTCGAGGAACCATTTGTCGTCGAAGAGGCCGAGCTCGCGCGCGGTGGCGAGCGCCTTCTGCGCGGGGACGCCGGACACCTTGCCGGAGCGCCAGAACGTCCACCACTCGTCGAGCGGAACCCAGTCCGCGAGGATCGCGGGCGTGATGCCCTCTTCGAAGACGACGTCGTCGATGTCGCCGGCGAGGATCGCATCGTGGATGACCGTGCGGATGCGGTCGTCGTCGTCACGCAGCGCTGCCTTCGCGCCGCGGATGCCCCATCCTGCCACGATGGGCGCGCGCACTTCGCGCGGGAGGTACACGAAGAGCTGGTCCCTTGCCTTGGTCGCGTCGTGCGGAAAGAAGTACTCGACGAGCTCCTTCGAATTCTTCACGCGCCCGGCTTCCGTCCGGCGGAGCTCCTCCATCGCGAGACAGAATTTCGTCACCGGATTCTGGCGCTCGTTCCTCGGCTTCGGTTCCAAAACGAACCCTCCCGTGCGCAGGCGAACCTCCGCGACCAGCAGCGTAGCGAAGCGCGCTCAGCGCGTCGCCACGGAAACGTGGCTTCCGGCGACCCCCGGGACCGTTCCCGGTACAGACCATGTCGTACCCCGGCGCGCCATCGCCTTGACCTGGCCTCCGGACGCGAAGACGACGATCGCGTCGTCGCCGCACACGCCCTTCGCAACGGCGGGCGCGCTGTCGACCGCCGACGTATCGGCGAGCAACGCCGCAGGAGCGCTCCACGTGATGGACACCCCGCCGAGCGTTCCGATCATGAAGTAAGGCCGCTGGTCGTTGCCGCGAAACGCGACGAGGACCGTCGACGTCGAAAGGCGCGCGACGGACATCGGCTCCGCGGTCTGCGCGTCGGCGTGCGTGAGCGTGCCGTTGCTCCATGACTTGCTCACGGCGCCGCGCGTGGCGTAGCCGATCACGTGGTTCGTGGTGTTGTCCGGATAGAGCAACAGGAGGTCGCGTGAGCCGTCGATCGCGACGAGCGCGGGCGACGATGTCTTCAGCGTGCCGGCGCCGACGATCGGCGCAGCGGTCGACCACGACGTGCCGTTCCACGTCTGCGTGTAGAGGCCTTCGTCGCTGCCGTCCTGCGCGAAGACGAGATCGGTGCCGGCAGCGGCGATCGTCCCGGCCGAGGGACCGAAGCTCGGCGTCCCGCCCGGCGGGAGGAGCGCATCGGTGGTCGTGCTCCACGACGCGCCGGCGTTCTCGATGCGGAAGAACTTGTTCGTGTCGGGGGCGCCCGAAAGGAACACCGACTGCGCCTTCATCGACACGATCGCGAGCGCGGGCGTGCCCAGCGTCGTGAGTGTGCCGACGGCCGTCGCGCTGCTCCACGACGTCGTGTAGCTCACCGCCTGCAGAGCATCGGACGCGCCGCGCGTGAGACCGACGAAGCCTGTCCCGAATGCACGCAGCGAGGGCGCGCTCTTCGCGGCGCCGCCGGCGATCGCGCTGCCGGTCCATGCGGCGCCTTTGATCGACACGGCGCCGCTGAGCGTCGTGTCGTTTCCGGCGAGGACCGCCACGGTGCCGTCGGCGCATGCCGGCGCGATCGCGCCGTCGTCGCCGGCGGCGTCCGTGCCTCCGTCGGGATCCGGCGCCGGACCTCCCTCGATCGCCACAGGGTCGTCGACGCTCCCGTCCGGTCGTTCGGGAGGCGGGCCGAACTGGGGTCCATGCACCGCATCGCCGTTGTCCGTGGCGCATGCGAAGAAGACGAGGGCGGCGGGAAGAGCCGCGCCGAAGAGGACCCAGCGCCGGCGCAGCGGCTGGAGCCGAGCGCGGATGAAGATGAGGAGGGGATTCGTCATGGCCTGGGGAGCGGCGGCACGAGAGAGAGCGCGGACGGTGGTCGCTGCGCTCCGTGGTACGGAAGCATTCGCCAACAGCTTTCCTTCGCAAGGAAAAATGAGAGCGCGCGACTCCGAGGGCCCCTCTGCCGCATGGCGAAGTGCCGCAAAGGGGCGTCCTGGAGCAGTCGAGCTGACCGTCGCCCGAAGAATCTTCGCGAATCGAGTGCATTCTCGTCGCGGTGCGAGGCAGGCACGTCGCCTGCTTGAGACCGGTCGTGTCATCCGCCAAGCCGTTCGTTCGTCCGCCGCTCGTCCTCGTCGCCGAAGACGAGTCGGAAGCCGCCGAGTTGATCGAGAGCATCCTGCGCCGCGAAGGCTGCGAGGTCCTCGTCGCCTCGGACGGCGCACAGGCGCTCGAGATGGCGCGCGAGCTTCCTCGCCCCGATCTCGTCCTGCTCGACCTCGAGCTGCCCGTGATGGACGGCCGCGCGTGCCTCGCCGCGATGCGGGCGGATCCGACGCTCTCGGGGATCCCGATCTTCGTCGTATCGGGCGCAGCCGATGCCACGACGGTCCGGGCCACGGACAATGTGCGCAAGGCGCGCCTCCTCGACGGCCTCGGTCGGGTGCTCGCCCGCCTGCGCGGGGAGATGACCGTGCCCCCCGAGTCGGAGCGCGTCGCCAGGGCCGCGGCTCCGGCGCTGCCGACCCCGCCGAGGGCGCCGTGAGCTGAAGCTCACGCCGACCCGGACGAGGAACGGACTTCGTACTCGCCGCCGTTTTCTGCTCTCATGATGTGGGGGTTTCGGCCCTGGTCACCGCGGCATCCACCGCGTGTCCAGGATCGGATCGGTAACGGCGTCCGCAGCGCAGCGGTACGGAGGATCGGGTCGATGCAAGGATCGAAGAAGCCGCCGACGAGCGAGGTACTGCAGGCCTCCGCGTCGGACCGCCGCGAGCGCAACACGAGCCCACCGTCCGCGATCCGCCGCGACGATCGCGCCGAGCCCGACGACGACGAGGTGAGCTCTTCGCGCATCGACGTCGTCAACGTCGAAGTCGGACGCGGCGACACCGCCGCAAGCGGCATGCTCACGCTCCGGCGCGAGCTCGCGAAGCTCCATCAGCAGGCCGCCGCCGTCGAGAAGTCGCTCGAGGACCAACGACGCGAGCGCTCGGATTCGCTCGATCGTCTCGAGCGCGCGACGGAGCGCGCGCTCACGCTCGAGGCCGAGGTCACGTCGCTCGAGAAGATGCACGAGAGCTCGCTCGCCGAGCTGCAGACCGTCCGCGCGGAGCGTGACGATCTCCGGCGGGCGGTCGAGGCCGCGAAGGCGTCGGCGTCGGAGCTGGGGAGCCTCAAGGACGAGCTCGCCGCGTTGCGCTCGCGCGCCGAGGACACCTCGCGGCAGGACAGCACGGAGCTCGCAAAGGCGAAGGAAGAGGTCGCCGAGGCGCTCGCGCAGGCGAAGCAGGCGAAGGCCGACGCCGACAAGGCGCGGAAGGCGCTCGACGTCGCGGAAGGCGACGCCGCGATGGTGAGCGAGCAGGCGAGCAAGATCCGAGCGGAAGCCGAGAAGGTCCGCATGGAGGCGGAGCGCCAGCGCGAGGAGCTGACGAAGGCACGCGACGAGGCGACCAACGCACGCGACGAGGCGACCAAGGCGCGTGACGAGAGCGCGAAGCGCGCCGCCGAGCTGGCGAAGGTACGCGAGGACCTGACGCGCGCGAAGGACGACAACGCGCGCGATCGCGCGACGGCACGCGATCGGATCGATCTGCTCGATCGCGCCCTCGACGACGCACGCGCGGCCACCGCGCGGACCGAGAGCGAGCTCGAGGCCGCGCGCTCGAACGAAGAGCGCATCGGCCGTCAGCTCGAGGCCGCGCTCGCACGAGCCTCGCAGGCCGAGTCCGCCGCGCGCAGCGCAGAGATGGCGCACGCCGCGCTCGAGAACAGCCTGCGCATCCTGCGCGACGAGATCTCCGGCGCGTTCTCGCGCGTCGGACAGCATGGCATGCCGCCGCCGCTGCCGCGCTCCCTCGAGCGCGTGTCGCGCATGTCCGAAGGCCCCGTGTACTCGGTCCCGCCGGACATGATCCTCTCCGAGCGGCCCGATCCGATCCCGGCCTCCGTGCCGCCCGCGGACGTCGCCGAGGGTACTTCCGAGAACGCCACCGACGCGCAGGCGACGCAGGAGGCGCGGCCGAAGTCGAGCGCGCCGCCGCCCCAGGGCACGATCCCGCCGCCGATGTACGCCTCCGTGCCTCCGCAGATCCACGAGTCGTCGCCGCCGGAGACCGCGCAGACGGCGCCGCCGCCCGCACCACCGTCCGCGCCCGCCAGCGTGCCCGCTCCGCGACTTGCCGGCAGCGTGCCGCCTCCGCGCGGCTCGACGCGTCCGGAGTCGTTGCCTCCCGCGGACGGATGGAGCGACTCGGTCCCACCTCCCACGCGGCGCCCGGGCTCGGCGATGCCCCCGCCGTATCACGAGGCCGCGGACCTCACGTCGAAGGCGCGACAGGAGCTCCTCGCGAAGCTCGTCGATCCCGACAACGCGCACGAGGCCGCCGCCGAGCTGAAGCAGCATCCGGAGTGGTTGCGCAGCGTACCGCCGCCGGCGCTCATCGCGGCGCTGTCGAGCATCGACTACGACGCCGAGGGCACGCTCTTCGATCTCGCGCGAGCGTGGGATCGCGAGCCGCTCTGTCACTCGATCATCACCGCGCTACGCTCCGAGAAGGACCCGCGCGCACGCGAGCACAGCGCATGGCTGCTCAAGCACCTCGCGGCGCCGTCGTCGTGGAAGGCGATCGCCGACCTCGCGCGCAGCGACGAAGAGCCCGCGCACGTGAGGCGCTGGCTGCTCGAAGCGCTCGACCGGCTCGCGGCTGGTCGCGCGATCGGCTGGCGCGAGCTGGGCGACGTCGTGACGTCCGTCGCGCGTCATCCCGATGCAACGCTGCGCGACGGAGTGGTCGGCATCCTCGTCTCGCTCGATCGCTCCGACGAGAAGCGGCGTCTCCTCCTCGACATCCTTCGTGCCGACGACGACGAGGTCGTCCTCGCGAGCGCGGTCAACGCGCTCGCGAGCGTGCTCCCGATGGAGCTCGATCCCGGCCTCGTCGAGCGCTTGCTCGGACATCCGAGCCCGCGCGTGCAGCGCAGCGTCCGTGACCTGATCGAGCGCGCCAAGCACACGAAGTCCTGATTTTACACTCCGGACGGTTCCAGCTCTCGTAGCTCGCGCGAGACCTACGCCGCTTCTTTTGGTCTGACGACGAGCACGGGTCGGTCCGCGTGGTTCACGACCTTCGCCGCGGTCGTGCCGATGATGCGATCGATCAGGCGATAGTCGTGCGAGCCGATCACGATCATGTCGACGTCGTGATCGCGCGCATGCGAGCAGATCGCCTCCCATGCGACGCCGACCTGCGCGGTCGCGCCTTCGAGCAGGTCGGCGGGCACGCGCTCCGCGAGCTCCGCGAGGTCGTGCTTCGCCGTCACGATGAACGAGTCGACGAGCTCGCCAGGCGGCGCGACGAAGCCGCTCGCCAGCAGCGGCTCCGGCGGCATCGCCACGGCGCGCAGCAAGAGGACCTTCGCGCCGGACTGGCGCGCGAGGTCGACCCCCGCATCCAGCACGGCAATCGCGTTCGGAGACGCGTCGACTGCGACGAGGATGCGCTTCATGGCAACGCATCCATTCACGTCGCATGCCGGACGCGTGCGCAGCTCGACCTTGCCGATGCCGCATTGCGGCACGCGACGTGTATCCCATGTGCCCACAGCCACGACCAAGGAGGCACTCATGAACGCGAAGACGATCACGGACGACGTCAAGAACGAGGTCACGAAGGGCATCGAGCGGCTCAGCACGCTGCGCGACGAGGTGAAGCTTCATCTCCATCTCGCTTCGCTCGACGCAAAGCAGGAGTGGGACGACAAGCTGGAGCCCCGGATCAACGAGTTGCAGAGCACGGCGCACCAGGTCAGCGACGCGTCGCGCGCCGCCGTCCACGATCTCGTCTCGCGCGTCGAAGGCTTCTACGCGAAGCTCCGCGGCAGCGCGTCGGCCTCGTAGGACCTCGGCGCCACGTTCGGACACTTTGCCCCCGACCGACCCGGCTTGCGGGCGGGGGCCGGGGGCAGGCGTGTATCCGTTTCTTCACTACGGCCGCGTCTCCGGAGCCGCGCCCGATCGTGAAATGAACGACGCACTGTCGGGACGACGACACTCGGCCGTTAGGGATATCGGCACGTTCGACAGCGTGGCGGAATGGCACGCGCACTGCAGCGGTTGTCACTGCGTGCCCCGGCCAGCTTCGCCGCTTCGATGCACGTCCTTATCGGAGGTCTCAGGTCATGTCGTCGTTACGCATCGTTCTCGTGGATCCGCTCGGGGAAGTGCTGTTCTCGGGTGAGAGCCTCGCGCGCTCTCCCGAGACCGCGATCGCGCCCGCGCCCAGGGACGCGCTGGCAACGACCGCGCCCGTCGACGCGTACGCGGACTCGTCCGAGGCCCCGACCGATCGCTGCCCGGAGACGCTGCGCTCCGAAGGAAGCGGCGTCTACCGCGCCGCAGACCGGGCGTCCGTCGCGAGCGCGTTGAAGCGCGTCGGCTGATCGGCCATGCTGCGCGCATGCTCGTCGAAGAGATCAAGAAGCGTGCAGCCGCGGCGGTGAAGCAAGGCGACACGGTCACACGTGACGTGCTCCGTCTCGCGCTCGGCGAGATCCAGACCGCCGAGGCGCGCAAGAACGCGCCGCTGAGCGAAGAGGATGCGGGCGCCGCACTCCGCAAGTTGATCAAGTCGAACGAGGAGACGCTCGGCGCGCTCCCGCCCGGCGACGACCGCGTCGCGCCGTTGAAGCGCGAGGTCGAGGTGCTCTCGTCGCTCTTGCCCGCAAAGATGACCGTCGCGCAGATCGTCGAAGCGCTCGCGGATCAGGCCGACGCGATCAAGGCCGCAGGCAACGACGGTCAGGCGACCGGCATCGCGATGAAGCACCTGAAGGCGTCGGGCGCCTCCGTGAGCGGCGCCGAGGTCACGGCCGCCGTGAAGCAGCTTCGCAGTCCCTGAGTCGCTCTCGCTACGGCGGACACACGGGCGCGGTGGCTCCGCACGCCCCGATCGTCACGCCGTGACACACCGCGGTCGTGCACGTGCTCGCGCCGCTGCCCGCACAGTCGCTCGCGACGAGACACGCCGGCGTGCCTCCGTCGCATCCGGACGCGAACGCCGCGACGGTCGCCGTACCGCCGCTCGCACTCGCGACCGCGCGCCAGCAACATTCGCTCTCGGTGAGCGGATCGGGCTGCGAGCAGCGCAGGTACGCGCCCTTCTCGTCCGCGCACGCCGTCATGTCGGTGGTGCAGAACGGCGCGCCGCCGCCCGCCGGGATGCAGCAGCCGACCCCCGCGCTCTCGTCGCAAGGGCACCCGGACACGACGGAAGGCGTCGGCGGCGCTCCGCCATCGCCTTGCGCGGCATCGGCGTCTGCGCTGGTCGAGGCTTCGAGCGCGGCGCTCGCATCGCCGTACGTGACGTCGAGGTTCGTCGCCGACTCGCACGCGACGAGCCCGAACGCGAGCGACGCCGCGCTCGCGAGAGAGACGATCGCCAGCGAAAACAGCCGCGAGCTCATTCGGTACATGGAGGCACCTGTCCGCACGCGCCGATGTCGATGCCCTTGCACTTGCCGCCGTTCGCCGCCGGCACGCACGGCAGCCCGTTGTTGCAGCCGGTCGGTCCTCCGTCCCGCCCGACCGGATTGCACGCCTCGAGTCCGCCGGCGCAGCTCGCGCGATAACGCGTGTGATGCGCGACGCCTCCGTTGTCGGCGGGGACGTCCTGCCAGCAGCACGTGCTGTCGGGGTCGCTGCTCGCGCACGCGAGGAACACGTCGTTGGCGGCGCGGCAGTACGTCGTCCGGTCGAAGTACTGAACCTGCTCGGCGCACGTGTTGTCGCTGACGCTGCCCGTTGCGCTCGACGCGGCGAGGCAGCATCCCTTGCCCGCGGTCATGTCGCATCCGCCGTCCGCGTCGAGGACGGCGCACGGATCCGTGTGCAGCTGCGCAAGCACTCCGCCGTCGTCGGCCCGCGTCGACACCTCGAAGCTGCTGTCGGCGACGCTCGGTCCGTCCGTCCCGCCGTCCGGGTGAGTCCCGTCCGTCGCGCCGCTGTAGAGGACCTCGTCACCCGCCGTGCACGCGACGACGGCGGCCGCGCACGGCAGCGCCACGAAGAGAGCGAGCACTGCGTGTCGAGCTGGGCCAGTCACCACGTGCCCTCGAGGCCCATGCCGCCGCCGTTCGTCCCCACGCGCGGCGCGAGCCGAACGCGCGCCGTGCTGCTCGCAGGTGTCGCGTTCGGCGCCGTGAAGTAGAGGAGACCGCCGCCGACGAGCGCGACGCCGCCGGCGATGAAGCTCGCCGTCGAGATCGTCGCGGACGTGGTGGCGGCCTCGCGTTCGGGATCGACGGAGCCCGGCGGCGCGTTGCAGTTGCCTGCGTTGCCTCCGCAGAGGTCTTCGATCTTGCTCTTCTTGTTCAGCGTGACGATGCCGAACACGACGCCGCTCGCGAGGCCCGCGATGCCGACCCCCGCGATCGCGAGGCCGAGCGTGCGGCGGGTGCTGCCGGGGTTCTCGCGCGTGACGGCGACGGGAGCGACCGTGGCGGCCGCAGCTCCGCCGCCGGTCGAGCACGTGTCGCGTTCGAGCTGCACGTTGACCTGCGCACTGGCGCCGGGGTCCGCGACGATCTGTTGCGACCAGTGCCGGAGCGGCGCGGATGCTTCGACGACGTGCTTGCCGGGCTTCGTCGCGATCACTCCCGAGCGATAGTGGAACTTGTCGATCAGCTCACCGTCGACGCGCAGCTCGAAGCCGGGCTGGTCGACGGTCGACTGCGGGATGTTCACCTTGATCGTGGGGAGCCGCTTCTCGATGGCAGCCGCGCGCGTCTCGGCGAGCGAGAGTCGATCGTCGTGATTCAAGAATGCGAGCGAGGCGGCCTCCTTGAGGACGCGCCACGCGCTCAGCGGATCGGTCGGCTCCTGACACTCCGCGAGGCTCAATCGTGCGCCGACGGACGGCTCGTACGAGAGTGACTCACGGAGCTTCGTGACGGCTGCATCGCAGTTGCCCGCCTCGATGTACTTACGGCCCTCCTGGAAAGAGGCGACAGCCTTGTCGTGCGCGGAGTCGTCGGCGCGCGCTGGGATCTCCCAGCATCCGACGATGACCATCGAGCCGATCACCGCGCGAGTGAGCTTCATCGAAATTCCTCCAACGATCATCCTGCCACAACCCTGCATGCACGAGGATCCTTCGTTGTGGCAGGTCTTACGGCCCCGCGCAGGCGGTGATTCCCCGTCCGCGTTCGTTTCGCCTCCTTTCGCATTGGGCACCGCAAAGATCATGCGAGCCTGTGTGACGCGCACGCAGGAGTAGAGATCGTGATCTAGAACTTCGCGTTCGGGTTCTCGTCTCCGTTCTCGCGAGGCCTCGATTCGGCGGCCTTTTCGCCGGCCTTTTCGCCGGTCGCCGGAGCGTGTCGTACGGGCGCCGCCAAGGTGGGTTCCGACGCCGTCGTTGCCGCCTTCGGGCGCGGCGTCGGCTCGCCCAGCGCGGCGACGTCCGGCTCGTACGTCGCCGGCGCGCGTCTTGATGGAGTACGTCGGAGCGCCTGCATGATGAGCACGCCTCCGACGACCGCGAGCCCGATGCTGACCAGGATCGACACCGCGCCGACGAGCCACCACGACGCATGCACTCCAGGGCGTGGCCCGGATCGCGACTCGTACGTGGCCGCGGAGCGCGTCTCGCCGTCGCGATCGGGTCCGTCCATCGCCTCCGGCGGGTCGGATCCGCCGGTCGACGCGCTGTTGAGGACGGCCGCGATGCGCAGCGCAGCCCCGCGCGCATGCGACGGCGCGAACGGCTCGAGCGCAGCGGCGAGGTCCGACACGGTCGCGACGCGAAGCGCCGGATCCTTCGCGAGGCATCGCTGCACGACCGCCCAGAGCGCCGGCGGGACGTCCGGGCGCACGCGCGGCAGCGGAACCGGATCGTCCTTCAGGACCATCGCGCACAGCACGGGAACGGTCCCGGCGTCGAACGGCACGCGTGCGGAGAGCAGCTCGTAGAGGCACACGCCGAGCGACCACACGTCCGTGCGGAAGTCGACGCCGCGACCTCCGCGCATCTGCTCCGGCGACATGTATTGCGGCGAGCCCATCACCGCCGCCGTCGCGGTGAGCGCGCGGTCCTGCATGTTGATGCGCTTGGCGAGCCCGAAGTCGAGGACCTTCACGAGCGCCTTGCCGTGGAGCTTCGCGGTGAGGAACAGGTTCCTCGGCTTGAGGTCGCGATGCACGATGCCGAGCGCGTGCGCTTCGGCGACCGCCTCGCATGCCTGGAGGACGTAGTCGACCGCGACGGGGATGGGCAGCGGTCCGCGCTCGACGACCGCGCCGAGGTCTTCGCCCTCGAGGAGCTCCATGACGATGTACGGCGAGCCGTTCGATCGCGCGCCGACGTCGACGACCTTCACCGCGTGCTCGCTCCGGAGCTTCGCCGCCGCGCGAGCCTCGCGCATGAATCGTTCGACGAGGTCCTTGTCGCCGGAGAGGTGCGCGGGCAGCACCTTGATCGCCACGCGTTGATGGAGCTCGGCGTGGCGCGCGGCGGCAACGACGCCCATGCCCCCGTGGCCGATGACGCGTTCGATGCGGTATTTCCCGCCCAGAACGTCGCCCGGCCTGACTTCTTCCTTCGCCGCTTTCGCCACCCCTGGGCCCGCGCCGAGTGTATCAGCAGTCGCTGGTCACGTAGCGAATACGCGCCCTCCGCCGACCGGTATAGCGACCGCCTTGCCTCGCGCGCGGAGCTGCGCGACGAGCAAGCTGGATGCATACGCATTCTTGGCGTGCTCGCTGAAGGTCGCGGGATGACGAATCGCATTCAGTGCGAAGGACGCCACCGACGGGAGCGCGCGCAGATCGAGCGCGCTCTTCGTCCCGCGAGGGTCGATGAGCACGACGCCGCCGAGCTCGCCGGGCGCGATACGCGCGAGCTCGGTCGCGATGGGTGCCGATGCGCCGTGGGCCGTCACCACGGGCGCGGCGAGCGGCAGGTGCCGCACGAGCTCGAGCGTCCACTGCGCATACCGAAGGGCCGACCACGGCTCGGGCAGCCGCTCCGAGCCGCCTGAACCAGGCAGCTCGACGCAGACGACGGTGAACGACCGGCTCAGCGACCGCACCGCCGGCAGGTACGAGCGGCTCAGCGCGAGCGGGCTCGCGAGCAACAGGAGCGGCGGGCCCGATCCGCAGCAGAGGTAACGAGCGCGCGCGCCGTCGACCTTCACGTCGCGGTACGTGAGCCAGAGCGAGCGGAGCCAGGCCGCGATTCCTCGACGCACGCTGGCGACTTCCTTCCGCACGAGCCGATCAGGCTGCAGGCCGCATGCCTGTTCCTCTATCCCGATGATTACAGCGCCGCGCAGCCGCGCTTCAGGGCGAAATGCGGCAGGCGCGGCCTCCACGAAGCCGTCTTGCTACGTCGTGTGGCGTGCGCGCATGCATCGCGCCGGCGCGCGGTGTGACCTCGAACGCGGACTTCACGCGTCGTGCAGTCGTCACGAGCGCCCCGAACGGCGCGCGCGTTGCACCGCCCGCGCCCATCATGACGAATCGCGCACCGAGCCCGCCGCCGAACTATTCGCTCACGATCCCGTCGAGCACGTCTGCGCCGGTTCCGGACGTGCCCGGATCGATCTTCTTCATCGGCACCGCGACCGTACTGATCAAGTACCGAGGCTTCACGATCCTCACCGATCCAAACTTCCTCCACCGCGGCGGGCGCGTGCATCTCGGATACGGGATCCACTCGACGCGCCTCACCGAGCCCGCGATCGGTTTCGAAGACCTTCCGGACGTCGACTTCGTCCTCCTGTCGCACCTGCACGAGGATCACTTCGATCGTGAGGTCGAGAAGCGCCTCGACCGTCGCATGCCGATCGTGAGCACGCCGCACTCGTCGATCGCGCTGAAGGCAAAGGGCTTCCTCTCCACGCATGCGCTCGCGACGTGGGATCGCGTCGAGGTGAAGAAGGGCGCCGCGCGGATGACGATCACGGCGATGCCGGGCAAGCACGGACCGCCCGTCGTGGCCGCGCTGCTCCCGCCGGTGATGGGCAGCATGCTCGAGTTCGACAACGGCGACGGGACCACGTTCCGCCTCTACGTGAGCGGCGACACGCTCCTCCACGAGCAGCTGCGCGAGATCCCGCGCCGGTACCCCGACATCGATCTCGCGCTCCTGCATCTCGGCGGGACGCGGATCCTCGGGATCCTCGTCACGATGGACGCCGAGCAAGGCGTCGAAGCGCTCCGCCTCATCGATCCGAAGCACGCCATCCCGATCCACAACGACGACTACACCGTCTTCAAGTCGCCTTTGTCCGCCTTCGAGCGCGCGGTCGAGGCGGCTGGACTCTCGGAGCGAGTGACCTACATGGCTCGTGGCGATACGCATCGGTTCGGCGGTGCTCGCCGTACGGCCGAGCTCGATCGCGAGCCCGCGAGCGCTCCGAGCGTGCGCTGAAACGGCGCAGAGCGGCCTCTCCGCACCCACGGAGCGAGAGCAGACATCGGAGCGATGGTTAGTTTTCGTGAGACCGGCCGCCACGGGCATGTTTGCCGGTACTCGAACGTTCCTTCGCCCGTAGACACTCGCTTGAAGAACACACTCCCCAACGAGCTCGACCTCGCGCCGGATGCGGGGTCCTTGGCGGCGTCCTCGCACGACCCGCTCGAGCTTCATTTCCGGTCCATGACGGCCTTCCGCCTCCTCACGCGCGAAGACGAGCATTCGCTCGCCCGCCAGCTGGAGAAGGCCGACCTATCGCTGACGCGCGCGCTGCTTGCCGCGCCCGAAGGCCGCGCGGCGCTACGTGACGTCGCAGCAGGGCTGCGCGACAAGGAGATCCGCCTCGAGGACGTCGAGCGCAACCCTGGAGCCGGGCTCGAGGAGCGCATCGAACGCGCCGTCGCTGGCGCCGAGGCGACCGCCGCCGCGAAGTCGTCGTCGCGCGCGCATCCGAAGGCCTACGGCCTGCGCCTCCATCCGCGCATCGTTCGCGAGCTGATCCGCGACCTCGAAGAGCTCGAGGATCGCCAGCCGCGCAACGCACGACTCCGCCGCATGCTCCGCGACGTCGACGTCGCGCGGCGTGAGGGCGAGCGTGTGACGACGGAGCTCGTCCAGTCGAACCTCCGCATCGTCGTGACGTTCGCGCGTCGTTATCGCGGCATGCCGCTCGTCGATCTCATCCAGGAGGGCAACCTCGGGCTGCTCCGCGCGGTCGACAAGTTCGACCATCGGCGCGGGCTGCGCTTCAGCACGTACGCGGCGTGGTGGATCCGCCATGCGCTCGGCCGCGCGCTCGCCGATCAGAGCAAGATGATCCGCCTGCCCGTGCACCTCACCGGCGCCGTCCAGCGCGTGCGTCGCGCGCAGGAGCGCCTGCAGCGCGAGACCGGACGCGCCGCCACGCCCGAAGAGCTCGCCACGCGCACCGGTCTCCCGATCGAGCAGGTGCGCCGCGCGCTCGACGTCGTCGCGCAGCCCGTGAGCCTCGACACGCCGGTGAGCGGCGGCAGCGATCGCGACGGCGCGGATCTCGGGGATTTCGTGGTCGATCAGACGGCAGAGACGGCCGATGACCTCGTCGCGCAATCGGAGCTCCGCGTCGAGACGAAGGCGCTCTTGTCGGAGCTGCCCGAGCGCGAAGCGGAGATCATCCGCCTTCGCTTCGGCCTCAACGGCGGCGTGCAGAAGACGCTCGAAGAGATCGGCGCACGCCTCTCTCTCTCGCGCGAGCGTGCACGCCAGCTCGAGCGCGACGCGCTGAAGAAGCTTCGCGTCGCGAGCGAGAAGCGGCGCCTACGCGTCCACCTCGGACGCTGATCAAGGCGCGCGCGGCGGCTCCATCTGCCCGCCGGTGATGTTCACCGGGTTCTTCACGACGATACGGTTGTCGACGCCGAGGATGCCGGGCACGTTGCGCGCGGCCATCTCGGCGCGGTTCATCTCGGGGACGTCGTTCACCACGCCTTCGAGCGTGACGATCCGTCGTTGCGTCGACACCTGGACCTGATCGGCTATGCCGTCGTTCGTGAGGCGATCACGCACACGACGCGTGATTTCGTCGTCGTTCTGCGTGCAGGCCGCGAGCGCGAGCGCAGCAGACATCCCAACGATTCTCAGGTTCAGCATGATCGCCTCCTCACGGGGCGAGAGTGCCCCTCCCGTTCGAAGCAAGAGCAGAGCCAACGGCGCGCGCCGCAGCAGAGCTGCTTGCCAAGGAGCGCGGGATGAGCGACGACGAGGAGGTGGCGCGCGTGCTGCACCATCTCGTAGAGCCTCCGCGTCCGTGCTCGTATCTCGACGATCGCGACGCGCAGCTCGAGATCCGCGTGATGGACGACGTCACCGTCCAGGAGCTCGACGCGCTGCTCTCGCGTGGCTGGCGTCGCTTCGGGCCGGTGTATTTCCGCCCCGCATGCCAGAGCTGCGGAGAGTGCGTGACGCTGCGGATCGACGTCGGCTCGTTCGCGCCGAGCAAGAGCCAGCGGCGCGCCGCGAAGAATGCCGCGCGGCTCCGGCGCGTGGTCGGCGCGCCGATCGTCGACGACGAGCGGCTCGCGCTCTATCACCGCTGGCACGCGCAACGCGAGGCGACACGCGGTTGGGATCCGAGCGAGATCGATCCGGAGCGCTACGCGACGGACTTCGCGTTCCCGCATCCGGCCGCGCGCGAGGTGGCGTTCCGCGATCCCGACGACGGCGATCGGCTCGTGGGTCTCGGCATCTTCGACGAGACGGAGCGAGCGATGAGCGCGGTCTACTTCTTCTGGGATCCGGAGCGCGCGCCTGCGTCGCTCGGCGTCGCCAACGTGGTCACGCTCGTCGCAGAAGCGCGCGAGAAGGCGCTTCCGCACGTGTACCTCGGCTATCGCGTGCTCGGGTGCGCGTCGCTCGTCTACAAGGCGAAGTACCTCCCGCACGAGCTGCTCGTCGGGCGACCCGCGCTCGGCGAGCCGCCGGAGTGGAAGCGCCAGGCAAGGTGACGGCTGAGCGCGAAAGCGCGAAGGTCACTGGAACGCGGGGAAGATCTCCACGTCCTGATCCGCGACGTCGGCGGGCAGCGTGATCTCGACGCCGATCGACTGGTCCGTCGACTGCACGAGGCTCGCCGGCCGGTCGTTGTAGACGTAGTGGCTCGTCGTGTCGCTCGCGAGCTTGTAGCTGAAGCCGCTCCAGTTCTGCGGGAGCACGGCCCAGAGCGAGCGGTTCGTCGCGAAGCCGCACACCTCGCAGCGACCCGGACCGTTCGGGATGACGTGGGGCACGCGGTACGGGCTCGGGCTCGCCGGCTTGATCCCGCACGATGCAGGGTTCGTGATGCAGTCGCTCGAGCGCTCCTGCAGGTCCTCTTCCGCCTCGATGAGGAGCTTCCCCTTGTCCGGCCCCGCGCACGCGTCGGGCTCCCACGTGTAGATGCACGCCTTGGCCTTGAAGACGTCCGGCGCGCTCGTGCCCTCGAGCAGGCGCCCGACGCGGAAGCGTCCGCCGGTGCCGGGGACGAGGGTCGCGCCGTTCGCGTCGACGTACGCGCCGGGCAGGTCCTCGCACGTGCGGCTCTTGCGGCGGACGTCGTAACGGACCTGCGTGCCGATGCACGTCGGGGGCGCGAACACGGCGCCGCCGTTCCACACGAGGCCGCCGCTCGATCCCTTCGGGCCGCCCGCGTCGGGCACGGGGTCGACGATGATCAGGCCGCCGCCACGGGGCGCGGTGTCGACGCCGCGACGCGCGAGCGCTTCGGACGTCGAGCGCGTGTCCTCCGATTCGGAGCCGGGCGTGGAGTCGTTCTGCTCCGGCGAGGAGCAGGCGGAGAGGAGGACAGCGGAAGAAGCGGCGAGGATCGAAGCGGCGAGGAGCGTTCGCATGTGCCCCCCAAGTGCCATCGCCGAGCGTCGTTGACAAGGACACGCGGTGTCACCCGAAGTGCTTACACGGCTATTTTTCAGGGCTTTCGTGCGGGGTCCTCCCCTCAGTCACCCGTTCGGGCGGCCTCGGATCAGCGAGCGAAGACGCGGAACGCTTCCCAGCCCGCACGGCCTTCGCGGAAGGATCGCACCTGCGCTGCCTGCAGTGCCGCGGCGAGATCGCGATCGCCCTTCGCATCGAGTGCCGCGTGGAGATCGCGTGCGAGCGCGCCTGCTGCGCGATCGTCGACGACGCGGACGGGCGCGACCACCTCGTTCGCGCCCGCGACGAGGAACGCGGACGCGATCCCCGCCGCGCCCTCCTCGCGCGCGCCGAGCTGGCGTCCTGCCTCGCATCCCGTGAGGACCACGCGATCGGGCGCGCCGCGCAGCGCGAGCACGTCGCCGACGGTGAGCGCTCCGCCGCGCGCGAGCGGCAGCGCGCTCTCGGCGCCTTCGCGGCCGGCGAACACTCCATGGCCTGCATAATGGAGGAAGGCGAGCTTCGGGAGCGCTTCGCGCACGTGCGCGGCCGTGGCTTCGCTGCCGGAGAGCTTGCGCACGTCGTAGTGCTTCGCGAGCTGCGCGAGCGTCGCGTCGCCTTCCGCGCGCGACGACGGGAGGTCGCCCGTGGGGTCGGCGACGACGAGGGCGGCCTTCGTGTCCGCGCCGGATGCCGACGCTCCGAGGTCGAGGCCGTACACGACCGGCACGTGCGCAACGAGCGGCCCTTTGCCCCACGTCAGCGCGTGCACGTCGACGCCGGCGAGCGCGCCGTCCGCGAGGACGCGGATGCGCTTCGCACGCGCGATTTCGCCGGTCACCGGCGCGAGGAGCGCGTCCCGCGGCGCGGCGTCTGCTGCGCTCGAGGCGAAGGCGGGATCGACGCCGGGCTGGAAGCTCCTCGTCTTGCCGTTCTCGACGACGAAGCCAATGACGCCGTTCCCACCGAGATCGACGTAGGCGAGCACGAGCTCGCTCGGCGACAGCTCGGGCAGCGCATCGGCCTTCGTGGTGCCGGCCACGGCCATCGCGTCGTCGAGCGACGCGCGCAGCTTTGCATGGCGAGCCTTGCGCGCGGCGATCGCCGCTTCGAGCGCGGGCCGCGTCTTCTTCCAGTCCCCCGCGGCCTCGGCGTCGAGCTCTTCGCGTGCGGCTCGATAGTCGGCGATGGCGCGCTCGTAGCGCTCGCGATCGGCGCCCGACAGCGCCTCGACATGCGCGGTTCGCGCCAGGCTGCGCACGAGGCGCGAGCGCGCGCGACGTACGACGTCGAGCGCCTCGGCATCGCGCCCGAGCTTCGAGAGCAGCGCAGCGGCGCGGTTCGTTCCATCGCGGCTCTCGGCCGAGACGCTGCTGCGTCCTTCGCCGAACGGCACCGCGATGATCGCGGCCTCGAGGACGTCGTCGGCGCCGCGATAGGCCTCGAGCGCCTCCTTCGTGTTGCCGAGCGATTCGAGCACGCGCCCGCGACCGACGAGCGCTCGCCAGATCTCTCCGTCGCGCTGCGCGGCGACCGCGCGCGCTCGTTCGGTATCGAATGCGGTGAGGGCTGCGGTGGGCTTGCGGTCGAGCATCGCGATCCTCGCTTCGACGTCGTCCCAGAACAGCGCGTCGCTGATGCGCGGCTCGGGGCTGAGCGCCTTCGCCTGCGCGAGGCGCGCCTCGGCCTGGCGCGGTCGCCCGCGCAGCACCTCGGCGAGCGCGAGATGCTCGAGCGCGACGGTGCGAAGGTAGGTGTCGGGACACCCGGCATCGAGGTATGTGAGAGCGCGCTCGTCCGCTTCGCCCGCATTCGTGCTCGTGCTCGAAATCTGGGCAGCCTCCAGCTCCGCGTATCCGAGTCCCATCGCGAGCTCCGCGCGCTCGCATGCCGTCACGCCCTCGGTGGTGCCGAGCTCCCGCTCCGCCTCGCGCAACGTCGCGACGCACGACTGCGTTCCACCCGCGTTGCACATCACCATGCCGCGCACCTGACGTGCGGCGCGCGCGATGCCGTCGGCGCCGAGGCGATCGGCTCGATCCACCGCGAGCGCGAGGAGCCTGAGCGCGCTTCGTGTGTCGCCGGCCTCCCATGCGACCTGACCGCGATAGAGCGGCTCGCGCGCGAGGCCGTCGGGATACGCGGCGAGATCGCCCGCGACCTCGTCGAGCACGCGCCGCGCCTCCGGATAGCGCCGCGAACGCTGATGGAGGAGGAACACGAGCGCGAACGCGTCGTCGGCACGATCGGAGATGCGGCCGGTGCGCTTGTCGAGCTCGATGGCGGCGCGAAAATGCCGATCGGCGTCGTCGATCTTCCCGCGGCGGAGGGCGATGCGCGCGAGCAGGCCTTCGCTCAGCGCACGGTCGTGATCGGTGGCCGACGGCGCGCTCGCGGCCTCGGCGGCGCGCTTCTCGGCGGCATCGAGCTCGCCTTTCTGGCGAAGCGCCTGGGCCTCGTCGAACCACGCGGGCCGCGGGTGAGCGGCGAGCGTTTGCGTGTATCTTGCACCATTTCCGTTCGCGTCGACGCGGCGGACCGTGAGGGCGCGCGCGTCCTTCGGCACCGTGACGGTGAAGAGTCGTCCGCCCGCGACGGTCTTCGGGGCCGGTACGGGGCCCGCGCCTTCGATCTCGATGCGGGCTCCGCTCTCGCACGGGACGTGGAGGCGGATGCGTCCGTCCGGCCCGGGCGTGCACGCAGGTGCGGCGTCGGGGCGCTCCGCGACGAGCGCGGCGCATCCGGAGACGAGCACCGCGAGCGGGATGTCGGGCGGGTCCGGCGGCGGCGGCGACGACTTGCGGCAGCCGGTCTGGAGCACGAGCACGAGCACGAGCACGACGAGCGCGCGCGGGATGCGAAGGATCGAGGGCTTCACCATGCGCGCCGCACTGGGCGCGTCGTACCAACCAGGCCCCGCTCGCACAAGCTGTGGTACGACGGCGCGGTGAACGATCCGAACGCCGGCCTCGTCACGCGCGCGATCGCCCGGGATCCCGAGGCGGTTCGTGCGCTCGTGAAGGCCGTCGGCCCGGTCGTGCACGGACGCGTCGCGAAGGCGCTCATGCGACGTCGCGGCGCGCGCGGACAGCGGCGCGACATCGCCCAGGAGGTCGAGGACCTCTCGCAGGAGGTCTTCCTCGCGCTCTTCGACGACGATGCGCGCGCGCTCCGGGCCTGGGATCCGCAGCGCGGTCCGCTCGGCGGCTTCGTCGCGATGCTCGCGGACCATCAGGTGTTCAGCATCTTCCGCAGCGGACGGCGGCGTCCCTGGTCGGACGACATCGACGTGGTCGCGGAGCCCGACGCGCCGGCGTCGGACCGGAACAGCCCCGAGAGGCGCGTCGCGTCGAAGCAGGCGCTCGATGCGCTGCTCGATCGCCTGCGCGCGGAGCTCTCGCCGAAGGGGTTCGATCTGTTCACACGTCTCTATGTCGAGGAGCAGGGCGTGGAAGCGGTGTGTGCGGAGCTCGGCATGACCGCGGATGCCATCTACGCATGGCGCAGCCGCCTCGCGAAGGTCGTGAAGACCATGGCGAGCACGATGAACGCCGAAGACATGTCGGAAGTCGCGGGCACGGTGCGTACTTCTTCTGTAGCGGGACAGTCACCATGACGGACGACGACGACATCCTGAAGCAGCTCGGCGCGCACGTACGCGAGGAACGTGCCAGCAAAGACGATGCCGGCGTTCCTCCCTACGATGCGGCCTCCGAGGAGCGGATCGCCGCACGGCTGCTCGGCGCGCACAAGGCGGCGCGTCCTGCGGGCGTCGTCATCCGTCCCGCGCGATGGCTCTATGCCGCGGCTCCGCTCGCCGCTGCCGCGGCATTCGTGGTCTTCATCGCCACGCGCGGCTCGTCGATCGTCGCGCCGCCCGCCTACGAGATGTCGCTCGTCTCGGCGAACCAGCTCCGCGATCCGGCGTCCGCGAAGACGAACGGCCTCGAGTTCCTCCTCGATCCCGACGGCGAGCTCGAGCTCGTCGCCCGCCCGCTCACGCCGGTGAAGAACGCGCATGCACGCGCGTTTCTCATCCATTCGGGTGACGTGAAGCCGTGGCTCGTCCCTCTGCAGATCTCGGAGGAAGGCGCGATCCGCGTGACGGGCATGACGCGCGTGCTCTTTCCTTCGACGACCGAGGCTTACGACGTCGCGCTGATCGTCGCCTCCGGCGACAAGCTGCCGACCGACGCCGAGGGCCAGAGGCTCGCAGCAGGCGGGCCGCAGGCCTCGGAGACCGGGAATTACCGAGTGATCCGCGCGCATATCCGCTTCGTCGAAAAAAAGTAGAGCGCGACGTCAGGTCCGGGGAGACCGCGTAGTACCCAGCTACGAGGCCGAGCGAAACGTTTCGACTGCATCCCAGTCGCGGACGCTCCGAGCCGCTCTTCATCCACAGGAGACCTACGTCCATGAGCTTCCGTCGTTCACTCTCGCTCTCGATCCTCCTCGCTGTCGTCGCGGCTCCGTCGATCGTCGGCTGCGCCGCCGAGTCCTCGCCCGAGGGCGCGGAGGCCGACGGCGACGCGCAGTCGGCGCCGCTCACGAAGGACCTCGCCGCCGTCGACGCGGTGTCGGAAGGCACGCGAGCGCCGTCGCCGATCGTGCGCCCCGGCGTCGGAACGATCACGAACGACCTCACGCCCGCCGTCGTCGAGGCGCTGCCGATCGATCCGAACGCGCCCGGCGTGCAGCAGACGAGCGCCGGCGACGGCTGGCGCGTGATGCACGTCGCGGGCACGCTGCCCGACGCGAAGACCGGCGCGATGACCGCCGTCGACGACGACATCATCATCCTCGAGAGCAAGGAGGCGATCGACCTCGCGCCCCTCGGCGCGAAGACGCGCGCGGAGCTGAAGGCGACCTCGACGCTGCGCGCTTCGAAGACGCTGGCCGCCGCGTCCCCGGTCCTCGCGAAGGGCCTCGTCGGGACGTCACCGGCAGCGGAAGAGAGCCTCTTCACCGTCGTCCACAAGAAGAGCATGGACCAGATGGAGAACCCGACGCCGCCGCCGCCAGGCGTGACGTACTTCTCGTTCTGCGACGACTACGACGGCGAGTACACGAAGACGCTCTCGGTCGACAAGTCGTACGCGTACCACAAGGGCGACGAGACCGGCTCGTTCACCGGCGCGTTCGACGTGAACGCGCGCATGCAGGGCAACGCCACCGCGACCATCAAGTACCGCGCGAAGACGAGCATCGCCGCCGCGTGCCATGCGGTATGGATCGACTTCAAGAAGGCCCAGGTCACCGGCACCGCGGACCTCACCGCGAGCGGCAAGGTCGACGCGCAGTTCCACAAGGAGTGGCACTACTCGAAGACGATCGCCGAGCCGACGGTGTTCAACCAGTGGTTCACCATCGGCGTAGTCCCCGTTCACCTCCTGGTGAAGGTGCCCGTCGAAGCCGGGGTCGATGCGGACGCGAAGGCGACGCTGCACGCGAACGCGAAGGTGATCGGCCACGGCGCGTTCGACGTGTCGTGCACGAGCAGCAGCTGCACCGGCTCGAAGAGCGCGTCCATCGCGATCGACTCGAGCGATCCGCCGAGCTTCGAGGCAACGGCACGCGTGAAGGTCACGCCGTGGGCGCAGGCGTCGCTGAAGGCGGTGCTCTTCGACGAGACGATCGGCGGCTACGGTCAGGTCGGCATCCGCGCGAGCCTGCCGACGGATCTCTACGCGTATGCCGGCAACATGTGCGGCGACGGCGACGGCAACGGCCAGAACGAGAGCGTGACCGGTCTCACGCTCGACATGGCGGTGAAGGTCGACATCGTCGCGAAGGCGGGCGCCTTCGGTGGGACCATCGGCCCGTGGACGTGGAACGTCGCGAACAAGCACCTGCTCTTCAAGAGCTTCGGCGAGGGCTCGATCCTCGACCCGGTGTTCACGTACGAGAAGGTGCCTGGTCAGCTGCTCCACACGCGCATGCACGGCAAGATGCGCCCGTGCTGGCCGTACGCGGACGCCATCACGTACCGCATCACGTGGAGCGACGGCTCGATCTCGAGCTTCACGGGTGCGCCGTCGACGCTCTTCACGCAGGACCACGACTTCGCGACGTACGGCATCAAGCCGATCAAGCTGGAAGCGATCCGCGACGCAGCGGGTCGTGACCTGGCGGCGGCGGGCAGCGCGTCGATGAGGAACGTGTACCTGAAGCCATTCGATGACGTGTTCACGCCGGTAGGAGGAGGACTGCTGCTCGCGCAGTGAGCGGGGGGTGAGAGAGAAAAGGCGCGGAGAGCGGTGCTCTTCGCGCCTTCGCGATTTAATCTAATCGGTCGGCGTCACGGGGCAACGGGGGTCGTTTGGCGATGAGCTCGGACCTGCGGTGGTGGTGGACCAGCTGTCCCTGAACCGGCGTGGTCATCGGGTTAGGCGGCGGCTTCGTCGCCGCTGGCGGCTCTTCGGAGGACGGGGCGATCCGTGCGCGGACCTTGCTCGCCGAGGCCAGCACCCCCGCGTACCGGACCGTGTGCAGACGCGGCGGTGGCACCGACGCGGCAAGCCGGCCCAGCAGCGACAGCGGGTCCAGGTCCACCGCCACCGTCCCGTCCGAGAACGCCTTCTTCAGCCCGATGCGCACGAGCCCCTCAGGCCCTCGCGTGACACGCTCCTGCGCGACCGCGGGACGAAAGATGTACTTCAGCAGCGCCTCGCGGCCCTCCTCGTCGAGGCCGCCGGCGCGCGTCGCCGCGTCCAACGTGAAGCCATCACCACCTGATGGTTGAGCTCGGCATGCCCCCGCATCGGGACGAACCAGGTGAGGTCGCTCGACGACGTTCAGCGCTTCCACGTGATCATGGCGACGCGCCCGGAGGAACGCGACTGGGCGATGGTCTACGTCGTGACGAGCGACCCCGCCGTGGTCCGCAAGGAGCTCGAAGAAGAGCGGTACGTGACCGCCACGCGCGGCGAAAGGGTCCCCGCGGCCGCGAAGCCGATCGGTGAGGCGCGGTACGAGCTCTCGAGGAGGAGCACGAGAGCGTGAAAACAGCGCGGAGCTTTTCCGGCTGCTCCGCCTGCGCCGCGATCAGGTCCCTCAGCCGCTGTTCGAGGGAACATTCCCGCCGTCCGAATTCCCGGGCGGGTCCACGCGTCGAGTCGAACGGCTCGATGACGGGCGGGGAACTTGCAGCGTCCCCGCGCATGAACGCCCGGCCGTTTTCCATCGGAGAGGCGATCGCCTTAGGATGGGACACGTTCAAACGCAACATCGGGCTGTCGATCGGCCTGGCGGCAGGGAACGTCCTGACGATCATGATCGTGGACGGGCTTGCCGAGGCCGCTCGTGATTACGCGCTTCTCGCCTCGGCGCTCGGGTTCCTTTCGCAGCTGCTGCAGGTCTTCTGGTCGCTCGTCTGGATCCGCTTCGCGCTCCGGGTCTACGACGCTCGCGAGGTTCGGCCGCGCGATCTCGTGCCTGACGCGAAGCGGTACCTCGAGTTCCTCGCCGTGAGCGTGCTGTACGCACTGCTCGTCACCGCCGGCCTTCTCCTGCTCGTCATCCCCGGCATCTACCTCAGTGTGAGGTACGCGTTTGTCGGGTTCCTCGTCGCCGATGAACGCGCCGAGGTGCTCGACGCCTTCCATCAGAGCTCTCTCCTCACGAAGGGAGCGCGCTGGCGGATCTTCTTCCTCATGCTCTTGCTCGCGGTTCTCAATCTCGTCGGTGCGTTGTTCTTCGGCCTCGGTCTGCTCTTCACGATCCCGACGTCCCTGTTCGCGATGGCGCGCGTCTACCGGCAGCTCGCCGCT
>JAQBQJ010000199.1 GCA_028287065.1 Labilithrix sp. | reverse complement strand
CGGACGTCGCGGCGGCAGGTAAGCCCGCGAGGAGGAGAGAGAGGAGACGGACGTAGGTTGCTCGGCTGCGCATCCCCGCGCGTCAGCACGGCACATGCCAGCGTGGCCAATCGCAAGTCCCGCGGCCAAAACGCGGTGATTCGCATGTGTCAGCGTGTGTCGGAAGCGCCAGGGGAACGGCACCGGCGTCACCATCTGCGCCACGATGGGCCAGTCGCGGGGCCGTCAGGGGCGCATCGGCTGGCGCGCGCCGTACGTGAACGAGCGCCAGAGCCATTCGACAGGCCCGAAGCGATAGCGACCGAGCCACGCGGCGCTCACGACGATCTGCACCACGAAGATCGCGATCGCGAGGAGCCCGGCGCTCGCTTCGCCGAGCCGTCCGAAGAGGCCGAGCCCCCAGCCGTAGAAGAGCGCCTCGAGCACGATCGACTG
The DNA here is from genome assembly GCA_028287065.1 of Labilithrix sp. Taxonomy (GTDB): domain Bacteria; phylum Myxococcota_A; class Polyangia; order Polyangiales; family Polyangiaceae; genus Labilithrix. Next base: position 5,845 of record JAQBQJ010000199.1, on the reverse strand, counting down.
CGTGAGGTAGCTCGTGAGCGCCATGCGTCCGACGGGCGCGAGCACCGAGAGCGCCGCTCTCCACGGCGCGAGGAGCATCGCGGCGCCGTACCCGAGCGCGAGCACGATCGAGCTCCAGGCCGAGGCCGCATCGCGCCACGTCCGGAAGTCGAGCGCGCGCGTGGTCAGCGCCCAGCTCAGCGCGAGCCCGACGACGATCCCGGACGCGGCGACGACGCGGAGGAGCGTGCGGTGCTCGCCGCGGAACAATCCCTCGCGCCATGCACACGCGCCGAGCAGGAAGAGGCCGAGGGTGCGCGGCGTCGTCCACAAGAGCAGCGCGCCGATCGGGCGGACCTCGCGGATGCGGAACGAGAGCGCGTCGCCGAACGACCCCTGCCCGTAGATCTGCTTGGCCTCGACGACGTGCCGGTTCAGCGCGTGCACGCTCGTGAACGGCGGCGGGAAGGGGAGGGGAAGGACCTGCACGACGAACATCGCGAGCGCGATCGCGAGCAGCCATCGCGTGCGCAAGCGGAGCATCGGCGCGGCGATCGCGCCGATGACCGCGTACAGCGTGAGCACGTCGCCGTTCCAGATCAGGAACAGGTGGACGAGACCGAGGACGAGCAGGAAGCCGAGGCGTCGGGCCGCGTACGTGCCGAACCCGATACCGCGACGAGCGAGCCGCTCGCGCTGCGCGGCGAGCCCGACCCCGAACAGCAGCGAGAAGAGCGTGAACGCCTTCCACTCGAGCCCGATCGCGAGCACGCGTCCGACGACGTGATCGATCGATGAGGGCGGCGGCGCGCCGGCGCCCTCTGGAAGGAACTGCTCGAACAACGACACGCGGAACTGCGTGAGCAGGTTCACCGCGAGCACCCCGAAGAGCGCGGCCCCGCGCACCGCATCGAGCGCGATCGCGCGCTCCGATGCGGTGACAGGCGAGCCGCTCGACGACGCCGCGAGCGGCGTGCGCGCGCTCAGCGGCCGGCTTTGCGCTGCTGCTCCTGGTTCTGCTCGGCTTCCATCTCCTCGAGCGCGGCCGCGAGCTCGTCCTGCTCGTTGCGGCTCGCGGCGGGCGCAGGCGCGACGGGGGCTTCGACGCGCTTCGGCGCCTCGGCACGGACCGGCGGCGCTTCCTCGGGAGGCAGCATGCCCATCTTGCGCTTGAGCGCCGCGAGCTCGTCGTCCGCTCCGGCGCCTCGCTCGAGGCTCTGGAACTTCGAGGCGAGCACGTCGCCCGTGTACTCCTCTTGCAGCTCGCCGGCGGCCTCGGCCTCGGCCTCGAGCTGGTCGATCTTGCCGGCCATGCGGTCGAACGTCTCGAAGGCGCTCTGATCCTTGAGACCGTGCATGGTCTCCTGGATCGCCTTCTGCGCCTCCGCGCGCTTCTTGCGAGCGACGAGGACGTTCTTCTTACGCTTCGCCTCCTCGATCTTGTCGTTCAGCATCCGAAGAGCCTTCTTCAGCTGATCGACCGCGTTCTTCTGCTTGGTCCACTGATCCTTGTAGGTCTCGGCGAGCTGGTCGTGCTCCTTCTTGCGAGAGAGCGCTTCCTTCGCGAGTTCCTCGTTGCCGGCGCGCAGCGCCATCATCGCGCGGCGCTCCCACTCGGCCGCGTGGGCCATCTCCTGCTCGAACTGCTTCGCCAGCCGCTTCTCGTCGGCGATCGAAGAAGCGACCTGCTTCTTCGCCTCGACGAGCTGGTTGTTCATGTCGAGGACGATCTGGTTCAGCATCTTCTCCGGGTCTTCGGATTTGCTGATGAGATCGTTCAGGTTCGATTTGATGAGCTGAGCGAGACGACTGAAGATGCCCATGATCAGGCCTTCCTTGAACGAGACGAGTGGGCGGCCTTCGAAATCTCGGCGAGCTTCGCGACCTGCTGCGCGAGCGTGACGTCGATCTCGTCGAGCGCGGCAGCGAGCTCGTTGTAATCGAGGTTCTCGAGCTCGAGCGCGCTCGCGAGGACGATCTTGCCCTCCTCGAGGCCGAAGCTGCAGTGGACCAGCGACTTGGCGTTGATGGTGAGGAGCTTCTGATAGAGCTCGCCGTTGTGGGCCGCGTCGCCGTCGATGTCGCCGACGTGCACGCGAAGCACGACCAGCGGCGGATCGACCCGCAGCACCGTGGGGGGCATGTTGTCGCCGCCGTGAACGAGGAACGTGCTGGCCTGGTCGTCGACGTGGGTGAAACGCCGGTTCATCTTGCCGAGGTACGCCTCGACGTCTTGGACGCTACGCATGGCTCTCGTGTGTGTCTCCGATGACGGGCGCTCGTGGGATGGAATGAGCTCGAAGCTGCGCCGCGCGTTGAAGCTAACCACGCGATCGTACCGGCCAAGATCCAACGACAGGAAGGGGCCGGCGAGGGAGCGTAGAGGGGGATGACGCGGTGTTCAACCCATCCTGTGCTGGGAATTACCGCTCGTCTTTGGCGGTTCTCGGCTTGTCGCGGGCGCCGATTGCCGTGCTACGCTCGACCGGGATATGGCATCCGAGCCTGGCCTGGCGCCAGGATCGATAATCGGCGGTCTCTACAAGATCCGCCGGCTGATCGGCCAAGGTGGGATGGGTGAGGTGTACGCTGCGGAGGGCCGTGGAGGCGAGAAGATCGCCCTCAAAGTCCTCCACGAACGTGCCGCCCAGGACCCGGACCTCGTCGCGCGCTTCAATCGCGAAGCCAACATCGCCAAGCAGATCCAGTCGCCGTTCGTCGCCGCCATCCTGGGCGCCGGCAAGGAGAAGGACGGCCGGCTGTGGATCGCCTTCGAGCGCCTCGTCGGCGAGGGGCTCGACGAGCGGCTCCGTCGCGAGCAGTACCTCTCGTTCGCCGAGGTCGCGCCGATCGTCGAGGACGCGCTCCAGGGTCTGAGCGCCGCACACAACGCGCACGTCGTCCATCGCGACATCAAGCCCGCGAACCTCTTCATCGAGAAGCGCAAGCTCACCCCCGACGAGATCGCCGGTGGCGAGCACGAGGAGCGCACGCGCATCCTCGACTTCGGCGTCTCGAAGATGAAGTCGAATGCCTCGCGACGGAGCGAGCCCTCGCTGACCGCCTTCGACGCCACGCTCGGCAGCTTCGCGTACATGGCGCCCGAGCAGGTGCGCGGCTCCGCACGCGTCGACGAGCGCGCCGATCTCTATGCGCTCGGCGCGGTCGCGTTCCGCGCGCTCACGGGCCGCCTTCCGTTCGAGGGCTCGAACGCGCTCACGCTCATCGCGCTGAAGCTCGATCGCGATCCGCCGACGCTCGCGCAGACGACGGGGGATACGTGGCCCGCCGCGATCGAGAAGTTCCTCTCGAAGATCATGTCGCGCGAGCGCGAGAAGCGCTTCGGCTCCGCCCTCGACGCGCTCGAATCGTGGCGCAAGGTGTGTCGCGTGATGGGCAATGCGCGCCGCCGCCAGCCCGCGCCGCCCCCGCAGTTCCAGATCCGCGACGACCACACCGAAGTGACGGCCGGCTCCTTCACGGACGGCGGCCCCAACTCCTTCGGCGGCATCCCCAGCGGCCGCCGCCGCTGACCGCGCTGACCGCGATTCTCGCTGACCTCCCGTCCTTAGTTCCGTCGCCCGTCCTTAGTTCGGGTGGCGGTCCTTAGTTCCGGCAGGCGCCCGAGTCGGGGGCGATGTCGACGCAGCCCTTGCCGTCATGGACGGCGCTCCGAACGTAGTAGAGGCGGCAGTTCAGCGTGTCGCCGCTCTTTGGTCCGTCGGGAGGCTCGCCGCCTCCGTCCGCGCCGCCGTCGCGGTAGCTGTAGCCCTGGCATGACGCCTGGCAGTCGGCGTAGCTGCCGTAGGGGGCAGGCGCGCCGGCCTCGGGCGAGCACGCGCCGAGCGCGAGGCCGCAGAACGCGGTGCATCGATCGCCGCATACGCCGCCGCCGAAAGGGCCCGCGCCGAGGCAGTAATCGCCCGCGTTCGTGCGTGCGGGGCTGCCTGCATAGTACTGCCGGCACGCGACGGTGTTCGTCTCGTTGTCGCCGGCGTGGCCCTCGGGAAGACGCGCGCAGAGCTCGAGGCACTCCTTGCGCGACGCATATTGAGCGTGCTGGTCGGTACAGCTCTCCATCACGAGATCGCAGTATTTCGCGCACGAAGGCTCGGGCCCCGGCGGCGCCCCGCCGTCGTAGATCCCTGCTTCCGCAGGGTCGACGAGGCCTCCGTCGATGCGGACTCCGGCCTCCTCGGTGAACGGGTCCCGGCTGTCGGCCGCGGTGCTGCCGCAGGCCACGAGGGCCGCCGAGGCGGCTCCGCACGCGCCGAGGGCGCCGATCACGACCGAGAACGTGGCCAGCGGCCACTTGGAAAAGAAAAGATGCCGCCGCATGGGCTGTTACCAAAGTGTGGGGTTCGCCTCGGAAGAGAGGCCAGGACCCACCATAAAGATGCTCGTTTCATCGTAGCGGGTGCGGGCGGGCGCTGCAAAGTGACGCCCGGAACGGACCCTCCCGTGACGTCTTGCGTAGCTCCTCTTTGCATTCCTCTTGCCGGAACGCGGGCATAGCGTGTTAAAACGGAATCCGTGGATGCTACAGTCGTCGCGAAGGGTCGGCTGGAAGTCCGTGGCGGAACCCTCAAGGTCACGCGCGGTCAAGCCAACAAGCAGACCCTCGAGATCGGGCCCGAGACCCAGGTAGTTGGGCGCAATGAAGCCTGCGACATCGTTCTCGATGATCGCAAGGTGAGCGCCGTGCACATGGAGCTCGTTGCGACCGAACGCGGCGTCCGTGTGCGCGACCTCGGGTCTCGAAACGGAACCTTCATCGGGGACACTCGCATCGGCGAGGTCTACTTGATGAAGCCCACCATCATCACCGTGGGCGAGTCGGCGGTGAACTTCGTGCCGACCGAGCCCGAGGCCGTCGACATCCCGGAGGTCGCGCAGTTCGGACCTCTCGTCGGTGTCAGCCAGGGGATGCGCGCAGTCTTCGAGCGTTGCCGCAAGGCCGCGCCGACCGACCTCACGGTGCTCATCCTCGGTGAGACCGGTTGCGGAAAGGAGCTCGTCGCCGCCGCCATCCACCAGGCCAGCTCGCGCGCGAACAAGCCGTTCGTCGTCGTCGACTGCGGCGCGATCCCGCCGACCCTCGCGGAGAGCGCGCTCTTCGGTCACGAGCGCGGCGCGTTCACCGGCGCCGTCGACAAGCGCATCTCACCGTTCGTCGAAGCCGACGGCGGAACGATCTTCCTCGACGAGCTCGGAGAGCTCCCCGTCGACGTGCAGCCGAAGCTGCTGCGCGCGCTCGCCGAGCAGCGCATCAAGAGCGTCGGCTCGAACTCGTACCGCCCCGTCAACGTGCGAGTCATCGCCGCGACGCGCCGCGACCTCGTCCGCGAGGTCAACGCCGGAACGTTCCGGAGCGACTTGTACTTCCGCGTCGCGCAGCTCCGCATCGAGCTGCCCGCGCTGCGCGAGCGCACGGAGGACATCCCGGCGCTCGTCCGCAAGATGATCACCGACCTCGGCGATCCGAGCGCGTACGGCCGCATCACCAACGACTCGCTCGAGCGCTTGATGCGCCACGACTGGCCCGGCAACGTCCGCGAGCTCCGCAACGTCATCGCCGTCGCGCTCGCGTTCGGCAAGGACGGCCCGATCGATCTCGCCTCGCACCTCGCGCCGATGTCGTCGGCCGCGAGCGAGTCGACGCCGACGCGTGGTCGCACGTTCCAGGACGCGAAGCGCGAGGTCCTCGCGCGCTTCGAGCGTGAGTACTTCACGGCGCTGTACGCCGAGTGCAACGGCAACGTCAGCGAGATCGGCCGGCGCGCCGCGATGGAACGCGCGCACGTCCGCGGCTACTTGCGCCGTCACGGGATCGGCGATCCGAAGAAGTCCTCCGAGCCCTGAGCGG
>JAQBQJ010000176.1 GCA_028287065.1 Labilithrix sp. | reverse complement strand
TCCGGGGTCGTGACCGAAGACGATGTGCTTGGCGTGACCGAGCGCGTCGACCTCCCTCTCGCCCGCGTTCGAGTCGCGCGGATTTCCGTACCACTGCTGCGCTTCGAGGATGGAGTCGTCGCCGGTGATGTCGGGATCGCCGTAGCCGTTCTCGGCGATCGATTTCTCGAGCTTCCTCCGGAGGTCGGCGAGCGAGAGCCTCTGCGTGTTGCCGCCATGGGCGAAGAACCACTTCTTCACGCGTACGCCGAGCGGAAGGCCTGCCATCCATCGGCCGCGGCCCTCGGCATCGGTTCCGGCCGCGAGCTTCCTCGGGTCGATGCCGCGCGCCGCGAGCTGCTCGTCGATCCCGTTCGCGTCGAGGCCCGTGGACATCGCCTTGTGGTTCTTCGGGTCGACGAGGAACTCGGCCTCGTGGTTGCCCATCGTGACGATCACGCGACCGCCGGTGTGCGGCGCCTGCGTCTCGAGCGTGCGGAGCAGATCGATCACCTCGATCGACTTCGGTCCCTTGTCGATGACGTCGCCGAGGACGAGCAGGGTCGCGGTCCCGCCGCTCCACTTCACCTTCGTCGCATCGTCGTTCGGCGTCGCGACGAGATGGTTGGCGGCGAGCAAGCGGACGAGGCCGTCGTAGGCGCCGTGCGGATCGCTGAGGGCATAGAGGTGATCGGCCTGGTCGACCTCGAGGATCGCGGGATGCACGGCGAAGTCGCGCGGCGGCACGCGGGTCCTCAGATCATCCGTGGCCGTGGGGTCGTCGACGGCCTCTGCCGAGCATCCGGCGGCGACGATCGCGCCGGCCGCGATGTATGAGAGGAGGGCCCGGACGCGCACACCCACGGTCGTGCACACCTCGCACCACAGCTCACCCTCGTCTTTAACGACGTATTTGGGGCAAGAATGTGTCAGGACGTGGGCAAACGGATCTTATGTGATCCATCGCCCTCTTCGACGAATCGCGCAAAGAGCTCCGCAATGTGCGCCGGGCCGGTGCCGCAGCAGCCCCCGACGATCGACGCGCCCGAGGCGATCCACTCCGCCGCGAGATCGGCGTAGCCCGCGGCGGCGCGTGCCGGCTCGGCATCCCAACCGAGCCCCGTCGCCGGATCACCGGCATTCGCATACGCGCCGAACGCGACGCCGATTCGAGCAAGGCGCTCCACGTACGCGAGCGTCTTCGTCGCCGGCGTGCAGCACACGAGCACGCGCTCCGCGCCCGCCGACACGCAATCGCGCGCGGCGCGTTCCATCGCCTCGGGCGTCATGAGCGTGGCGTCCGGGCCGGCCGTCAGCGCGACCCACGTCGGAAGGCCCGTGCGCACCGCCTCCTCGACGGCGACCGCCGCCTCGCCTGCATGCGCGAACGTCTCGCACACGAGCGTGTCGAAGCCGGCGTGGCGGAGCGCGGATGCGACCTTGCCATGGACCGCACGCGCGACCTTCGTTCCCGGCGAGAGGTACGGGCGATAACAGTCCTCGACCGGCGCCATGCAGCCGATGAGTGCCTCTACGGACTCGGGCCGGCCTCCGCTCGCGATACCCGCCCGGAGCAGCGCGAACGCGCGCATCACGAGGTCCTCGTAGCGCTCGGGGTAGACACGCGGCTGCGTGCGAAACGTATTGCCCCGATGAGCACGGGCGCCGGCACGCGCGTAGGCGGCGTGGATGTCGACGATGACCTCGGGATGCGACTCGATCGCGTACGCGCTCCAGCCGGGCGCGGGCGTCTCCACGCCGCGCTTGCCGAGCTCCGTGCCCATGGGTCCGTCGAGGAGCAACATCGAGATGCGCACTCTACTGTACCCTCGAACGCGATGCCCTTCCCTGCTCCGCCGCCCGCGGTCGCCGGCACTTCGCTCGCCGAGGTCGACGCCGCGATCGACCGCCTCCACGCGACGAAGGACGCCTGGCTTTCCGTGCCCGTCCCAGAGCGCATCGCGCTGCTCGAGCGCTGCATCGACAGCATCGTCGGGGTCAGCGAGCGTTGGGCGGAGATCGGCGCTCGCATCAAGGGCTTCGCGGAGACGGACGTGCTCGCGGGCGAGGAGTGGCTCGCCGGCGTGATGCCCACGGTGCGGAACGCGCGCCTGCTCGCCGAAGCGCTGCGCGCAGGCGGTCAGCGACGTCCGCCGCTAGTGCGTACGCGGCCGGACGGTCAGGTCGTCGCGCGCGTGCATCCCGCGAACCTGATGGAGCGGCTCATGTTCACGGGCGTCACGGCCGACGTGTGGATCGAGAAGGGCAAGCCGCCGACGCAAGGCGCGATCTACCGCGGCGCGGGGAAGAAGACCGAGGGTCGCGTGTGCCTCGTGCTCGGGGGCGGCAACGTGTCGTCGATCCCGCCGATGGATGTATTCTACAAATTATTCGTCGAGAACGAGGTCGTCCTCCTCAAGATGAACCCGGTGAACGAGGCGCTCGCCCCCGTGCTCGGCGACGCGCTCCGTCCTCTCGTCGTTGCGGGCGTGCTCGAGGTGGTCACGGGCGGAGCGGACGTGGGCGGCCACGCCGCGCAGCACCCGAAGGTCGGCTCGCTGCACGTCACCGGCTCCGATCGCACCTACGACGCGATCGTGTGGGGCAAAGATCCCGAGGAGCGCGCGCGAAGGAAGCAGAGCGGAGAGAAGGTCAACGATCGCGCCTTCACCGCCGAGCTCGGCTGCGTCACGCCGGTCATCGTCGTGCCGGGACCGTGGTCGGCCTCGGACATCCGCTTCCAGGCGCGCCACGTCGCGTCGATGGTCACGCAGAACGCGAGCTTCAACTGCAACGCGGCGAAGGTGGTCGTCACGGCGCGCGGATGGCTACAGCGCGAGGCCTTCCTCGACGCGCTCCACGACGAGCTGCGCAAGACCGCCGCGCGGAAGGCCTATTACCCGGGCGCGCGCGATCGTCATCGTGCGTTCCTCGAGCAGTATCCCGAGGCGATGGTGCTCGGCGCGGTGCCGAGCGACGCACCCGAGGAGGTCGTGCCGTGGACGGCGATCCCCGACGTCGCCTCGGACGCGGGCGGCTATGCGCTGACGAACGAAGCGTTCTGCGGCGTCGTCGCCGAGGTCACGCTCGACGTCGCGGAGAAGAACGGCGGAATGGTCCGGGAGCGCGATCACGGCGGACCTTCGCCGGTGCGGTTCCTCGAGCAGGCCGTCGCGTTCGCGAACGAGCGTTGCTGGGGCACGCTCTCGTGCTGCTTGCTCGTTCATCCGGTGACCGAGGAGGAGCATCCCGACGCCGTCGCTCGCGCCGTCAGCGACCTGCGCTACGGCGGGATCGGGATCAACGTCTGGCCCGGCATGATCTACGCGCTCGTCACGCCGAGCTGGGGTGCGTATCCGGGACATCGCGCCGAGGACATCCAGTCCGGCGCCGGCGTCGTGCACAACGCCTTCTTGTTCGATCATCCGGAGAAGTCCGTCGTGCGGGCGCCGTTCCGCATCCGGCCGACGCCCGCGTGGTTCAGCGACCACAAGAACCTGCGCGAGCTAGGCCAGCGGCTGGTCGCGTTCGAGGCGAAGCCCTCGTGGGGCGCTCTTTTCGGCGTCGTTCGCGCGGCGATCCGAGGCTGAGCGCACGCTCGACGAGCTGCGCATCGAGTCGTACTACCCGGCCGACGAGGCCACCTCGCGCTGGCGTCCGGGCTTAATGGCATTTCCACGTGTGGGAGCATCGCCGCCGACCTCCCCCGTGACCGCACCAAAATGGGAGCGAGCGCTGGCGTAGTCGCCGTCCGGTGGGACAATCCTCTGTCTCATACGAGTCTCAGTGAAGGAGCCAGCGATGCCGACGACGAAGATGACCGCAGTTCTCGTTGCTGGAGCCGTCGCGGCGCTTGCCGTCGCGTGCAGCAGCGCATCGCCGACCGACGGCGAGAACCTCGGCGAAGGCGCCGGCGCGCTCGGCGGCGGCAACGGCAGCAACGCTGGCGGCTCGACGCCCACCGCCCCCGCGACGTCGTGCACGACCAGCGGGACGACGGACATCACGCTCGTCGACGTGTCGAGCGACGGCCTCATCGAAGGCAAGGTGCCGCCCGGCAACGCGTTCGGTTACTACAAGCACACCGACTTCACGCAGCACCTTCCGTCGCACGTCATCATTCCGCCGAACCCGATCATCCCGCCGAACCCGATCAAGGGTCGTTGCAACGGCCTCGCGAACGCGTGGGATGCTCACGTCCGGAACGGAAGGTCGTTCGACAGCCGCTCGGCGCTCGTCATGCTCGCGAACATGGCGCGCTCGAGCTGCCCGGTAACGATCTCGTTCGACTGCACGAACAACGCCCTCAGCGTGCAGCCGATCACGACCGAATAGCTGATACCTTCGCGCGTCGAGCGTCATGAAGATCCAGGACGTCCACGCGGTGGCGATGGAGGCGGCGGCTCGCGGTTGGATCACGCCTCAAGAGGTGTGGGTCGTCGCATGCCGATGGTCTGCGCAAGGCAGCAAGCTCGACGCGCGCGAGCTCTTCGCGCGCATCCTCGATCCCGAGCGCATGAGGGCGCTCACGAGCGAGCGCGCGACCGCCGACACGCAAGCGAGCGACTTCGCGGGCTCGCTGCCGCCGACGCGGCTCCCCGAAGAAGACATGCCCGGCCGCATCGAGGGCGCGCGCTACACGCTGCGCGAACCCCTCGGCTCCGGCGGCGTCGGTGACGTCGTCGCCGCGCTCGATCGCGAGGTCCGCCGCGTCGTGGCGCTCAAGACTCTCCAGCGCCAGAAGTCCGGCGATCCCATCGCGAGCTCGCGCTTCGTCGACGAGGCGCGCATCACGGCGCAGCTCGAGCACCCGAACATCATCCCGGTCTACGACCTCGGCGCGGCGGCCGACGGGCAGCCGTTCTACACGATGCGTGTCGTCAAGCGACGGACGCTCCGTCACGTCCTCGCGACGCCCGCGCTGCGCGCGCAATGGCCGACGGCGCGTCTCGTCGGCGTGTTCCTCCAGCTGACGCGCGCGCTCGCATATGCCCATTCGCGCGGCGTCATCCATCGCGACGTGAAGCCGGAGAACATCCTGCTCGGTGACTTCGGCGAGGTCTATCTCGCGGACTGGGGCATCGCGCGCCTCGAGCCGCAGAGCACGCTGCTTCTCCACGGCGATGGCTCCGTTCCGCCGCCGGGCATCTCGGATCCCGCCGGAACGGTGGGCTACATGGCGCCCGAGGTCCTGCGCGGAGAATGGGACGCCGTCGATCATCGCATCGACGTCTTCGCGCTCGGCGTCGTCCTCTACGAGATGCTCACCGGCGTCGGCCCCTTCGAGGGGAGGATCACGCCGGAGATCATCCTCGCCACGTGCACGAAGGAGCCGAGGCTGCCGCGCGAGGTCGCGCCGGGGACGCCGCTCTTGCTGGAAGACCTGTGCATGCAGATGCTCGCGAAGGAGCCCGCCGAACGGCCGGCCTCGTGCGACGACATCGCGCGACGCATCGAGGAGTTCCTCGAAGGTGCGAAGGAACGCGAGCGTCGACGCGAAGAGGCTCGTGCGCTCTGCGCGCGCGCCCACGAAATCGTGGAGCGATTCGCGAAGCTGGAAGAAGATCGCACGCGTCTCGCCGAGCAAGCCGAAGAGCTGCTCGCCCCGATCAAGGGCTGGGAGCCCGTCGACAAGAAGCGCCCGGGCTGGCAGCTCGAAGACGGCGCCGTGCGCGCCGACAAAGACGCCGCGCTCGTCCTCGCCGAGGCGATCGAGCTCTACACGAAGGCGATCGGCTACGACGCGGACTCCGAAGAGGCGCACGCCGGCCTCGCCGAGCTGTACTGGTCGCGCGCACGCGAGGCAGAGACGCAGCGCGCAGCCGCGCAGCAGGTCTACTACGAGGCGCTCGTGATGGAGCACGATCGCGGCAAATACGCTGCGTTGCTCCACGCCGACGCGAGCCTCTCGCTGCGCACGAATCCGAACGGCGCGCACGTCGTCGCGCAGCGTTATCACGAGCGCGATCGTCTGCTCGTCCCTTCCGAGGAGCGCTACCTCGGTCGAACGCCCATCCGCGATGTCCGGCTCGAGCCGGGGAGCTACGTCCTCGTCGTGAAGAGCGCAGGTTTCCGCGATGTGCGTTATCCGATCGTCATCGGCCGCGGCGACAAGCACGACGGCGAGCTGAACCTGTACGCCGAGGACGAGATCGGCGAAGGCTTCGTCTACGTGCCGGGCGGCACCGCCATCATCGGCGGCGACTCCGAGGCGTACAACGCGTTACCGCGACAGCAGCCGCACGTGGCGGACTTCGCGATCGCGAGGTTTCCGACGACCTTCCGCGAATACTGTCGCTTTCTCGACGATCTCGACAGCACCGACCCGGCGCTCGCACGCAAGCGCGCGCCGTCGGACATGCGTGGCTCCGAAGGCATGATCGTCGTCAAGGGCCCGAACGGGTGGGCGCCGTACGAGCAGCTCGTCGAGGGTGAAGCGCGCAAGATGTTCCCGCAGGAGCGCGATGCCGACGTCCCTGTCTGTCTGATCGACTGGTTCGACGCGCGTGCGTACTGCCGGTGGATGGCGCGGCGAACGTCGTCGTCGCTCCGGCTCGCGACCGAGCTCGAGTGGGAGAAGGCCGCGCGCGGCGTCGACGGGCGGGCGTATCCGTGGGGCGATCGCTTCGATCCGACGTTCTGCAAGATGCGCGACTCGCGACCGTTCACGCAGCAGCCGGAGCCGAACGGCACGTTCCCGAACGACGAGTCGCCGTACGGCGTCCGCGACATGGCGGGAGGGATCCGCGAGTGGGTCGGCGACATCTTCGGCAGCAAGTCGGCAGGCGAGCTCGAGGCGGAGGCCGAGCCCGCCGAGGGCACCGACCGCGGCGAGTCGTCGTGGCGCGAAATCCGTTCGGGAAACTGGAACCAGGATCACAAGTGGGCGCGCGCCGCATCGCGCGGCGGCTCGTATGCGCTCTCGCGAGGGAGTGGGCTCGGCTTCCGCGTGGCGAAGTCGCTCGCGCGAAGGGTGTCGACGCAGCGACCTCGTTTCGAGGGCTGAGCGTCCTCACGCCGCGATCACGACGCCGTCTTCGATCTTCGTCTCGAGCGCACGTTTCATCGCGGCGCGCGCGGCGCGAAACGCCTCGCGTCCCGCCTCGAGGCGAAACGGGCCGGAGCGCGGCAGGTTCTCGAGAACGACGGTGACCATCCCCGGGCGTCGCGGCACCTCGAGCTTCATGCGCCACGCGGACTTCGATCCGATGTGATGGAAGAGGACGCGCGGCTCGCTCGCCGGCATGCCCGCGAGGCCGGGCCGATCGAGGATGCCGCCGTCGAGGTACGAGCGCCCGTCGATGGCGACCGGATGGAACAGGAGCGGCACCGCGCACGAAGCCTGGATGGCGGCGCTGAGATCACCGCTCGTGAGCACGCGCGTGCGGCGCGACCTCACCTCGAAGGCCGACACCGCGACCGGAATCCTGCACGCGTCGAAGGCGCGGTTCGGAAGGAGCTGCTCGAGGCGATCGCGAAAGAGCCGTCCGCGCAGGAAGCCCGCGCCCATCCCGGGGTCCCAGAAGTGGCGGCGCTCGAGCTGGTCGAGCTCGCGCGCGAGATCGGGCGCGTCGAGGCCCGCCGCCCACGTGCCCATCACGAGCGCGCCGGCGCTCGAACCGGACGCGCGCGACGGGAGCAGGCCTTCGTCCTCGAGGACGGTCAGGAACCCGGTATGCGCGAAGAACGAGAAGAAACCGGAGGACATGGCGAGCGCGAACGGACCGTCACGGAGGTGCTCTCGAAGCGTCATCCTTTCGCTATCCGGGCCGCGCATCGGCGGATATCCTAGCCGTCCTATGGCGAACCGCACGTTCGCGGTCGGCGACATCCACGGCGACCTCGCGGCCCTCGAAAAGGCCATCAAGAAGCTCCCCACGCTCGACGCTCAGGACACGATGGTCCTGATGGGGGACTACCTCGATCGCGGCGCGGAGAGCGCGCAGGTGATCGACTTCGTCCGGAAGGAGCTCCCGAAGCGAGTCCCCGGCAAGCTGGTCTGCCTTCGCGGCAACCACGAGGACGGGTGGCTTCGCGTCGCATCCGGCGGCTGGCCCGAGTTCGTCATCCCCGTCGCGAACGGCTGCCTCGCGACGCTCCGCTCGTACCGCGGTCAGCCGTGCGGCGAGATGGAGATCCCCACCAAGGAGGAGCTGCAGACCATGCAGCACGGCGAGTTCCTCCCCGACGACGTCGTCGATTGGATGAACGCGCTCCCGTACTTCTACGAGGACGAGCACGCGATCTACGTCCATGCGGGACTCGTCGAGAAGGACGGCAAGTGGCTTCACCCGTCCGAGACGGAGAACCCCACGCAGCTCCTGTGGGTGCGCACGATGCGCTTCTTCCAGGGCTATCGCGGCAAGCGTGTCGTGTGCGGTCACACCGCCACGGAGAACCTGCCGCCCGAGCTCTCGAGCTTCACGCCCGAGGATCCGCTCGACATGTGGGTCGGCGAGAACGTCGTCGTCATCGATACGGGCTGCGGCAAGGGCGGGTTCCTCACGGTGCTCGAGCTTCCGGCGCTCAAGGTGTACGAGTCGCGCTGATGACCCGCGTCGTGGCGCGCGTCGTCGCCGCGCCCACCCCGTCTCTGTCGGCGCGAGTCGTCGGGCGCACGCCGCTCTTCTATGCGCGCGGCGCCGATCCCGGCCTCGATCGTCCCGCGCACGTGCGCGCCGGCTCCGCGCTCGCGCGCCTCGGGCCTTCGACGCTCGCGGTCGTCCAGGACGACGCCAATTTCCTCGCGGTGATCGACGGTGCGGGAGCGGCGGCGGCGCCGGTCGTCGTGCACGACGTGGCGCTGCCCGCGTACGACGGGGTGCGCCAGTTCGGCGACGCGCGCGGCAACAAGAAGGCGAAGCTCGATCTCGAAGCGTGCCTCGCGCTCGACGACGGACGACTGCTCGTCGCGTTCGGGTCCGGCTCGACGCGCGCACGCGAACGCGTCGTGCTGATCGACGACCCACGCGACGTGAGCGCTCGTGTCACCGTGGTCGAGGCTCCCGAGCTGTACGACGCGATGCGCGCACAGGCTCTTTTCTGCGGGTCCGAGCTCAACGTCGAGGGCGCCGCGCTCGCGGGCGACGACGTGATCCTTCTCCAGCGTGGAAACGGTGCCGCGTGCGGAGGGCTCGAGCCGAGCGATGCCACGGCGAGGATCGATCGCCGATCGCTCGTCGCCTACCTTCGCGGCGACGCCCCGTGTCCGCCCGTGCGCGACGTCGTCACGTGGGAGCTCGGCGCGAGCGGCGGGACGCGCCTCACGTTCACGGACGGCGTCGCGACGCATGGCCGATGGACGGCGTTCCTCGCATGCGCCGAGGCGAGCCCGGATGCGACGCGGGACGGTCCGGTGAGCGGCGTCGTGATCGGGCGTCTCGACGATCGCGCGCGCGAGGCCGAGCACGCGCCGATCCTCGACGAGCGTGGCGAGCCGCTGCTCGACAAGGCCGAAGGCATCGCGCTCGACGACCGGAACGCGGGCCGCGCCTGGCTCGTCGTCGATCGCGACGATCCCGCTCGGCCTGCCGAGCTCCTCGAGCTCGCGCTGGGTGACCGATGGCAGACATGACCGCTTCGCCGAAGCAGCCCTTTCCGCGCACGTTCTATTACGCGAACGCGATCGAGCTGCTCGAGAGGCTCGCGCACTACGGCGTGTACGTCGGGCTCGCGCTGTACCTGTCGAACGTCGTGAAGTTCACCGATCCCGAGGTCGGCATCGTCCTCGGCAACTTCCGCTTCGTCGGCTCGATGGCGCCGATCCCGTGCGGCGCCATCGCGGACCGGATCACGTTCAAGCGTTCGCTGATCATCGCCTTCCTCGGATATGCGGTCGGCTACTCGTGCCTGCTCGCGTTCCCGAGCAAGGTGCCGGTCATCCTGTCGCTGGCGGTGGTCGCGATCTCGGGCGGGTTCCTGAAGCCCGTCATCACCGGCACCGTCGTGCGCACGAGCCCTCCGGGGCGCGAAGCGGAGGGCTTCGGCATCTTCTATCGGATGGTGAACTCGGGGAGCGTCGTCGGAAAGTCGCTCGCGTATCTCGTGCGCACGTTCGTAGCGCTGCGTCTCGTCGCGGCGACGTCGATCGCCGCGAGCCTCGGCGCGCTCGGCCTCGCGATCTTCGCGTACACGGAGCCGGCGGATGCGGGCGACAAGGCGAAGGGCCCGGGCCTGCAGGTGGTGCTGCGCGGCTACACGACGGCGCTTCGCAACGTACGCTTCGCGAGCTTCCTCGTCGTGTTCGCCGGCTTCTACTTCATGGCCGAGCAGTTCTACTTCACGTTCCCGCAGTACGTGACGCGGCACATCGACGCGAAGGCGCCGCTCGAGATCATCACGCTCATCAATCCGGCGCTCATCGCGATCTTCCAGGGCTTCGTGACGAACGCCGTGAAGCGATTGAAGCCGGTCACGGCGATGACGCTCGGCGTGGTGATCGGATCGATCTCGATGCTCGTGATGGGCTCGTTCCAGTCGCTCGCGGGCGCGTGTCTCTCGGGGGCGATCTTCGCGTTCGCGGAGATGACGTTCTCGCATCGCTTCTACGCGCACATCGCGAGCTTCGCGCCGAAGGGCAAGGCGGGCATGTACATGGGCCTGGCGTTCGTGCCGTTCGCGATCGGCGCGTGGATCGGCGGGCAGGCGTCGGGCTTCCTGGTCGCGAAGTACCTGCCAAAGGTCGGCCCGCGCGACCCGTTCGCGATCTGGTCGATCTATGCAGGTCTCGGGCTCGTGTGCGCGCTCGCGATGGCGGTGTACGGAGTGGCTACGCGCGTGGAGGCGAAGAGTCGAGAAGCCTGAGAAAAGCGCGAAAGCGCGAAGAGACCGAGATTGAAAGAGAAGCGCGGAAGCGCGGAACCTGAGCTGGAGGGTTGCCCCTCTGTTT
>JAQBQJ010000133.1 GCA_028287065.1 Labilithrix sp. | reverse complement strand
GAAAGGACCCGTTTCTCAAGGAGCGTCTCTTCGGGCTCAGCGGACCCGAAGGCAATCACGGCGAGACCGTCGGCGAGCTCTACTGGTACCTCGACGCCACGCCCACGCACTCCTACTCGCGTGCACTCTACAAGTACCCGCAGCGCGAGTTCCCGTACGAACGCCTCCGGCAGATGGGCCGCGAGTCCGGAAAGCATCGGCCTTCGCCGCGCATCCAGGACACGGGCGTGTTCGACGACGATCGCTACTTCGACGTCGAGCTCGAATACGCGAAGGCCTCGCCCGACGACATCCTCGTGCGCATCTCCGTCACGAACCGCGGTCCGGATCCCGCGCCGATCGATGTGCTCCCGCAGCTCTGGTACCGCAACACGTGGTCGTGGGACGGTCAGAAGACGCGCAGCGCGAACAAGCCGGAGCTCCGCGCGGTGTACTCGCCGCAGGACGAGTCGTCGTACATCGAAGGCACCGACGCGTACCACGGCAAGGTCCGCATCTGGGTCGACGGCGCGAAGGAGCTGATCTTCACGGACAACGAGACGAACACGTCGGCGCTCTTCGGGACGCCGAACAAGACGTCGTACGTGAAGGACGCCTTCCACGCGTACGTCGTGAACAAGCAGCGCTCGGCCGTCAGTCCTGCGCGCGCGGGCACGAAGGCCGCGGGCCGGTTCACGTGCGAGCTCGGCCCCGGGGAGACGAGGGTGTTCCGCGCCCGGTTCGCGACGAAGGGCGTGGAGGACGCGTTCGCGCCGTTCGCCGGCTTCGACGACGTGTGCGCGCTCCGCAGGCGCGAGGCCGACGAGTTCTACGCCGCGGTAGCGCCTGCGCAGCTCTCGCCCGAGGCCGCGAACGTGGAGCGACAGGCGCTCGCGGGGCTCCTGTGGTCGAAGCAGTACTACGCGTTCGACATCAATCGCTGGCTCGCGGGCGACCCGGGCGGCCCTGCGCCGCCGCCGGATCGGAAGCGCGGACGCAATCGCGAGTGGCGGCACCTCTTCAACAGCGAGGTGCTGAGCATGCCGGACAAGTGGGAGTACCCCTGGTACGCCGCGTGGGACCTCGCGTTCCATTGCATCCCGCTCGCGATCGTCGACCCCGATCTCGCGAAGGAGCAGCTCGTTCTCCTGACGCGTGAATGGTACATGCATCCGAACGGGCAGCTCCCGGCGTACGAGTGGGCGTTCGGCGACGTGAACCCGCCGGTCCATGCGTGGGCGGCGCTGCGCGTCTTCCAGATCGATCGCAAGCGCACCGGCAAGGCGGATCACGACTTCCTCGAGAAGGTGTTCCTGAAGCTGATCCTGAACTTCACCTGGTGGGTGAACCGCAAGGATGCATCGGGCAACAACGTCTTCCAGGGCGGCTTCCTCGGGCTCGACAACATCGGCGTGTTCGATCGCTCGAACGCGCTGCCGCAAGGCGGCCTCCTCGAGCAAGCGGACGCGACGAGCTGGATGGGCATGTACTGCCTGAACCTGCTCGCGATCGCGCTCGAGCTCGCGACCACGAGCCCGAGCTACCAGGACGTCGCCAACAAGTTCTTCGAGCACTTCCTCCTCATCTCGCACGCGATGTGCGAGCAGCAGGAGGACGGCATGTGCATGTGGAACGAAGAGGACGGCTTCTTCTACGACATGCTCCACCTGCCCGGACGCGGGAACGTGCCGATGCGGGTGCGCTCGATGGTCGGTCTCATCCCGATCTTCGCCGTCGAGACCATCGAAGAGGCGGCGCTCGAGCGCTTCCCGGACTTCGTGAAGCGCGCGAAGTGGTTCATCTCGAACCGCCCCGAGTTCGCGGGCCGCATGGACGCCGTCGAGATCGGCACGGGAAAGCGCCGGCTGCTCTCGATCCTCGATCGCGATCGACTGGCGCGCGTGCTCGCGCGCGTGCTCGACGAGACGGAGTTCCTGTCACCGCACGGCGTGCGCGCTCTCTCTCGCGTGCACATGACGGAGCCGTACGAGGTCGAGCTCGACGGCGTGAGGCATCGCGTCGACTACGAGCCCGGCGAGTCGTCGACGGGTCTCTTCGGCGGCAACTCGAACTGGCGCGGACCGGTGTGGTTCCCGGTGAACTACCTGATGATCGAGGCGCTGCAGAAGTACCACCACTACTACGGCGAGAGCTTCCGCATCGAGTGCCCGACGGGCTCGGGCCGCTACATGAATCTATGGGAGGTCGCGAGCGAGCTGTCGCAGCGCCTGGCGTCACTGTTCATGCGCGATGCGTCGGGTCGACGACCCGCGGACGGAGGCTCGAACGACAGCAAGATGCAGTCGGATCCTCACTTCCGCGACCTCGTGACGTTCTACGAGTACTTCCACGGCGAAGACGGCACGGGCCTGGGCGCGACGCACCAGACGGGCTGGACGGCGCTGGTCGCGAAGCTGATCTCGCAAAGCCCGAAGTGGGGCCAGGGCCGCGGCCGGCGGTGAGCGGGCTGGGTGGAGATCGAGAAACAAGCGGAGACGCGGAGACGCGGAGGTACGCGGAGTGGTCTCGCCTCCA
>JAQBQJ010000072.1 GCA_028287065.1 Labilithrix sp. | reverse complement strand
TCCGTGTCGGGCTGGCTGGTGCCGGCGGCCTCGTGGCCGCCGCCGCCGTACTTCAACATCAGGTCGCCGATGTTCGTCTTCGAGCTGCGGTCGAGGATCGATTTGCCCGTCGCGAGCACGACGTTCTGTTTCTTCAGTCCCCACATCACGTGGATCGAGATGTTGCACTTGGGGAAGAGCGCATAGATCATGAAGCGGTTCGTCGGGTGGATGATCTCCTGCGTGCGAAGATCGAGCACGACGAGGTTCCCGTGCACCCTCGAGCAGCACAGGAGCTGGTCCTGCGCCTCGGCGTGGTGCTTCGTGTAGAGATCGAGCCGCTCCTTCACGTCGGGGAGCTTCAGGATCTCGTCGACGCTCATCGTGAGGCAGGCGTCGATCAGCTCCATCATGAGCTGGTAGTTCGAGATGCGAAACTCGCGGAAGCGACCCAGGCCGGTGCGCGGGTCCATGAGGTAGTTGAGGAGGACCCAGCCCTTGGGATCGAGGATCTCTTCTCTGGAGAAGCGCGCCGCGTCGGCCTTGTCGACCGCGGTCATCATGTCTTCCTTGATGCGCGGGAACTTCGCAGCGCCGCCGAAGTGGTCGTACACCACGCGTGCCGCGCTCATCGCATGCGGATCGATGATGTGGTTCGCCGGCTTGTCCTTCACGCGCGTCGCCTCGCTCGCGTGATGGTCGAAGGCCAGGTGCACGCCCGGGACGTACGGGACATTGGTCGTGATGTCGCGGCTCGTGACCTCGATCTTCCCGTCCTGCATGTCCTTCGGATGGACGAACTTGATCTCGTCCAGCATTCCGAGCTCCTTCAGGAGCACGGCGCAGACGAGACCGTCGAAATCACTGCGCGTGACGAGCCGGTACTTCTCCGTCATTCACTGCCTCCCTGTTGCCGCCCACGACGGCGATCGAACAGGGAGCATACGGGAACCGTCAGTACGCGGGCGGCGGATCGCCTGCGTCGGCGGTGTCGACCGGCTTCGGGCAGGACGACGTCTTCGAGCCCCAGCACGTCTTCGTCTTGGTGTCGCAGCACTGCACACCGCCTGCGAGAGCAGGGCAGCTGTTGGTGCAGTCCGAATCCGTGGCGCAGGACGGCGCGCACTTCTTCTCCGGCGCCGAGGTCGGTGCGGTGCTGGGCGTGGACGCAGGGAGCTTGGTCTCGGGCGTCGGCTCCGTCGGCTCGGCTGCTGTCTCTTCGGGCGGAACGTCGGCGCTGTTGGCGCAGGCGGCGAGCGCTCCGAGAAGGGCGGTGACGACGAACGCGGACTTTGACAAGGTTGCGTACTTCACGGCGGGGACTCTATGTCATGGCTTTCGAAAATTTAGTCCCGATCGGCTTACAGAGTCTTTCCGCATGAGCGACCGAGAATCGCGCGACGCGTCAACGCCTGAAATAAAGGCGAAAGATGCATCCTACATTGGCTCCACGCCGCGTACGGAGACGCGAAAGAAATCGCGCAGACCGCTGCTCGAGTTGACCATCCTGCTCGCAGTCGGCGCACTTCTCTTCTCACCCGCGGTGCTCACACCGCTCTTCCTCGACGATCACCTGCAAGGCGCGATGGTCGAGGGGACGTTCCCCGCGCCGCGGAACGCATTCAATCTCTACGACTTCGTCGACGACGCCGATCGCACCGCACTGACCGATCGCGGTCTCCTGCCGTGGTGGTCGCATCCGAAGCTGACGATTCGCTTCTTCCGTCCGCTCTCGAGCGCGCTCCTGTGGGTCGACCATCGCGTGTTCTCTCACGCGCCGCTGCCGATGCACCTGCACTCGCTCGTGTGGTGGGTTGCAGCGGTGCTCGCGGTGCGCTCGCTGTATCGGAAGATCTTCTCCGCACGCATCGCGCTCATGGCGACGGCGATCTTCGCGCTTGCGCCTTGTCATGCGCTCCCGATCGCGTGGGTCGCGAACCGGGAGACGCTCGTGTGTCTCGTGTTCGGCGCGCTCGCCCTCGCCGCGCAAGCGCGCTGGCGCGACGGACGAAGCCTGCGTGACGGCGCGCTCGCGGGCGCGTTCTTCGCGCTCGCGCTGCTCGGCGGCGGCGAATACGCGCTGTGCTTCGGCGGCTACGTGCTCGCGATGGATGTCGTTCGTCGCGAGAGCGTGCCGCGTCGCATCGGCGGATGGGCGCCGTTCCTCGTACCCGCGCTTGCGTATCTCGCGGTGCGCGGCGTGCTCGGATACGGCACCGCGGGCTCCGGCTTCTACTCGGATCCGATCCGCGACCCGGGCGAGTTCCTCGCCGGCGCGCCGTGGCATGCCGTGGCGCTGCTCGCCACCGGGTGGCTCACGCTCGACGCGGAGGCCTGGCGGCTCGGCCTCGCGCGATGGCTGCTCGCGGCGATCGTCGTCGCGGTCGCAGCCGGCCTGGTCGTACCGGTGCGTCGTGCGCTCGCGGCGCTGCCGGCACCTTCGCGGAACGCCGCGGTGTGGCTGCTCGTGGGCTCGGCGCTCGCGCTCGTGCCCACGCTCGCCGTGGTGCCCGCGCGTCGTCTGCTCGGTGTGAGCATGGTCGGTGTCGCGGTCGTCGTCGCCATCGTGATCGAGCGCGCGTGGTTTCCAGGGAAAGGCGAAGCGACAGTATCGCGTGGTCGCGCCGCGAGCCTCGCGTCACTCGCCGCGCTCGGGCTCGGCTTCACGCATCTGGTGCACGGACCGGGAACGGCGTGGCTAGAGGCGCGCAAGCATCGCCTCGATGCGTCGGACTTCGCGACGCGCGTCGCATGGCTCCGACAGCGCGTGGGCGTGCCCACGACGAAGGCCGAGATCGGAATCATGCGTGGCATGGCCGGCGTGTTCTTCGCGCCGTTCGCGCTCGACGCGCGCGGTCGACCTCCGCGGCGCTGGTGCGTGCTCGCGCAGGCGGGGCACGTGCTCGCCCTCCGCCGCGATGCGCTCACCGTCGATCTCGTCGCGACCGAGGGGAGGACGCTCTATCCGATCGGCGAGCGGAACCTGTATCGCAGCGAAGCCGCGCAGCTCCGCGCCGGAGATCAGCTCGCCGTGCGCGGGCTCCGCGTGACGATCCTCGAGGTCGGCGAGGCGGGGCCCAGATCCGCGCGCTTCGTGTTCGACACCGATCCGGGCAGGCTCGTGTGGATCAGCGACATGTTCGACGAGACGAAAGAGGTCGAGCTCCCGCACGAGGGCTTCGGCGAGCCGTTCGATCCCTGATCACGCGTCGAAGAACACCGGCCGGCGATGGCGCATGAAGTCCCTGATCGCGCCGAGCGCTTCGGGATCGATGTGGTCGAAGCGGATGCCGATCCCCGGGATCACGCCCGGCATCACCGAGCCGCCGAAGACGTTGTGCGTCTTCGCGGTCGCGGTCGGACCGCGCACCCACGCGACCGTCCCGAGCACCGAGAGCGGCTCCTCCGAAAAGGGCAGCGTGAACGAGAGGACGACGGGCGTCCCGATCGCGAGCAGGTGATGCGTCGCGATGAACACGCCACCCTCCGAGATGTCCTCGGACAGCCCGGCGTAGAAGTTGTTGTCGCCCTGGAGCGTGATGGCGAGGCTCAGCGCGTACCGAGGATGCCTGCGGCGGTCTCCGACCGGTATCGGGATCGAGTCCGCCCTCGAGCGAGCGGAGATGTCGGGGAGGCCGAAGCGGGCTTGGGGATTGTTTCTCACGAGAGAAGAAACGGCCGTAAGGGCGCGGGCGTTAAGGGCTGAAAACGCGCTGTTTGGTGCTCGCGCTAGCTCAGGCGGCCAGTCGCTCCCTCACCCGCAGCGACGGCTTCTCGATCACGACGTGCATCACGTACGCGAGCGCCAGCGACGAGACGAGCAGCGCGACGAGCGCCACCGGCCACACGATCACCATCGGGACATGCCGCGCTTCCATCGCCTGCGCCGCCGGGACGATCAGGTAGTCGCACAGCGGGATGTGCACGAGGTACACGCCGTACCCGAGCGTCGCGATGCTCCGGAAGATCGACGCCGAGAGCGCGCGATGGATCCAGCCCTGCGTGTCTCCGTGGATCAGCAGCAGCAGCCATCCGAAGTACATGATGCTCGTGACCGTGCCCCACGCGAACACGTGCACCATCTGCACGTGCTCCTTGCCGAACATCCACGGCTGCACGAGCAGCCAAAGGCACGCGAGCGACATCAGCCCGAGGAGCGCGCGATGGAACGGCTGCACGAGCCACTTCGTGACGCGGTCGCCCCAGCGGTTGTGCACGAACGCGAGGATGATGCCGGCGACGAGCGTGTCGAAGCGCGTGTGCGGCCGGAAGTAGAGCGCCTCGTAGAGCGCGAGGTCGGTCCAGGGCGCGCGCTTGTAATAGACGACGAGGCGGATCACGAGCGCGAGGAGCCACACCGCCGTCAGCAGGATCAATCGCGCGCGATCGGTCTTCAGCCGATGCAGCACGAAGAAGAGGATGGGGACCGTCAGATAGAACTGCTCCTCGAGCGCGAGCGACCAGCCCCAGAACATGATCACGTCCGTGCGCAGCAGCGACAGGAAGTTCGTGCCGTACAGGTACTCCCACGGCAGATGCCGCAGCTGCGAGGCCGTGAGCGGCGTCGTGAGCGCGAGGAACGTGAGCACCACGTAATAGGACGGGAACGTGCGCGATACGCGCCGGATGTAGAAGCGCTGCAGGTTCTGCGTGCCGTTCTTCTCGAGCGAGCGAAGCAGGATCGACCCGATCAAGAACCCGCTCAGCATGAAGAACAGGTCCATGCCGAAGAACACGGTGAGCGACGACGCCGTGAAGTCGCGATCGAGGCGGATGCCGTTCTCGCCGGCGAAGATCCAGGTCACGTGGAACTGGACCACGCTCACGATCGCGATCACGCGCAGCCCGTGGAGCGACGGGTAGCGGTTGTCGAGGAGATCGAGCGACAGCGCTTTGTGCATCAGGCGTGGCGGAGGCGCGGCTTCGTCTTCGGCGCGCCTTCGGGCAGCGCCTTGCCCTCGAGGTCCTGCCACGGGAACACGCGGAGCGACGCGTCGCCCGTGTCCCGGAACGCGCGGAGCCCGAGTTGCTCGATGTCGCGATCGACCATGGCCCACTCATAGTCGAAGAGCGGGTTGTGCGCGTTGCCGAGGCGATCGAACACGCGGCGCCGCTCCTCGAACGACAAGCGCAGCCATGTCCGGAACACGCGCTCGGTGCCGTCGTTCTCGACGCCGCGATGGACGCAGTAGCAGTCCATCAACGTGAGCTCCGCGGGCCGCGGCTGCCAGCGGTGCGCCTCGTTCGTGTCGGCGACCTGCGCGTTCATCTCCCAGAAGTAATCGTGGAGCCGCTCGTCGAGACCCGTGAAGTCGAAGGGCTGGACGTAGTAGGCGGTCGGCAGCACGTCGGAGACCGTGTACGTGTGGTTCGTCAGGCACTTCGGATTCCACCGCGCGCCCTGGAAGCCGTCGACGTGGCACGGCGCTTCGCGATGAAGCGTCCCCGGCTCGACCCACCGCTGATCGATCGTGAGATATGCGTGGTAGTCGGCGTGGCGGGGATTCACCCGGTGCTCGACATCGATGATCCGCTGGAGCGCTCCTGCGAATTGTCGGAGCGCGCGCGGTAATCGGTATTCCGCGGAATCGGGCATCTTGATGGGCATGTCGAGGACGCGAACCGCGTTCGGTCGCGTGAAGACCGCGAGCTCCTCGGTCGTCAGATCGCCCAGGGAAATCGGCCTCCGCGGCACTTCGAACTGCGCGAGGTCCCACGTCGAATTCACACATCGCAGGACGGGCGAATCCGCAGGATCCGGTAGCTCGATATCGGTCTTCCGCGCCGTGAGCACGACGGGATCTTCGATATCGAAGATGGGGACCTGATACGTCTTGCCGCGATACGCGAACGTATCGACGCGTGCGACCCCGGTTTGCGCGGCGCGCTCAGGCTTGGACATACGCGTGCTCTCCCGTGAGGCCCCGCTCCGCGAAGAAGCGCCGTGCCGCTTCGGCGTGGAGCGGGAACGCGAACACGTCGTCGAGCCCGTCCGGTCCGAACACCAGGCCGCGCTCCGACGTCTCCGTGTTCTTCACGTAGGGGCCGAGCTTCGACGCGTCGAGGGGCTCGGCGACGGAGAAGAGGAGCACGCGGTTCGGGCGCGGCGCCGTGGACGTGAACCAGAACGCCGTGAGCTTCGTGGGATCGACGACCACGCCGGTCTCCTCGCGGATCTCTCGCGCGCCGCCCTCGGCCCAGGTCTCGTGCTCCTCGAGGAACCCGCCCACGAGCGCGAGCTTGTCCTTGCGCGGCTCGATCGCGCGGCGGACGACGAGCAGCCCCGTGCGGCCGTCGCCGATGACGGGGACGAGCACCACGGACACCGGGATCGGGTTTGCCCAGACCTGCGTCTTGCAGCCCGTGCACGTGCGCGGGTACTTCAGCGGCGTCTCGTAGGCCGTGCCGCAGAAGGAGCAGAAGGTGTCGCGCGTGAGGCTCATGAGGCTCCTTGCGTGGTGAGAGTGGTGATCCGGTCGAGGACGTCGAGGTTCGACAGCAGCGACGCGTCGTCCGAGAAGGTCCCCGGAGCGCGTGCGCGCCCGAGGAAGTCGCGGACCTGAGCAGCGTACGGATTCTCCGCTTCGAAGGCGATGGCGACGGGAGCCTGTCGTGGCGCGCGGTGCCAGAGCTCACCGTCGCCGCGCGCGCCGAGCGTTCCTGTCGCCTCGAGCTCGCCGGCATCGCCGCTGACGATCACGCGCGAGACGGCGCGATGCGCGACCGACACCGAGACGTGCGCGAGGATGCTCCCGAGGCGCATCGTCACCTCGGCTCCGCGATCGATGCCGCTCGGCGGGTCGAGAAGCGCCGCGACGTCCGAGGCGTGGTCCTCGCGCGCGAGCCACATCGCGAGGTCGATGGCGTGCGTCCCGAGCGCCGCGAGGCTCCAGAAGCGCGCGCCGTCTCCCTTCGCGCGCCAGCCGTCGGTCGCGGGATCGGGCCACGCCCATCGGACGAAGATCGTCCGTACGTTCCCCACGAGCTCGTTCGTTCGCGCGAGGAGCGTCCGATGCGCGGCGTGATGGCGGAGGTGATAGCCGACCGCGAGATGGACATCGGACACGCGCGCGGCGGCGACCGCTCTCTCTCCTCCGGAGCGGGTCAGCGCAAGCGGCTTCTCGACGAGGACGTGGAGGCCTGCGCGCGCAGCACGCTCGACCTGCTCGGGATGAACGCCGTCGGGCGTCGCGAGGATCACTGCGTCGCAGGCGCGTGCGTCGATGAGCGCCTCGAGGGTTCCGAACGTGGCGACGCTCTCCGGGACCGCGAGCTCTTCGCGGAAGCGCGCGAGCCGTTTCGCATCACGCGCGCAGACCGCGCTCCAGGTGAGGCGACCTTCCCCTGCGACGGTCGTGAGCGCGCGCGCGTGATGTTTCCCGGCGTCCCCGGTCCCGACGAGCCCAACACGCAGCATGCCGCGAGGATATCAGCGCGACCGTGCCGAGCGCTCGGGTGTCGCACGCGTGCGGAATGCCGGTTGCAAGGTGCGCCCGCGCAGCCACAACCCCGTCTTTGGAGGAATCACCATGAAACGTACGATGATCTTTTTCGCCACGGCCGCCGTGCTCGTCATTGCGTGCAACCACGAGAGCGCTCCCGCAAGCGGCGTGACCACGACCGGCGCCGGCGTGGTCAGCAACGAGGACGCGGTCCGCCGCCTCACCGACGCGCGCTGCGATCGTGCGAAGGCCTGCAACCAGCTCGGCGACAAGGAGAAGTACAAGGACGAAGCGGCCTGCCGTCGCGAGGAGCGTCACGATCTCGAGGCCGATCTCCGCCCTGGCGAGTGCCCGCGCGGGATCAAGGACGAGAAGCTGTCGAACTGCCTCCAGGAGATCCGCAACGAGAAGTGCGGCAATCCGTTCGACAAGGTCAGCCGCCTTGCGACGTGCCGCACCGGCTCGCTCTGCATCGATTGAGCTCGTGCGTGCGCGCGATCACGCCACACGCGTGTCATGGACGCGCTTCGCACGTGCGCCCAGGGCGATCGACTGCCGCCGCGTGGTCGATCGCCCTCCGACGTAGCGTGGGGGCCCGATGACCGAAAATCATGCGGCGATGCTCGTCGACGGTCACCACATCCTCCCGGCGCTTCTGGAGGACATCGAGGCCGCGACGAGCTTCATCCACGTATCCATGTTCCTCTTCTTCCGAGATCCGATCGGCGAAGAGGTGGCTGCCGCTCTGTCGCGCAAGGCAAAGGCGGGCGTGAAGGTCCGCATGCTGCTGAACGTCGAGAAGACGGCGATGGGCGATCCGTTCTCGACCGGCGAGAAGCGGATGATGCGCCACGACCCGAGCGTCGAGTACGACCCTACGGACGTGAAGCCGCTGTGCGAGTCGATGAAGGCCGCGGGCGTCGACGTCCGCGACACGAACATCGACTACGACGCCGAGGTCGAGGTGCTCGACCCGCGGCTGCGTTCCATCGCCGAGCAGATCCGGAAGGGCATCTCGATCGACGACATGCACGTCGACCATCGCAAGATCGTCGTGGTCGACGGGCGCGTCGGCTACTGCGGCGGCGCCAACGTCGGTGCACAGTACATGTATCACCTCGCGTTCGACCCGCGGAAGGACGCGCGCGAGGAGGGAGACGAGCGCAAGAAGGCAGGCCTTCCGGAGCCCTGGTGGAAATGGCACGACAGCCTGACGCGGTTCGAGGGGCCGATCGTCGTCGCGCTCGATCAGCACTTTCGCGATCGCTGGGTGCTCGACGGCGGAGACGAGCTCCCGCCCGAGCCGGCGGTGCCCGGGACGCGTCCGCCGCGCGGGGTGCGCATCCACGACGCGCGCGTCTATTGCAACGAGCCGAACGCGCAGCCGAACCAGGTGCGGGAGCTCTATCTCCGGCTGATCCGGGACGCGCGCCGCTCGATCTTCATCGAGAACCCGTACCTGTATCATCCGGCGATCACCGACGCGCTCTGCGAGGCCAAGAAGGTCACGCCCTCGCTCGATGTCGTGCTGGTCGTGCCGTCCGGCAAGCACAACGACAACTCGTTCGGCCAGGATGCGCAGGAGCACGAGTACGCGCGCTATCTCGAATGCGGGATCGAGGTGCGCGAGTACCAGAACCACTTCAACCACCTGAAGATGGCGGTCTTCGACGAGCGCTGGTCGATCCACGGCTCCACGAACCTGAACTGCCGCAGCCTCGAGGACGACAAGGACTTCGAGCTCGTCGTGCTCGTCGACGACGAACCGCTCGCGCGATCGATCCTCGCGAACGTGCGCGACGTCGATCGACGCCACGCGCGGCGCATCGGCGACGAGGACCTCCACGGCACGATCGCCGGCCTGCGAAGGCGGATCCGCGACCCGCGGACCGTCGCGATGCTCGCGAAGCGCGTGCTCTGAGACGCTCCGATCCCACGGGCCTCCCCGCAGCGCTCGTGTGCTTCGGGACGTTCGCCGCCGTGCGCCTGTTCCGCGAGAAGGCGCGGTCGATTGCTCGCTTCACGGGTGGAAGGTGTGTTGCTCTGCTGGCCATGGGCACCACCAACCCCGCGTTCGCCGCCTATGCGATCGCCAGCACGATCGTCGCGCTCCATTTCTTCGTGATGTCCGGGTACACCGGGCGCGTCCGCGCGAAGGCCAAGCACTACACGAACCCCGAGGACGCCGGGTTCTTCAAGGTAAACGCCGCAGAAGGCGATCACCCCGACGTCGAGCGCGTGCGACGTGCGCACGCGAACCTCATCGAGTCGGCGGTTCCGTTCTTCGTGGTCGGCGCGCTCTACGCGGCGACGGGGCCGAGCAAGGAGGCCGCGCTCGCGTACTACGGCAGCTTCGTCGCGGCGCGGCTCCTCCACTCCATCGTCTACATCTGGGGCAAGCAGCCTTACCGGACGATCTGCTTCGTGGTCGGCGTGCTCTCGGTGGTCGGCATGGCCGTGCACGTGCTGCGCTTCTACGCGTGACCGACAAAACGAGGAAAGGAGAGCGGCCTTCCGGCTGCTCTCCTTCCTCCTACGTGGGTCTCGTCTTCAGCGATCGACCTTCGGGTTGTTGTAGGCGCCGCGGGGAACGTCGGCCCATAGGCACGCGGGGTCGGACGCGTTGTCGGCGCACTTCTTCATGAACTCGAGCGCCTTGCCGTACTTGCTGTCGGCCCAGTTCGCCTCGGTCAGGCCGTCGCGGCGCGGGGGCATCCAGTGCGAGTTCTCGAACTTCTTTCCGAAGTCGGTGATGTTCGAGAAGTAGTCGTCGCCGGTGCCCGTGGACCACTTGGCGAAGTTCTGCAGCGTTCCGCCGGCAAGGCGGTGGCAGTTGTTGCACGCGCCGACCTCGTCGGAGACGAGCTGCTTCGGGATCGAGAAGCCGAGGTTGTCGGCGGCGACGATGTTGTACGGAGCGGAGAGGTCGCTGATGAGGAAGTCCGGGTGCTCGCCGACCTTCGGGATGATGGGCTTGCCGTTCGCGCGCTTCGCGCCGTCGATCCAGGGCGAGTGAACGAAGGGGCTCTCGCCGTGGCAGGTGCCCGAGCAGTACGACTGCACGTTGCTGCTCCACACCGTCGTCGACTTCTCGACGTCAGCGGGGTGGGGGACCTTCGAGCCGTCCTTGCCGGAGCCGATCGAGTTCTGGAAGAAGCACGTGCGGCCGGTCTTCGGGTTGTGGCCGATCATGGCCATGTCGTTGAAGCGCTTCGACTTGGTCATGCCCTCGCCGGTATCGGCGATCTTGCGGCAGAGCAGGACCCAGTGAGAGCCCTTGTCGTTCTTCGCGGTCACGACCATCGGGCCGGGCTGCGTCTTGCCGGTCGCGAGGAACATGCCGTGGTCGGCCTTGTCCATGCAGCCGTAGCTCTCGGACTCGGGGCCGAGCTCCTGGCCGGGGCTGCACTTGTCCTGGGCGACGCCGTCGACGGTGACGGGAATCATCGAGCCTTCGACGCCGTCGATGCGGCCGGTCGGAGTGTCGCCGTCCATGCCGACGAGGTCGCGGCAGTCGAACGTGTCGTACTTGCCTTCGCCCTTCTTCTTGAAGAACGGGATCTCGCCGAGCTCCTGCACGCAGAGCTGGCCGTACTCGATCTGGCTGTTCACGTTGGTCTCGTCGAGCGCGCGGCCCGTGCCCTGACCGCCGTTGCCGCCCGCGTCCACGCCTTCGCCGCCGCCGCCGCCGGCGTCGTCCGCCGCGCCGCCTTCACCCTCGAGGCCCGCATCGGCGCCGGCGAAGTGGAGGTTCGCGCTGAGCTTCGCGAGCGTGCGCTCGGCCTTCGTGCCCTGGTCCCAGGCGTACGCGAGGTTGGTCGCGAGCTTCGCGCGGACCTTGTCGCCCTTCATGACGCACGCCTCGACGATCGGGTCGGGGCCGAACTTCTTGATGTCGTCCTTCACCGACTGCGGGACGTTGCCCGTCGCCCAGTTCGGATCCGCATAGAGCTTCGTGAGATCGAAGACCGACTTGTCGACCTTCGGTCCGCGGTAGACGATCTTGCCGGTGAGCTCACGCTCGCCGGTGCCGGCGAGGGGACGCGCCTGCGTCAGCTCGCTGCAATCGAGCTTCTTCTGCGAGTCGAGCTGCATCTTGCCGCGACGAACGCGGATGAAGAGCTTCTCGCCGTCCTTCAGGCCGCCGCTGAGCGTCGCCTGGACGGTGCCGCTCTTCTCTTCATAACGAAGCCCGAGACCGAGGGCGTTGTTGACGCCGGTGATCTGGTCCTCCGAGAGGTCTTCGTCCTCCTCGGTGGGGGCAGCGCAGTGGAGGAGGGCCGAGCCGGCGGCGACCGCCAGGGCAGCGACGAGACCGAAAGAGCGGAAGTGGCGCGAGGGCATGATGACCAGAGCTTCAGCACGGTGCGTGCCACGCCTACCCCGTCGTGAAGTCACCTACATTGCCTGACGAAACGGTGCGCGGAATGAGCGCGCTGAGGGAGGAATGATCCACGCTCAGCACCATGTTTTCGACCGGACGATCCGACGTTCACGAACGATTACCGGCGGATACAGCCGTCGATCCACCGGATCACGGAGCACCCCCCGAATTTCTGGAATTCGGGCTTCTCTAGCGCATGAAAACACCGATCTGACCACATCTACCGACAGGCATGTCGCGTGCACGAGACTCCGTTCGGCACCCCCATGCGAACCAAAACCCTCGCTCTTCTCTCTGTCCTCAGTCTCGCTGTCCTCGCGGCCTGCAGCGCGTCGCAAGACGACGCCGAGTCCGCCGAGAGCGCGCAAACCGACGAGGACATCGCCCGCGGGGCGCTCCGTACGCTCGGCGCGAAGCTCCCGAACGAGGAGCGCAGCGACGCGACATGCCAGAACTGCCATGACCCGAACAAGCTGACGCTGAAGAAGTGGGCAGGCGACTACGCCACCACGATCGCGTTCATCTCCGACGAGTCGAAGCCCGTCGACGAGCGCATCAACTACATGCGCCGTAACCCCGCCGACCCCGGCTCCGGCTTCGCGCCGTCGAAGCTCGGCGTCCTCACCGCGGGTACGCACTTCACCGGGAGCTCCACGGTCGACCCGACGCGCCACCCGCTCACGTACAAGCACACGCAGGTGCTGAAGAAGCTCTTCGCGGGCAAGGACGATCTCCTCAAGCAGTTCCGCGTCGACACGCTCATGCCGATCGAGGTCTCGTACGACCGGCTCAGCGCCGCCGAGTTCGAGCGCATCCTCACGTGGGTCGACAAGGGAATGCCGAAGCTCGAGGAGCTGCTCGTCGAAGAGCCGCGCCCGACCACGTGCGTCGACGACTTCGCGGGCCTGAAGGAGCACGTGAGGGCGGTGCGCTCGACGAACTGGCAGGCGGTCAACAAGGACTCGCGCATGCCGATGTTCGCCTGCACCGGCGACGACCCGCTGAAGTGCTTCGAGCAGAAGACGGCGGACGGCAAGAGCATCTTCCCCGAGTCGCGCGAGGTCGAGACCGCGAAGACGTGGTCGCGCAACGAGGACAACTTCCGCATCGTCCGCGCGCTCGAGTACAAGACGCACTTCTGGATGCGCACCAGCGCCGACGGCCGCTTCGTCGGCAACGGCGGCGGCCCGCGCATCGACAACACCGGCGCCGTGATCGCGGACCTCGCCGCAGCGCTCGATCCCGCGGGTCCCAAGACGCGCGACATCGGCGTGAGCGCCTCGTACGACCCGGACTTCTTCCCGGCAAATCAAGGCTTCATGTTCCAGGGCGGCGGCAAGTTCTGCTCGCTCTCGCTCCTCAAGAACCCGGCGACGAAGACGGTGAGCCTCGACGAGCCGCAGTGCTCGAAGCTCGACTCGGTCGGCCTGTACCAGACCGTCGGACAGGTCGCCGGCGACAACGCGATCAGCGACATCTTCGCGATCAACAGCACGAACGCCGCCGACAACCCCGGCCTCACGGCATCCGACCACGACCTCCAGCTCACGGCCGGTCCCGAGGCCTCGGTGAAGATCCACGTCGGCGTCGCGCGCGGCAACGACGCGGACGGCGGCTACCAGATCAAGCAGAACGTCACGCTCGCGACGCCCTTCAAGGGCGACACGATGATGTCGCGCAGCGGCGGGCTCATCGGTAGCCGCGTCGCCGGCGAGCACGGCGCGCTCGGCTACGCCCTCGACAAGATCACGTTCGTCCCCGGCGGCGAGGGCTATCGCTTCAGCCTCAAGCAGGCCGGTCGCATCTGCATGCCGGGCAACAAGGCGAACATCTCGTTCGACGAGCGCTTCCTCGTCACGCACCACTACCTCACCCGTGAGGACTTCCCGTCGGACGAGGCCTGGGCGCCGTACAAGGCGAAGGGCGCGGCGGACATCTACATGGCCGACTTCGTAACAGGCAAGAAGTGGCTCGTCACGCGCATGGCGCCCGGCCAGTTCGCGCTGTTCCCGCACTTCCGCTCGGACGGCTGGCTCTACTTCCTCGTGCGCGACGCGAATACGCAGAAGGAGTCGATCATCGCGAGCGACTCGGCCATCCGCTCGGTCCTCGCCAACCCGCTCTGAGAGTCCTAGTGTCGAGGCGGCCCTCGTGCCGCCCCGATGACTGAATCGCTCCACACCCCGCCGCCGTCCGAGGGACGACGCTCGACGTTGCCTCAGCCCGCCGTCCGCAGGCTGACCGCGCTCCTCGACTCGGGATTCGTCGGACGCGGAGCTCCGACGCTGCAGATGCTCGGGCGCGTGCTGCTCCATGCAGCCGCGGTCGGCGCGGCGGTAGGGTTCGCGAGCCTCGTCTTCGTCTACAGCCTCGACGTCACGCAGCACTTCGTCCTCGAGCGACTCGCCGGTTACCTCCCGCTCCGCGCCGCAGGCGAAGGCGAAGCGCTGGCACCTGCGAGCACGACGTTCCGACCGTGGCTCCTCGCGATCTTGCCCGCGCTCGGTGCGCTGATCGGCGGCGCCGTCTCGATCCTCGCGCCCGAGACTCGCGGTGGAGGCGCGGACGCCATCATCGACGCCTTCCACAACAAGGGCGGGCAGGTGCGCAGGCGCGTGCCGATCGTGAAGATGATCGCTTCGATCACGACGCTCGGCTTCGGCGGCTCGGGCGGACGCGAGGGCCCGACGATGCAGATCGGCGGCTCGATCGGCTCGATCGTCGGCCGCTATCTGCAGGTCACCGATCGCGAGCGCCGCATCTTGCTCGTCGCCGGCACCGCCGCGGGCATGTCCGCCGTCTTCCGCACGCCGCTCGGAGCCGCGCTCCTCGCCGTCGAGGTCCTGCACCGCGACGACTTCGAATCCGATGCGCTCGTGCCGTCGGTCCTCGCGAGCGTCGTGTCGTACTCGGTGTTCATCTCGTTCTTCGGCGAGTCGACGCTGTTCGCGCACGCCGCGAAGTACCCGTTCGTCCCGGTGCATCTTCCGCTCTATGCGCTGATGGCGCTCGTCGTCAGCGGCGCGGCTCTGCTCTTCGTGCGCACCATGGAAACGGTGCGCCGTGTCACGGCGACGGTCCATGCTCCGGCGTGGACGAAGCCCGCGCTGGGCGGCCTCCTGCTCGGCGCGCTCGCGACGCCCATCATCTACTTGCTCGGTACGCGCATGGGCGAGGGGCAGGGCCTCGGCATCCTCGGCGGCGGCTACGGCGCTGCGCAGATCGCGATCACGAGCGCGCCGTGGTTCCCGGAGGGCTGGCGAGGCGTGCAGGTCCTCGTCGCGCTCGGCATCGTGAAGATCGTCGCGACGTCGCTGACCGTCGGAAGCGGCGGCAGCGCGGGCGATTTCGGTCCGTCGATGGTCATGGGAGGCATCTTCGGCGGAGCGTTCGGTCGCGCCGCGCAGCTCTTGTGGCACGACCCGCGGATCGATCCCGGCGCGTTCGCGCTCGTGGGAATGGGCACGTTCTACGGCGGGCTCGCGCACGTGCCGATCGGTTCGCTCGTCATGACGTGCGAGCTCGCCGGAAGCTACGACCTGCTCGTGCCGTTGATGCTCGCGGAGGGAATCGCGTACGTCG
Source organism: Labilithrix sp. (assembly GCA_028287065.1). Classification (GTDB taxonomy): domain Bacteria; phylum Myxococcota_A; class Polyangia; order Polyangiales; family Polyangiaceae; genus Labilithrix. Next base: position 18,102 of record JAQBQJ010000072.1, on the reverse strand, counting down.
CGCTGCGCAACCAGACGCTCTATCACGCGCAGGTGAAGACGAAGCGCGACTCGCCCGCGCACCGCGACGACCTCATCCTCGATTTCCTGAAGGGCATCCGCGTGGACACGATCCTCGTCAAGGATCGCCCGCTCGCCTCGTTCGCGCGCAACACGCCGGCGTCCGAGGTGATCCGGGTGGTCGCGAACGCGGACTTCCAGGATGCGTTTCCGGTGCTCGGCGCCGACGGCACGCTCGTCGGCGTGATCACTGCCGAGATCTTGCGCACGACCGCCGGCGATCCCGAGGTGACCCGCGTTGCGCTCGCCGACGACATGATGGGCGTGCCGATCTCCGTTCGTGACACGGACGACCTCCACAATGCGCTCGAGATCATGATCGCCAACGCCATGCGCGAGCTGCTCGTCGTCGACGAGGACGGGAAGGTGCTCGGCGTGCTCGATCAGACCGAGATCACGATCGCGTATCTCGCGGCCACGGCGACGGCGCCCCGCGCGTAGGTGCCGGACAAGGGTTTCACTGATACGCTGGGGTGTATGGGAGGACGGAGGGTCGCTGTTCTTTTCTCACTGCTCGCCCCCGTGCTCGCGGCGGCGGCGTGCACGCTCGCGACGTCCCTCGACGGGTTGAGCGACGGCGACGCCGCGCCGATCGTCCAGCCCGATGCACAGACCGAAGCCGGCGACGCGTCCGCCGTGCCGGACGCTCCGATCGACGACAGCGCCGTCGACGCGGGCCCGATGTTGGCGCCGGTGGTGGTCGCGTCCGACGTGGGCGGCGTGTTCGCGTCCGGCGCCGCGCAGGGGTCGCATCTCTGGTTCGCGAAGAACGCCGCTACTTGGGTCGTTTTCTACGAGAGCGACACCGATCCCACGCACCTGCGGACGCGCGTATCGAAGGACTTCGTGACGTGGACGGACGGTGCGTCGCTCGCGTTGCCGTACGAGCATCCGCACGACGGACGGAGCTTCGCGGTGTCGTATGCGGACGTCGCCGGCCGTGACGTCTTCCATCTCGCGGTCTCGCTGAAGCCGGGCCCTGCCGATCGCCGGCATACGCACGTGCGGGCGACGTTCTCGGGCGCGACGCTCGTGTTCGAGGCCGTGACGGAGCTGAGTCGGGTGATCTCGAACGATGGTCAGCTCGAGCCGGACGGGCCTGCCGTGGCGATCCTTGCCGCCGGCACGGTCGTCGACGTCACGGGTTGGTACTCGGCGGACGGAGGCACGGCGGGGCCCACCGGGAACATCGTCGCCTGGAAGTCGACGCTGTCCGCCACGGGAGCGACGTGGGCGCCCGACTTCGCAGGCCCCGTCGACGTCAAGACCGTCAACATGCTGTGCAACGCGCGTGCGTTCGCGCCCACGCCCATCGGCGCGCTGGTGCTGTGGGAGGCCGCGGACAAGGAACCGAACCCCACGGCGATCGAGTTCGCTCCGTTCTCGACCGGGACGTGGGGGTCGCCCGGCAACGTAGGCTTCGAGGGGGCGAGCTTCGATCCCAACGACTGGTCCGTCACGTCGCTCGGCGCGGACGTGCACGCGATCCGCGCGGCCTCGTCGTCGTTCTCGCATCGCATCTACACGGACGGAACGTGGCGTACGGGCGCGACGATGCCGACGCGCGCTCATCCCGCCGGCCAGGGTGTCGTGGTCGTCGCCGACGGTTCGGTCTTGCGCGCGTTCACGATCGACGCCGACGGCACGATCGTGTCGACGTCGCTCGTCAGCGGCGCGTGGGGCCCGTGGAAGATCGAGCTGCCGCCGGGCCCGCGCATCCGTCTGACGGCGTACGCCGGCGACGTGGCGTTGCTGTGGACCGAGCAGATCGGCTCGCGCAAGGACCTGGTCGCCGCGCGCTTGCGGTGAGCGACGCTCATCCAGGTAGACCAGCGCAGGCCGAGTTTCGAGTCCAGGCGCAGCGAGGCGCAAAGCCTCATGCGGTCGCGGAGTCGACGTAGGGCCGGCCAACGACTTTGGAGGGAGACGCCTGCTTGTCGTCGCCTGCGGTTACTCACTGGGTATGACGGTTCGTGCGTCTTGCCCATGCCCTCGACGCCGAGTAGACCCCATCCGTCGACAACGTCGAGATGGCGAGCCGTCGGTCTGCTGTGAGCGCTATCTCTCTGTAGAGGCCGAGTGTTGAGCCCGCGCATCATCACCCTTCTACTTCCGGTCGCGCTCGTCGCGATGGCGCCCACGGAGCTCGCGGCATGCGATCCCGTGCACGAGGACGCGACCGCTGCGCTCGGCGACGAGGCGCCGGGTGTGCAGAAAGGACCGCTCCACCGGCCCGGGCAGCCCTGCACCACGTGCCATGACGGCGCGCTGGGCAACCCCCCGAAGTTCTCGGTGGCGGGGACCGTCTACATCGACGAGCTCGGAGCTCAGGCGGCATCGAACGCTGTCGTCTCGTTGACGGACTCGACCGGAAAGAAACACGACGCGACGACGAACACCGCAGGCAACTTCTACCTCCGACCAGGAGAGTTCACGCCGAGCTACCCGATGAAGGTCTCGGTCGCGTACAGCGGCATCAACGTCACGATGACCTCCGAGATCGGACGCGCCGGCTCGTGTGCGGACTGCCACACTCATCCGGCAGGGCCGACATCGGCCGGGCTCATCTACATGCCAGCCGACGGGGGCACGCCTTGAATCGGGCTCCCTAACCGCGTGTAGGTCAGCGTCTTGGAGGGCAGCGAAATTCGACACCCAGGAGTGATCGCTTTGGGTCACTCCCTCCCACGTGGAAAGACGTGACGTCCGCCTCGTTCCGCGTCCGCGTCGCGATCGTCGGCTTGCTCGCGCTTGCCGGGGCCGGAAGCGCGAGCGCGCAGGAATCCGCACCGGGCTCCTCGGCGCCGGGTCGCCCCCAAGAGTGGGAGATCGCGGGCAAGGCGTCCTACGCCGCGCCGCCCGTTCGTGGCGGTACCTCGCCCTTCGGCGCAGGTTTCGGGGGTCGGCTTGGCTTCACGGTTGCCGACGTCTACATCGGCGCGTCCGTCGTCGACTACCTTGGCGAGACCGATGTCGACGCGTGGTCACACGGCGTCCTCTACGGGGGTGAGGTCGGTTACGGGTTTCGCTTCAAGGCGTTTGGCGGCGCATTCCTCGTCCTTCGTCCGCAGGTCGGCGTTGGAGGTCTCACCGTCTTTCACACCACGCCGAACACGACGAGCGGGAGCAGCACGAGCGGCTCCGTTCGGACGAGGGCAAACGTCGATGTGATTACGACCGCGACAGGCGGCACCTCGTCCAACTCCGGAGGGTCGTCATCGGGCTCCTCGGGCTCGTCCTCCGGATCCGCCGCCGCGGCGACCACCACGACAACGGTTTCGAACCTGTACGTGCAACCCGGCGTGACGCTGCTTCTGAAGTCGGAAGTGACCTTCGTGGGAGTGAACGCGAGCATGCTCGTCATCCCCGGCGTCACCTACGGGGGAAACGACCCCACGACGTGGACGTCGTACGGGCTCGAAGGGCAGCTCGGCCTCCGCTTCTAGGCCTGGCGATTGCTGGCGCGGGGCCAGCACGAGGACTCGCTTACGCCTTAGCGTCGGCGAGCTCGATGCGCGTGAAGAAGCCCGCGTCCACCCACTCGCGGAACCACACCATCAGGTTCGCGCCCGTCTGCGCGAGCACCTCGGGGTCGGTGACCTCCGCTTCGATCGTCGCGAGGGCTTCGCCCAGCGACTTGCCCGCGAGCAGCGGCTCGAGCACGCCGAGCATCGCGGGCGTGAGCTCCATGCGCCACAGCAGCATGTCCTTGCGATAGACCGCGATCGCATTCGGGGACGGCGCGGGGACCTCGGGGACGATCTCGTCGATGCGGTTCGCGATGAAGACCGCGTTCACCGGGTACTCGAAGCGGAAGACGCGCAGGCCCTCGCTCTTGATGAAGCGCGCGCCGGCCCATGCCTCGGGCGGAAGCGCCTGGAGCGCCGCGATCTCGAGCGGCGGTGCCGTCTCGGCGTGGAGCACCTCGACGAGCGCCCACTCGAGCGCAGCGAGCTCGGACGCGAAGACGCGCAGTGCATCGAAGCCGGGGAAGCGCTCGAGCTTCACCTCGCGGCAGAACGCCGGCATGTGACGGCCGAAGCCGTTCAGGTTCGGCGACGCCGACGGATGCCGGTCGACGTACGCGCGGCAGAGCGCGGCGAACTGATCGTCCTCGCCGCTGTCCAGGCGGCTCAGGATCGCCGCGAGCACCGGGTAGTCGTCGAGCAAGCACTCGTAGAGACGCGCGTGATAGCCGGAGCGATAGACGTCGAAGCGACCCGCCGCCGACAGGCGAGCGCTCGCGGTGACGTACTTCTCGACGTCCTTCGCGTTCGCGTCGGCGTCCTTGCCGGTGATGGCGCCCACCATCCAGACCTGGACGTCACGGAGGGATCGCGTGGTGCTCATGCGCCCGCCTTGGCGACGAGGAAGTCCTTCGCGCGGAGCGCATCGGCGTGCGTCTCCTCGAAGCTCGGGATCTCCGCGTCCCACTCGAGCAGGATGCTCGCGTTCGTCTTGCGATAGGCCTCGCCGAGCAGCTCCCAGACGGGATCGATGACCGGCCCGATGTGCGTATCGACGATGTGCGTGCCGTGGTTCGTGTGGCCGCTCACGTGCAGCTGCACGACGCGGTCGAACGGGATCGCCGCGAAGTAATCGGCGGCGTCGAAGCCGTGGTTGTACGCGGAGACGTAGACGTTGTTCACGTCGAGGAGCAGCGCGCAGTCGGCCTCGCTCGCGAGCGCCGCGAGGAAGTCCCACTCCTTCATCGTGTTGCCGACATGCTCGACGTACGTGGACGGGTTCTCGAGCGCGAGCGGCGCGCCGAGCACGTCCTGCACCTGACGGATGCGCGCCGCGGTGTGGCGCAGCGACTCCTCGGTGTACGGCATGGGCAGGAGGTCGTGCGTGTTCTTTCCCGCGACGCCCGTCCAGCAGAGATGATCCGAGACCCAGAGCGCCTTCGTTCGATTGCGGAGCGCCTCGAGCTCGGCGAGATAGGCGCGATCGAGCGGGTCGGTTCCGCCGATCGAGAGCGACACGCCGTGCATGGCGATCGGGTAGCGCTCGGCCACGCGATCGAGGAAGTGCAGGGGCCGCCCCTTCGTCTGCATGTAGTTCTCGCTGAGGATCTCGAACCACTCGACGGCGGGGTTGTGCTCGAGGATGTGTGCATAGTGCACAGTCCTGAGACCCAGGCCGATGCCGAGGTTCGGAAGCGAGAAGCGATTCACGGGTACTGCCTCGTATCCAATAGCTCGAGCCGCGGAAGCGTCTTCACACTTCCGCGGCTCGTTCCGAGCAGAAGCTCAGGTGGTCTTGCAGCCGCCCTGACCCTTGCAAGCGTTCTGGCCCTTGCAGGAGTTCTTGTCGGTCTTGCAGCCGCCCTGGCCCTTGCAGTCGTTCTTGCCCTTGCACGCATGCTTCGCAGCCGGCGTGGCGGGGGTTGCGGTGGCGCCACCGGGCGTCGCCGGCATCGCCGTCGACGGAGCGGAGGGCGTTGCCGGCACTGCCGACGACGGATCCGTGACGCCCGGGGCTGCGGGCGCGCCGCCGCAAGCCGTGGCGCCGAGAGCGATTCCGCCGATAGCGGCGACGAGCAAAGAATGAGCGATCTTCATGAAGAAACCTTCCTTCTCAGAATGACACCTCCGGCGGACGTCCACCGGACGGCCGCAGGCTACGCTGCAATTCGGCTTCGGCATAGAACACTGTTGCGGCAAGGGGGCCGCGGCCCCCACTCGCCGCCATTTTTCGGTTGCGGGTGCGGGCAACGGGCGCTCTCCGTGAGCGTGCTTCCCATGTGCGGCGTGACCAGGTAATCACCGCGCCCATGGCCTACACCCTGAAGCTTCACTCGTCGCCCAAGGGCACCGAGGAGATCGATGCTCTCACCGGCTCTCGTCGCGACCAGTTCCTCTCGGCCGCGAAAACCGAGATGGCCGGCGCTCCATGCAAGAAGCCGAGCGACTACTTCAAGCACATGGCCGAGGAGCTCGACGAGGAAGTCGAGGACCAGCACGCGGAGCTCTGGACGGTGATGAAGGAGGGGAAGGACAAGCCCCTGTTCGACCTCTGGTACCTGCCCGCGGGGGACAACGGGAAGGTCTTCGAGGCCGGTACGACCAAGGCTACCGGCGTCGAGATCATCGACGGCACCTTCGAAGCGCCCGACGGCGGCAAGAAGGCCGAGAAGCTCGCCGAGGAGCTGCAGGATCCGTTCGACGATCGCGACAACGACGAAGACGACGATGACGACGACGACGACGACGATGCGGATGACGACGAGGACGAGGACGACGACGACGACGACGATGACGACGAGGACGAGGACGAAGAAGACGAGGACTGAGCTCCGCGCGCGCTACTTCGAGGCGTAGCGGCGGACGACGTCGAGGAACTCGCGAAGCACAGCCGACGAGCTTCGCGCGGACCACGCGACCAGCAGATCGGTGCGCGGGTTGCCGACGATCGGCCGCAGCACGATTCCGGCGCGGCGGATCTTCCGCATCGACGACGGCAGCAGCGAAACGCCGAGGCCCGCGGCGACGAGGCTCACGATGTCGAGCTGCGCCGCCTCTTGCACGATGCGCGGCGTGAATCCGGCGTCGTTGCAGAGCCGCACGAGGTGATCGAAGTACGCGGGTCCGCGCACGCGCGGGAACATCACGAAGGGCTCCCGCGCAAGCAGCCCGAGCGGGATGACCTTTCGCGACGCGAGCGGATGCCCGCTCGGCAGCGCCGCGAGCAGGGGCTCTCGCCGCACGAGCTCGGTGGTGAGCCCCGGCTCGGAGAGCGGCGCGCGCACGAAGCCGACGTCGATGCCGCCGTCGCGGAGCGCCTCGACCTGGAGCTGCGGCGCGAGCTCGCGGAGGACGACCTCGACGCCCGGGAATTTGCTGCGGAACGCGCGGACGAGCTCCGGCAGCCCGCTGTACGCGAACGTCGACGGATAGCCGACGACGACGCGCCCGCTCTCGCCGCGGCTCGCGCGATCGGCCTCGTGGACAGCGAGCTCGAGCGCATCGAAGACGCGGCGCGTGTGGTCGAGCAGCACGAGCCCTGCCGCCGTCAGCTCGACCTGCCGGCGGGTGCGCTCGAAGAGCTTGAAGCCGAGCTCGTTCTCCAGCGCCTGGATCTGCCGACTGAGAGGAGGCTGCGCGATACGGAGTCGCGCAGCGGCCCGGCCGAAGTGCTTTTCCTCGGCGACCGCGACGAAGTAACGAAGATGACGGAGCTCCATGGCAACTCGATACCTATAGGGTATCAGAGCGTACCAAAGACCGTATTGGACGCATCAGTGTCGCGACGGCATGACGTGGGGCGGCATCTACGCTGATCGCCGGATCCCTCCATGTGGCTCGTTAGAATCGCGCTGCGGCGCCCGTACACGTTCGTCGTGATGGCGATGCTCATCGTCATCATGGGGGTGTTTTCCATCATCCGGATGCCGACGGACATCTTCCCGGACATCGACATCCCGGTCATCTCCGTCATCTGGAACTACACGGGCCTCTCTCCCGAGGAGATGGAGAAGCGCATCGTCACGAACTACGAGCGCATTCTCACGACGACGGTCAACGACATCGAGCACGTCGAGAGCCAGTCGCTGACCGGCATCGCGGTCGTGAAGATCTACTTCCAGCCCGGCGCGCACATCGACGCCGCGACCGCCCAGGTGACCGCCGTCTCGCAGTCCGTGCTGAAGCAGATGCCGCCCGGCGCCACGCCGCCCTTCATCATCCGCTACAGCGCGTCGAACGTTCCGATCCTCCAGGCAGCGCTCGAGAGTGACGCGCTGAGCGAGCAGCAGCTCTTCGACTACGGCACGAACTTCGTGCGCGCGGACCTCGCGACCATCCAGGGCACGCAGATCCCGTGGCCGTACGGCGGCAAGCAGCGCCAGATCATGGTCGACATCGATCCCGCGCGCCTCTACGGGTTCGGGCTGTCGCCGCGCGACGTGAACAACGCGATCGCGACCCAGAACGTCATCCTGCCGACCGGCACGACGAAGATGGGCACGAACGAGTACCCCGTCCTGCTCAACAGCAGCCCGGAGGTCATCAAGGAGATCGGCGATCTCCCGATCAAGAGCGTGAAGGGGACGACGGTCTACGTGCGCGACGTCGGCAACGTGCGCGACGGCTATTCGCCGCAGACGAACATGGTGCACGTGGGCGGCAAGCGCTCCGTCCTCATGTCCGTCCTCAAGAACGGAAACGTGAGCACGCTCGACATCGTGAAGCACATCCGCGAAGCGCTTCCAGCGACGCTCGCGAAGCTGCCGAAGGAGCTGAAGGTCTCGCTGCTCTTCGATCAGTCGCTGTTCGTGCGAGCCGCCGTCGACGGCGTCGTGAAGGAGGCGGCGATCGCCGCTGGTCTCACCGCGCTCATGATCCTGCTCTTCCTCGGGAGCTGGCGGAGCACGCTGATCGTCGTCGTTTCCATTCCGCTCTCGATCCTCACGTCGATCATCGTCCTGGCGCTGCTCGGCCAGAGCCTGAACGTCATGACGCTCGGAGGCATGGCGCTCGCCGTCGGCATCCTCGTCGACGACGCGACCGTGTCGATCGAGAACATCCATCGCAACATGGCGCAGAAGAAGCCCTTCGTGCGCGCCATCATCGACGGCGCGCAGGAGATCGCCACGCCCGCGTTCGTGTCGACGCTCTGCATCTGCATCGTGTTCGTGCCGGTCGCGTTCATCACCGGGTCGGCGAAGTCGCTGTTCGTGCCGCTCGCGATGGCGGTCGTGTTCGCGATGATGATGTCGTACTTCCTGTCGCGAACGCTCGTGCCCACGCTCGTGCACTTCCTGCTCCGGAAGGAGTCCGAGGCGCACGCGCACGGCCACGCCGGCGTGCCGCGGAGCTTCTTCGAGCGGCTGTTCGCCGGCTTCAATCGTGGCTTCGACGCGCTGCGCACGCGCTACGGGCGACTCCTCGCGCTCTCGCTCCGTCATCGCGCTGCGTTCGCGGTGACCTTCATGGTCCTCGTCGTCGCGTCGGTCACCGCGCTCCTGCCGCTCATCGGGCGCGACTTCTTCCCGAGCGTCGACGCCGGCCTCATCAAGCTGCATGTCCGCAGCGAGCCCGGCATGCGCATCGAGGAGAGCGAGCGGCGCTTCGCCGACATCGAAGGGACGATCAAGACCGTCATCCCGGCCGAGGGCATCGACACGATGCTCGACAACATCGGCACGCCTTACAGCGGCATCAACCTCTCGCTGAGCGAGGGCACGTCGATCTCCCCGGCCGACGGCGACATCCTGATCGCGCTGAAGGAGGACCACGAGCCTACGGCCGGCTACGTCCGCAAGCTGCGGCAGGTGCTGCACGACAAGTACCCGGGCACGACGTTCTTCTTCCTCGCGCCGGACATCTCGACGCAGGTCCTGAACTTCGGCCTCGCTGCGCCGATCGACGTCCAGGTCGTCGGCGGCGTGGGTAACGAGGACGCGACGTACGAGGTCGCGAAGCAGATCGCCGGGCGCGTCTCGAAGGTGCCGGGCGCGGTCGACGTGCACCTCGCGCAGGTCCCGCGCGTTCCTCAGATCAAGATCGACGTCGATCGGACGATGGCGCGGCAGCAGAACCTCACGGAGCGCGACATCGCGAGCGACCTCCTGATCTCGCTCTCGTCGAGCTCGCAGGTGTCGCCGAGCTACTGGCTCGATGCGAAGCGCGGCGTGCAGTACCTCGTCGCCGTGCAGACCCCGCAATACGAGCTCGGCTCGATCGAGGACCTCGGGCAGACGCCGCTCTCGACCGGCGAGTCCGGCGCTCCGCAGTTCTTGTCGAACGTCGCGCAGGTGTCGCGCTCGGCGGGGCCGGCGAACGTCACGCACTTCAACGCGTCGCGGACGTACGACGTCCAGGTCAGCGTCGACGGCGCCGATCTCGGATCGGTCGCGGGCGCGGTCAACGGCATCGTGAACGAGCTGAAACCGAGCTTCCCGCGCGGCACCACGGTCCGGATCAAGGGCCAGGCCGAGAGCATGGAGTCGTCGTTCCAGGGCCTCGGCTACGGTCTGATCTTCGCCGTGCTCCTCGTGTATCTGCTCATGGTCGTGAACTTCCAGTCGTGGCTCGACCCGTTCGTCATCCTGATGGCGCTGCCGGGCGCGATCGCGGGCATCGCCTGGATCCTGTTCCTCACGCACACCACGCTCAGCGTCCCCGCGCTGATGGGCTCGATCATGTGCGTCGGCGTGGCGACGGCGAACAGCATCCTCGTCGTCACCTTCGCGAACGATCAGCGCACCGTCGGCCGAGGCGCGACCGACGCCGCGCTCGCGGCGGGCATGACGCGCCTTCGTCCCGTGCTGATGACGGCGCTCGCGATGATCATCGGCATGCTCCCGATGTCGCTCGGTCTCGGCGAAGGCGGCGAGCAGAACGCGCCGCTCGGCCGCGCCGTCATCGGCGGCCTCGTCCTCGCAACGCTCACCACTCTCTTCTTCGTGCCCGTCATGTACAGCATCCTCCGCCGCACGCCTCCGAAGACCCACGACCCCGAGCTCGAGGCCGTATGACCGCTCTTGGCGATCCGCCGAATACCGCGACCACCACGCCGCGACAGGCGCAGCACGCGCAGCACACGCCGCACGCGCCGCACGGGCCGCACGCGCAGCTTGCGGTACTGCATGGCGAGCACGTGAAGGAGCACCCTCCGCACGGCGATCTCGGCTTCGACCTGCCTTCGCCGGCGAAGGTGAACGCGACGCGCGTCATCGCGTTCGCGGCGATCGCTGCCGTGCTGGTCGCGGCGGCATTCCTGCTCGCGTGGCTCCCGAAGCGGCACGCGCAGCGCGAGCTCGCCGAGGCGACGAAGAACAACGACACGGCCACGCTCCGCGTGCAGGTCGTGGCGCCGAAGGTGAAGTCGAGCGATCGCTCGATGGCCCTGCCCGGCAGCGTGCAGCCCCTCGAGGAGACGGTCGTTTATCCGCGCTCGAGCGGCTACGTCGGCAAGTGGCACGCCGACATGGGCGACAAGGTCGAAGCGGGCGCGGTGCTCGTCGAGATCGACACGCCGGAGATCGACCAGCAGCTCGACCAGGCGCGCGCGCAGCTCGTGCAATCGCAGGCCGCGCTCGTGCAGGCCACGGCGAACCGCGATTTCTCGGTCACCACCCTCGAACGCTACAAGAAGCTCACGCCGCAGGGCGTCGCCTCGCAGCAGGAGCTCGATCAGAAGCAGTCGCAGTCGCTCGTCGACGAGGCGAACGTCAAGGTCGCGCAGGCAGCGATCGAGGCGCAGAAGGCGAACGTGCGACGCCTCGTGCAGATGAAGTCCTGGGGACGCGTCACCGCGCCGTTCGCGGGCACCGTGAACGGCCGCATGATCGAGCGCGGCGCGCTCGTGTCGCCGACCACGCCGCTCTACAAGATCTCGAACGTCGACCCGGTGCGCGTCTTCGTGCAGGTCCCGCAGGACGTGGCGCCCAGCGTGCGCACCGACGTTCCCGCGCAGGTCACGGTGCGCGAGTTCGCCGGTCGGACGTTCGAAGGCAAGGTCGCGCGCGCGGCGGGCTCGCTCGATCCGGCGTCGCGCACGATGAACACGGAGATCCGCGTTCCGAACCCCAAGGGCGAGCTGCTCGGTGGAATGTACGCGCAGGTCGCGCTGACGCTGCCGTCGCCGCATCGCGTGTTCGAGGTGCCGGCAACCGCCGTCATGAACGACGCGAAGGGCATGCGCATCGCCGTCGTGGGGCCGGATTCGAAGCTGAAGCTCGTGCCGGTGGTCGTGGAGCGCGACACCGGCCCCACCATCGAGCTCGCGACGGGGATCACCGAAGGCGATCGCGTCGTGAAGCTCGGGAGCGCCGAGCTCGCGGACGGGACGCGCGTCGAAGTCGTACCGTGAGCGCGTGAGCGCTGCGCACTGGGACGACGTCTACCGCACGCGCGGCGCGCTCGCGCGGGGGCACCGCGACGTGACGTTGCTCGACGTCGCCGGCGACGCGTTCGAGGTCATCGACTCGCGGCACGAGGCCCATCGCACGCCCGGCGGGGCCGTGCAGTCGTTCGTGTACGTGGTGCTCGAGCGACGTTGAATTCGGCACCGGCCCGAGAACTTTTCGCTCTCCGCGTGGTCGAAGCGGGATGGTCTCCGTGCGTCGTGCGGCTCTCGGGCTCCTCGTGTGCGCTGGCGCGAGCGCGTATGCGGCCGCATGCGGCGCCCCTATCGGGGCCGTCGACCGCCCGAGCGTTCCCTCGGCCGCTCCGCCGTCGGCGTCGTCTTCGCCCGCCGCGGTCGCCGATGCCGGACGAGAAGCGCGCGCCGAGGCCCTCGCGACGTTTGCGTCGAACGACGAGCTCGTCGCGTACGTGCGCGGCCTCGCGCGCAGCCGCGGCGCGGCCACGCCGGCCGGCAGCGACGTCGCCGAGCCCGCCGATCCGTCCTCCGCCGCCGGAGACATGTGGGGTGACGCGATCGGCGATGCCTTCGGCGCGGGCGGCCTCGGCCTGAGCGGCGCCGGCGAGGGCGGAGGAGGGAAGGGAGAAGGCATCGGCCTCGGCAGCGTCGGAACGCTCGGTCACGGCGCGGGCGCGAGCTCGGGCACCGGCACCGGCGCGACGACCTCCGTCACGAACACCCAGCACGCCGGCGTCGACGAGGGAGGCATCGTCAAGGTGCGGGGCGAGCATCTCGTCGTGCTTCGTCGCGGCCGGCTCTTCACCGTGCGCCTCGGCGACCTCGCGCGCGTGTCCGCCGTCGACGCCTTCGGCCCGGACGTCGACCCCGCCGGCGCCTGGTACGACGAGCTCCTCGTCACGACCGACACGGTCGTGGTGATCGGTTATAGCTACGCGCGCGGCGGGACCGAGATCGGGCTCTTCGACCTCGATGCGTCCGGCCACATCACGCCGCGCGCGACGTACCACCTGCGCGGGAACGACTATTACTCGTCGCGGAACTACTCGAGCCGGCTCATCGGCAATCAGCTCGTCTTCTATACGCCGCTCCACGTCCGGCTGGATGCGCGCGAGCCGCTCGGGTGGCTCCCCGCGCTTCGTCGCTGGAAGCCCGGCGCCACGAGCACGGACTTCTCGACGATCATCGCGCCGACGCACATCGCGCGGCCGCTCGATCCGCCGAGCCCGGGCAACCTGTCGCTGCACACCGTCACGACGTGCGACCTCGGCACGCGCGGACCCGGCGGCGAGATGACGTGCAGCGCACGCGGCGTGCTCGGCCCGTCAGGTCGCGTCTTCTACGTCTCACCCGGCGCGGTGTACGTGTGGATGACGCCCTCGACGCCGCGTGTCCCGAACGACGCCGTGCGCGTCGAGCGTCCGGCCGCGTCGCTCCTGTATCGCCTGCCGCTCGATCCGAAGGAGGAGCCGCGCGTGCTCCGGACGCGCGGTGCGCCGATCGATCAGCTCTCGTTCCTCGAGCGCGACGACCACCTGAACGTGCTCGTGCGCGCCGAGGCAAACGGCGATGCGATGTGGTCGGCCGAGCACAGCGCAGGCGCGATGGCGATGCTGCGGGTCCCGCTCTCGAGCTTCACGACGCGTGCGGAGTCGGCGCCGTCGTCCGCCTACGTGCCGTTGCCCGAGGCGCGAGGCGGTACCTTGCACAACCGCTTCGTCGGCGATCATCTCCTGTACGGCACCGGCGCAGGATGGGGGCACGCGAAGAAGCCGGCCGAGGTCCGCGTCGTCGTGCATCGCTACGCCGGGAGCACACCTGCGGTCGGCCTCGCGCTCACACACGGCGTCGACCGCATCGAGGGGATGGGCGACGACGCGATCGTCGTCGGCTCGAACGGCGCGGACCTCACGTTCACGTCGATCGCCCTCGACAGGGGCGGCGCGTCCGCGTCGGGCACGTACACGCGCAAGGGCGCCTCGCAGGGCGAGCTGCGGAGCCACGGCTTCTTCTATCGGAACGACGGCGAGCGCAGCGGAGTCGTCGCCCTTCCGCTCCGCAGCGCGCAGGCCGCGGGCTACGAGCACCTCGTCGAGGGATCGGCGAGCGTCCTGTACCTGAAGCACGACGGCCTTCGGTTCCGCGAGCTCGGCGCGCTCGCCGCGCGCGCGGTCAAGACGGAGGATGATCGCTGCCGCACGTCGTGCGTCGACTGGTACGGCAACGCGCGGCCGCTCTTCGTTCGAGGTCGCGTGCTCGCCCTCATGGGGTACGAGATCGTCGAGGGAAAGCTCGACGGCCCGAGGCTCGAGGTCGCGCGCCGCGCGAGCTTCGCGCCGCGCTGAACCCTCCCGCGGCGCCTCGGACGAGTCGGGTCGGGTCGGGATCGCGCGCGCGCCCGACGACTCAGAACCTGGCGCCGAGCGAGCCGCTGCCCATGAGACCGGCGACGCCGACGAGCGATGCCTCTTCACGGAGGAACAGCACGTTGCCGGTCGCGCCGATGTCGACGAAGAAGGTTCGTCGCGGATCCAGCGCGAAACGTGCGGCGAGGAACAGCTCGGGCCCGAACGTGAATGCGGTCTTCGATTCCGCCTTCACCGACGGATCGAGCGCGCCCGCGGCCGTGGGCTCGATCGTCTGCGCGACGAGGCCGGCGCGTCCGCCTGCTCCACCGCGCAACGTGACGGAACCGAGCGGGAGCCGGTACTCGACGCTCGCGCGCCCGTAGCCAGAGGCGAGGCGCTCGTCCTTCGCGGCGAGGTCGCGCCCCGTGAAATCTGCGCCGCCGCCGATGCTGATCGCGACGTGCGGCCACGCGTACGCCCAGCTCGCGTGCGGTCCGTGCACGAACGACGTACGGACGTTCGCGCCCGCGTCGTACCCCGCGGAGAGCTCGTGATGCGGCGTCTCGGCCGGCGGAGGCGCGGCGACCTTGTCGGGCTCGACCTCTTCGCCCTTGCGCGCGAGGACCTCGAGGCTGGTCGCGGCGAACTCGCGATCCTCGAGCTTGCGCTCTTCGCCCTCGCCGATCGCGATGGTCGCGAGGCCGCCGAACGCACCGACGCGGCGCTGGACGACGTAACGGCCGGGCGGCACGCGCAGCACGATGCGGCGATCGGGAGAGCTCCACAGCTCCGAGAGCACGCTCTTCGCGCCGGACGAGTAGACGAGGAAGTGCGCATCGCGCCCTCGCGGCAGCGAGAGGGTGGCCATGCGCGATGCCGTCTCGGTGAGGACGACGGGCGCGGCCTCGCGAAGGCTCACCACCGCTTCGGGCTTCTGGAGGACGCCGCTGCTCTTCGCGGAGCGGATCATCGTC
Source organism: Labilithrix sp. (assembly GCA_028287065.1). Classification (GTDB taxonomy): domain Bacteria; phylum Myxococcota_A; class Polyangia; order Polyangiales; family Polyangiaceae; genus Labilithrix. Next base: position 2,892 of record JAQBQJ010000072.1, on the reverse strand, counting down.
TGGGAGTGCGCGAACGCGAAGCTCTCCTCGAGGGTGACGCGTGCGTCGCCGTTCGCGTCCGCCGCGCCGCGGAGGCCGTTGATCCAGGAGTGCGTGAAGATCGCGCCCTGGAGCTCGTCGGACTCCTGCGCGGCCTCGCCGTCGCTCGAGGCGTGCAACCACACCTGGCCGGTGGCCTGCGGAACGTTGGTGGCGGCGATCGCGAACGGCTCGTCCGCGGTGAAGCCCTTGTCGCGCGTGGCGCGGCACGCGTCCGTGACGGCGATGCGCAGCCCCGCCGGCACCTCGCCGAGCTTGGCGGAGAGATCGGTGAGGAGCACGCGATCGTCACCGAGGTGGATCGCGTCGTGATCGCCGTGCCCGCTGTAGTAGAAGATCAGCGTGACCTCGTCGGCGCGGTGCTTCTGCGCCTCGGTACGCGCGCGATCGACGGCGGCGACCAGCTGCGCGCGCGAAGGCTCGGACAGAACGATCGCGTGCTCGGGCTTCACGCCGCCGAGGCTGACGACCACGTCGCGGACGCGCGTGGCATCGGTCGACGCGAACTTGAGCGGGCGCTCTGCGGCGAGCCCGAGCTTGCTGCCGGCAGCGACGAGGATGCGCACCGGCTCGGCGAGCGCGGTGCCGGTCCAGCTCGCGACGCCGAGGGCGACGGCAGCACCCGCCAGAGCGGCACGCGAGATCACGGCTTCTCCGAGTCGACGCGCAGCGTGGTGACGCCGTCGAGCTGCCGGGTCGCGCGTGCGTGCGCCACGGCTTCGGGCGTGCCGATCAGGATCGTGCCGTGCGTCGGCGCGGCGTCGATCTTCGCGGAGCGCTCGGAGTAGTGAGTGCCGGGCCCGCGCACGGCCTCGGGCATGATCTCGAGATAGCTTCCGTCGTCCGCAAGCACGGCGCCGAGTATGGCCTGCTCGCGGTCGAGCGCAACCTCGACACGGATGCGGTCTCCAGGCCTCACGTGCACGGTGCGCGTGCCGGGCGAGAAGCGAACCTGCTGCTCGCCGCGCGCGCGCACGACCGCGAGCTGCATCCCGCCCTTGAATCGCGTGTCGGGCTCCGCGACCGCCGACGGGAAGGTCCCCATCTGGATCTTCATCGTCGTCGAGACCGCCGGCTCCGGGTCTTCGTTCGCGGGAGTCAAGGCGTGGACCGGCGGCGGGGCCGATCGCAGGGAGAGGACGATCGCCGCTGCGGCCGCGAGCGGTGCGAGCACCGACGTCGTGAGCACCCAGAGCTTCCGGTTCGCCGCCCCGCGCTTCGGGTGGAGCGCCTCAGGCTCGCGTTCGCGTTCGCGCTCGCTCGCTCCCATCGTGCGCATCGCGCGGGCGACCGCGTCGTCGGCTTTTTTCGCGGTGGGCCCTGTCGCGACGACCCCGCGGAGCTCTTCGAGGAACGCACCACATGCCGCGCACTCTTCGACGTGACGCGCGTGCTCGGCGCGCAACGGCTCGCCGACGGCGAATGCTTCGAGGTCGAGGTTGCTGGGATGGCTCATGTGCGCGCCTCCTTCGTCGAACGCGCATCGCTGCCTGGCTCGCGCTCGCCGCTCGTGGCTGTGTGACTGATGCGGAGCAGCGTGCGTAGCGCCTGCGCTCGCTTGTTGATGGTCACGCGGGACACTCCGAGCTCCTCCGCCGCTTCGCCCTGACTGAGGCCGTCGACGAAGAGCATGATCGCGAGCGACTGCTGCTCTTCGTCGAGGCGTTCCAGGGATTCGACGACCGCGCACCGAGCCTCCGGGTCCATTCCAGGTGCGACGCCCACGGGATCGAGGTCGTCGATGTCGTCGATGTCGACGGCGCTGCGCAGGCGCTTTCCACGCCGCAGCAGATCGATGCACGCGCGGTCCGCGGCGCGGCAAAGCCATCGATACGGCGAGTCCGCCGCTCGTAGCCCACCGCCCCGTCGCAGGAGCACCGAGAGGAGCTCCTGGACGGCGTCGTCCGCCTGCGCAGGATCGCGCAAGAGGAGGCGGCAGCGACGCGAGAGCAGCGCACCATAGCGCTGGTACACGTCGCTCACCTCGGCGGCGGACAGCCCGGATGAACGCGCATGCTGCAAGGCAGGATCAGCCGCCGTCGGCCGAACCGGCGTCGATGACACCCGCGTCGGCGGAGCCGCCGTCGACGTCCACGGCGGTCGGGCACGGCCAACCCGCCGGAACCGGCTGGCCCGGCTGCAGCGACGAGCCGTACGGGCTGGCGCATGCGGTCGTCTCGTAGACATCGCCGGCGCAGAGACCGACCGGAGGCGGCGGCGACGGCGGACAGTCGGGGGCCGACGACCCGTACGTGTAGCTGCGTCCGTCGGGCGAGCAGTGGAGGTTCGGGTCGGAGGGGTCCGGATAGCCGGAGTAGTCGCCGGTGGTCCCGCTGCTTCCGCTGCTGCTCCCAGCCGAGCCTCCATCGACCGAGACCGTCCCCGCGCCGATGGTGCCGCCACTGGACGTACCGCTCGAGTCGTAGCCGGAATACGAGCTGCAGACCGTGTTCGGGAGCTGCGCCTTCGCCGAGAGCTGAAGCTCGACGACGTTGAGCGGCAGCCAACGATCGCTCTGCGTCCACCCGAGGTTGAACCCTGCGGCCGGGAGGATGCCCGACTTGTCGCGCAGCTTCTCGTAGTCGAGCGCGCCGCCGCCCTTGAGATAGGTGAGGACCAGCTCCTTGTTGCCGCCGATGATCTGATCCGGCGAATCGGCGTACTGACCCTCGAGATCGAGCTTCCCGTTGCCGTTCGTGTCGACGTAGACGACGAAGCCGGCGAGCGCCGCGGTCATCGGCTCGGTGATCTGTCCGCCGACGAGGTCGCGCGGCGCGAGCTGCGGCGCGAACGCGGCGCCGCCGCCGCTCGAGCCACTCGCCGCGCCGCCGCTGCTCGGCGGCGTGACGTCCG
>JAQBQJ010000046.1 GCA_028287065.1 Labilithrix sp. | reverse complement strand
GCGCCGGCGCCGGCGCCGGCGCCTTCGGTTTCACCGGCGCGCTGCTCGCCGCCTCGAGCAACCGACTCGCCGTCGTGCTCGTGGTCGTGCTCGCGCTCGCGCTCGCCTCCTTCTTCGCCGGCCGCGGCACCCCCATCGACCGCACCGCGATGGGGCTCCGATGCAGATCGAGCGCCTCGGTCAGGAGCAGCCCTGCGAGGATCACGCCGCGATCGACCACCGCGTCCTTCTCGTCCAGCAGCTCCGAGACCGTGCGCGATCCGTCGAGCGTGCGCGCGAACGCGTCCTCGAGGGGCGAGAACCGGAACGCATTCACGCGCGCGATCGACTCGAGCTTCGTCGAGCCGCCGCCCGGGACGCGGTCGCCGCGGAGCGCCGCATAGCGCGGTCGTGCCTGCACGAGCAGCTCGTCGATGCGCTCGCGGTCGGCGAGCCGGAGCGCCGCGATCGCCAGCGGCTCGACCGCCGTGTTGAACCGATCCGCGATCGCCAGCGGCGCTTCGGTCTCGATGAATCGAAAGCTCGCGTTCGCCCATGCGAGAGCGCGCATCACCTTCTGCTGCACCTGCGCGGCAAGCGCCGCATGCACCTGCTCCGCGCTCAAAAGGCCGAGGTCGACGAAGACCTCGCCGAGCATCGCGCGCTTCCCCGAGGCGCGCAGCTCCGCCATCGACTCGAGCGCCGTCGCATACTGCGCCTGCGTGAGCACCTGCTCGCGCACGAGGATGCGCCCGAGCGTTTCACCGATCGTGCCCTCGTCGGCGAGCACCACCTCGCCCTCCTCGACGAACAGCCGCACGCGCGCACCCGGACCGGCCACGTCGAGCGCGCCCGTCTTTCGGGTCTGCTGCAGCTCGAGGAGCATCTTGAGCAGGCCGATGGCGATCGCCACGACGCGCAGCATAGAGCATTTGCGTAGTCGCTTGGACTCGGCCGCTCAGGCCGCGCGTCGAGACGCGCGCCGGCGGCGTGCCACGAGCGCGGCCAGGATCCACACCGCGCCCGCCCCGAGCAGCCCGCTCGACGACGACGTGCCGTTCACCGAACAGCCGCTCGCGTCGCCGCCCGGCGCCTGCACGCAGCGCCCGCCGTTGTCGCAAACGAAGCCCTCGGCGCAGTCGTCGACCGAGCCACATTGCGTTCGACAGGCGTCGGCGATGCACTTGTACGGCGCGCAGCTCGTCTGTTTGCCGGTCAGGTCCTTCAACGTCTCGCTGTCGGCGCAGATGATCCGGCTCACGCACGCCTTCGTCGACGGGTCGCACGTCGCGTTCGACGCGCAGTCTTCGTCGGACTCGCACTTGCTCGGACATTCGACCGTGCCCTTGCACTTGTAACCAGGACACGTCGCGGCTTCGCTGCCCGCCGCGCGCGGCGTGCACGTGCCGGGCGTCGCATCGCACACGCCACAACCACCGCAATCCGTCGAGCAGCAGACCTTGTCGACGCAGCTCCGCGTCGCACAATCCTCGTTCTTCGTGCAGGCCGTCGCGACCTTCGCGCCCGAGTCGATCGCACGCGCGCGAAGGCGATAGCTGCCATAGCCGGTGCGAGGATCGAGGCGCTCGTAGGCGAGCACGAGCTGCCCCGGCGCGAACGTGCTCAGCGACGGCGCTTCTTCGTCGCCTCCCTCGGCGGAGAGAAGGAAGCCGTTCGGGTCGTGGTTCTTGCCCGCGAGCGAGACCCACGCGCCGTAGAGGTCGTAGGTCTGCTTGCTCCGCAGGTCGCGCCACGCGACGACCCAGTTCGAGTCGTCGCCCGCGTACGCGACGTGCGGTCGCGACTCGTCGTGCATGCCCGTCGCGATCTTCATGCCCGAGGTGCCGTCGAGGCTCTGTCCGGTCGGGCTGATGCGCGCGCCGTAGATGTCGGCGGCCTCGAGCGCGGTGCGGAAGTCCTCCCAGACCACGAAGAAACCGCCTCGCTTCGGATCGGCGGCGACGCGCGGAGCACGCTGGAGGAGGAACGCGTCGCAGAGCACGGTCTCGCCGTCGAGCGCGCTGCCTTCCTTCGAGACGCGCGTGCCGTAGACGTGGCTGACCTGGATGTTGCTCGCCGTCGAGCGCGAGACGATCCACGTGACGTAGTAGCTCGTGCCGTCGAACGCGATCGCGGGGCTCGTGCGCTGCTCGTCGATGTTGATCGTCGAGATGCGGAGCGGCTCCTTGTCGATGGGCGCGGACGCGGCCTTCGGAAGCCGGACGCCGGCGATGCTGCGGCCGTCTGAGCGCTGCTGCCACACGACGAGGTAGTTCGTTCCGTCGAAGGCGACGTCGGGCTCGCCGTACTCGAAGATGTTCGGGTTCGCGGGCGTGAGATCGAACAGCCCGCCGCTCGCTGCGCCCGTCGCGTCGACGCGCTGCGCGTGGATCGCAGGCCGGCCGGTCGTCTGATCGTAGGCGTAGAACACGACGAGATAGCCGGCTCCGTCGCTCGCGACGCGCGGCCTCGTGAGCTGGAGCAGCTGCGGATTCGAGACGAGTTTCGTGACCGGCTTCGCGTGCGCATCGGTGCCGACGAGCGCTCCCCAGATCTCGGGCTGGCCGCCGCGCGAATCGACCCACGCTGCGAAGTGGTTCGAGCCGTTCCACGCGAGCGACGGCTCCGTCTCGGAGTTCGCCGCCTTCGACAGCACCACCGGCGCGACGTTCGCCGCGGGCGTCTTCGCGATCTTGACGGCCATGACGTCGTAGCCGACGGGGTTCGTGTATTCGCCGTCGACGACGAGCGAGCCCAGCCCGTCGCTCGCGAGCGCATAGTCGTAGTAGGAGCCGGTGCCCGACGCGAGCGAGATGGGCGCGTCGATGACGCCGCCGTTGACGTTCATGCGTGCGCCGGTGAGCACGCCCGACCGCGACCACGTGATCAGGAAATCCGTGCCGTCGTACGCGATGCGAGGGCGATCGTCGTAGTTGGCGTCGACGGCGATCGGGATGTACCCGGGATCGATCGGCGCTCCGTTCTTGTCGAAGCGGCGCGCGTAGATGTCGGGTCCGTTGACCTCGTAGGTGCTCCACACGATGACGTGACGCGTGCCGTCGAAGGTCGCGTGGAAGTTGTAGAGCGAGCTCGACGGCGACGTGGCCAGCGTGAGCTTCGCGCCGAGCGGCTTCCCGTCCTTGCCGTACTTGCGTCCGTACACGCCGACGTACGACCGCCACGTGATGAAGTAGTCCGTGCCGTCGAACGTGACGACGGGGAGGAACTCCGCGTCGAGCTCCTTCGAGATCTCGATCGGCGTGGCGTCGACGACTCCGCCCGTCTTGCCGAGGCGCGCTCCGAAGATGTCGTAGCTCGACGGGCCGCCCGCGTAGCGATTCCACGCGAGCATCCAGTTCGTGCCGTCGAACGCGGCGGTCGGAGACTGCACGTTCGTCTGGTTGGCGACGATCGTGACGGGCGTCTGGTCGAGGACGTTGCCGTCGGCGTCGAGGCGTACCGCGTAGACGCCGGGCTGTTGATAGATGTCGACGTACGAGACGGCCCACACGACGACGTAACCGCCGCCGTTCGCCGACGCGATGAACGGCTGGTTCGAGCCGACGCTCGTCGCGATCGGGATCCCGGTGCCGTCGAGCACCTTTCCGTCGGTCGCGACGCGCGCGCCGTAGATCGCCGGACGGATGCCGCGGCGGTCGTACCAGACGGCGAAGTATCCCTTGCCGGGGCCCTGCGAGATCACCGACGGCGAGTTCTGATCGCCGCCGGCGCTGCTTCCGGCGATCGGTAGGTCGGTCTCTTGCTCGGGAGTAAGCGTCGGATCGAGGACCGCCGGATACGTCGACGTGGCGAGCACGCGGTCCGGCACGGTCATCACGATCTCGCCGCTGGCGACGTCGAAACGCGGCGTGATCGTCGTACGCCTGCCGCCGGCGTCGACCCACGTCGCCGTTCCGTAACGCAGGCCCGGGCCCGCGCCGCCCCGCGATGCGAAGTGGAGGCCGTGATCGGTGCGGCTCGCATACCGTTCGCCGCCGGTGCGAACGTGGACGGCGAGGTCGCCCTTGCCCGACGGCGCGCGCTCGAACCGCCAGCTCTGCTCGACGCCAGCGTCGTCGCTCTCGATCCGCTCCGTCACCTCGCCGCGCCGGACCGCGACGGCGCCGTCGTTCTCGAGGTGCGTGGTCGCCGGCAGCGTCGCGCCCGCGAGGACGTGTGAGCCGCGCGTGACGAGCGACGTCTCGAGCGAAAGCGTCGAGCCGCGTGCGGCGAGCAGCGCGTCTCCGCGCCGTGGCGTCACGTGGATCGCCGATCCGACGACCTTCGCTTCGAACGTCGCTCCTCCCGATGCGAACGCGCCGCGCTCGCTCGCGACGCCGCGGAACGCGAACGCCGCGTGGCGCACGACCGACTGCAGATCGACGGGAGGCTTCACGTGCGGTCCCGGCACGTCGGCCTCGGGCGCTTCGGTCGCGACGTCCGAGGTGCCCTGCGCGATCGGAGCGTCGTGGCGAGGATCGCTCGAGCACGATGCCGTCACCGCGAGAGCGAGAACGCCGAGCGCGGCGAGCGCGAGGCGCAACGAAGACCGCATGAAAAAAGGTTACACGGCGCGCTTGGCGTCTAGAAGTCGAACCGCGCGCCCACACCGGGATTCACGAGGAGAAGCGTGCTGCCGAAGAGGGTCTGGTTGTCGTACCCGGCGAGGCCCTGATTGCCGAGGACCACGCCGCGATCGCGATCCCAGCGCGCCTCCTTCAACGCGACGAGCACCATCACCTCGATGCCGGCGGAGAGCTCGAGCCGATCGCTGACCCGGTATCCCACCCGCACCTCCGGCGCGACGTAGAGATGCGGGACGTCCGTCGAGGTCTTGGCGGTCTCGACCGCGAGCGGCGTACCGCCGGCCGGCGTGAACTCGCCCGAGCGTCGATCCGTCGCGTTCGCGAGGAACGCGCCGACGCCGATGCGCAGGAGCAGCGGCATCTTCTCGCCGAGCGTGTTGCGGTGCAGATGGGCGGCTGCGCCGACGAGGAGGCCCTTGAGAGAGAGCTTGTCGCTCGCCGTGCCCGGCGCCTCGGGCTTGCCGACGGGACGGATCACCGTGTCTCGTCCGTCGACGTCGCGTGCAAGATACAAGTATCCGGCATCGAGCCCGAACCCGATCCCCGCCGGCAGCTCGTAACCGATGTGCGCGCGGCCCACGATCCCGAGCGGGAACGAGGCAGACCCGCTGTCCGAGACCTCTCCGCCCACGAGCAGCGCGAGCGGGAAGCTCGGCGCGAGCTCGACGAAGATGCGCGGCTTCTTCTGCGCCTGCCAGAGGGGCGAGTCGGGATCGCGCTCGAGCTGCACGGCGATGCGATCGCGGGCAGCCGGCGCGAGATCGAGCGTCCTCAGCTGCGGGAGGAATCCGTTCTGGGCGATCTCGATCTTGTGGCGACCCTTGCGGAGCCGGCCGTCCCAGAGTCCGTTGCCGACGACGACGCCGTCGACCGCGACCGATGCGCCGCTCGGCGTCGGCTCGACGCGGAGAGAGCAGTCGAGCGGCTCGAGCGCGAGTACGATCGGCGTGACCTGGTTGATCCGGACCGTCGCGTTCGCGGGCTGCGTACCGAGGTTGCCTTCGCCGCGGAGGAAGACGACGTGCTCGCCCGTCGCGACGAGCCCTTGCCACGGCGTCTTGCCGACGACGACGTTGTCGACGAGGACCTCGGCGCCCTTTCCGCCGTCCTCCGTGACGGAGAGCCGGCCCGACTGCGCGAGCGTCTCGAGCTTCACGTCGACGACGAGCGACTGCTTGCCTGCGACCTCGACGCGCTTCTCGACGGGCGCGAAGCCTTCTTTGTAGACGCGGAACACGTGCGTGCCGGCGGCGACGCGCAGGGGAGGGGCGGGCGTGGTCCCGCGCTCGCGACCGTCGATGGTGATGAGCGCGCCGCTCTCCGGTGAACGGATCTCGATCGCGCCGACGAGCTGCAAGAGCTCTGCGATCTCCTTCTCGACCGCGCTCCGATCGGTCGGCGAGAGCGTGGGGAACTCCTTCACGAGCGCTTCGAACATGTCGAGCGCCTCGTCGAAGCGGTTCAGGTTGCGAAGACAGATCGCCGCGTTCTGCGTGTTCGAGCGCGTGGGGAACGCGGCGCGCGACTCGAGGAACTCGACGAGCGCTGCGTCCCAGACCTTCTTGTCGAAGAGCGTCATGCCGCGCTCGAAGCGCGACTTCGCTTCTTCCTTCTTCGCGTCGGAGGCGGGCGCGGGAGCAGCGGGCGCGGCCGCGGGGGCCGGCGACGGAGCAGGCGCGGGCTTCGCGTGCCGCTGCGCCGCGGCCGGTGTCACGACGGCGAGGGTCGTGAGGAATCCGACGAACGAGACGAAGCGCCCTCGAGCCACTCCGCCCATTATGCACGGGCGTCACCTTCTTCGTGCGGTTCCTCGCGCGCGCGGATTCAGCGGGTCAGAGCTTCACCCGACCGACCGAATTTCGTCAAAAACCAGAGATTCCCGTCAGGGCCCGCCGTGCCGCGCGTCGGGCTGATTGCGAGGAGGGTGAACTCCGCGACCGGGCAGGTGACGCCGTCGCCGAAGTAGTTCGTGTTGCACGCGCACGTGTTCGTGCCCGGTCCGGTGCTGGTGCACGTCGCGTTGGGGTCGCAGACGCCGTTCGCGGCCGCGCACGAGTTGGCGGCGACGCAGGTAACGCCGCCCCGACGTCGTCGCTACTCGAAGGTGCGCTGTGCGTTCAATGTCGTGCTGCTCGGAGCGGCCTTCACGGCCGTCGACGCCGGCTTGGCGACCGAGCGCGCGGCCGTCGTCGCGGGAACCGCAGCGGTCGCGGTCGTCGCCGTCGGCGCAGGCGGCGCGACCGCGATCTTCGGGGGGATCGCGCCGCCTTCGGTGATCGCGATGGCCTGCGTCGTGTCCGCGCCGTTCGCGACGACGTGCACCGACACGACCGCGCCGAGCGGACCCTTGAGCTGCACGACGCCGTCGACCACGTCGCGCTTCGCTCCGTCCACCTCGACGACCGCGCTCGCAGGCGAGACCGCGAGCATCACGGTGCGCTCGCTCGCGGGCGCCGCCGTCGTGCTCGTGCCGGCTGCGGTGCCGGTCCGCGAGCCCGTGTTCGGATCGACGGGCGTGAGCGCGCCGGCGCCGGCATCGCTGCTCGGCGTCGCCACCGTCGTTGCACGCGCTTGCCGCTTCGCGACGACCGCCGCGCCGATCCCCGCGAGCCCGACGACACCGAGCACACCCGCGGCGATCATCGCGAACACGATTGGGCCCGAGCTCTTGGCGGGCGGATGGAACGCGGGCGACTGCGTCATCCCGTGCTGCGTTCCGTTCGTGGGAACGTCCGAGCGCATCTGCCCGACCGACGGCGCCACGCGCATGCGCTGGGTCGACGAGAGGGGCAGGATCTCGACGCGCCGGAACGGCTTCATCGCCGGCTGTACCGCCGCGAGCGCGGTGTACATCTCGTACGCGGACTGGAAGCGCTGCTGGGGATCCGGCTGGAGCGCGCGATGCACGATCCGTGCGACCTCGGCGGGGACCCACGGCGCGAGCTCCTGGATCGGCCGCGACGGCTGCGAGCAGATCGCGAGGATGACCTGACCGAGCGTCTGCAGATGCGCGTGCGGAGTCTGTCCGCAGAGCATCTTGTAGAGGACGACGCCGAGCGACCAGATGTCCGACCGTTGATCGATCGTGCGCAAGCCCTGTGCCTGCTCCGGCGACATGTAATGAGGAGAGCCGAGCATGCTGCCCGTGCGCGTCAGGCCGCCCTCCTCGGAGCGCTGCATCACGTCCATCAGGACCTTCGCGATGCCGAAGTCGAGGATCTTCACGACGACCTCGCCCTGATCGCCGCCGTCGTGCAGGAACAGGTTCGCGGGCTTGATGTCGCGATGGACGATGCCGGACTCGTGCGCCTTCGCGAGACCGAGCGCCGCCTGCGAGATGAGCGCGCAGGCGACCTCGGGCGAGACCGGACCCACGCGCCGCATCAGCTGCGACAGGTCCTCGCCGAAGAGGCGCTCCATGACCATGTACGGGCTGCCCGACTGGTCGTCGGTGCCCATGTCGAAGACGCGAACGATGTGATGCGAGTCGATCGCTCCCGCCGCACGCGCCTCACGCTGGAAGCGGACGAAGACTTCTTCCTTGATGTCGTTCGATACGATCAGCTTGATCGCGACGCGCGAGCCCGTCCCGTTGTGAACGGCTTCGAAGACCGTGCCCATGCCACCCTGGCCGATGAGCTCGGTGATGCGGTACTTCCCGCCGATGACGTGGTCGATGAGCACGCGAGCTTTCATCGTAGTGACGTGCCGGAGGCGACGCTAGAAGCAGCGGCGCGCAAGCGGACGTGCGCGGAGGTACGTCGCGGGCATACCCCTGACTGTCTCTCTCCTCTCGAAGGCGGTAGCCTGGAGCTCGCGCGTCTCGCGCGTCTCGCCGTATGCCGCATGCCCGCCCTCACCGACGTACCCCGTAGCTCCGACGAGTGGCGCGCGTTCCTGCAGTCGCGGGTCGCGGGCTTCGGCAAGACGCTCGCCGCGTTCGTGCTCGGCTTCTACGTGTTCGCGAACGGGGCGGCGATGCTCCATCCGCTCGCGACGTGGCACGACTGGGTCGCGCCGCTCAACCTGCTCGTCCTCGTCGCCGGCTCGATCTGCGCCGCCGTGTGGGTTGCGTGCAAGGCCGGCAAGCGCTCCGCGACCGAGCTCGAGACGATCGACACCATCGCGACGATCGCGACAGCATCGTGCATCGGCCTCACGTCGATCTACGGACCGCCCGTTCATCGCCCGGAGCTCGCGGCGATCATGGGCGTCATCATCTTCCTGATCCTCCGCGCGATCGTGATCCCGAGCACCGGGCCGCGCACGACCACGCTCGGCATCGCCAGCGTGCTGCCCGGTCCCATCGCGGTCGATCTCGAAGGCCGCGGCGCGACGAGCGCGACGAGCACGACGAGCGCGACGGAGAAGAGCGCATGAGCGGCGACGACCGCTCCGACTCGTCCGCCGAGGTCGTGATCGATCTCGTGCGCTTCTTCCGCGCGCTCCGGCCCGACGCTCGACGCGAGTACGACGCGCTCGCCGCGAAGGACCGCGAGTTCGGAGAGGACGTCGCGAAGGAGCGCAAGACGACGAAGGAGCGGCGCCCTTGATCCCCGATCCCGACGCGATCGCGAAGGCATGTGCGGTCATCGCGCCCGAGCTCGGCGTCGATCCGCGCGCCAGCGAGGCGGCGATCCGCGTCGCGCTCCGCGAGGCCGATCACCTCGCGAACGACGTCTTCGACGTTCCTGCCGCACTCCTCTTCTCGCTGGGGCGCCATCCCCGCTGTTTTTCCGCGTTCCGCGCGATGAGCGTGCTGGTCGTCGAGTGGCACACGAAGACGCTCGGGTTCAAGCTCGAGGCCTCGCGCCCCGAGCTTGCGGACGTGCTCACGCGGGTGGCGCTCGACGAGCTCACCCACGACGAGGTGAAGTCGTGGGTGGCCGCGCGCATGCTCCCGTTCGGCGGCTAGATCTTTGATAGCCTCGGCGGCGATGCGGACCTCGATCCTCGTGGGCGGTCTGGGACTCCTTCTCTTCGCCAGCGGGTGCGGTACGTCGACTCGGCGCTTCGCGTTGAGGACGCCGATGACGCGCGACACGGACCTCGAGCCCGTCTACGTCCCCTGCCACGAAGAGGACGACGACAAGGACAAGACGAAGAAGAAGAAGATCTGCACGCCCGAGCCCTACGAGTCGCCGTTTGCATGGGACGGCGCCAACCAGATCGTCTTCCGCCCGCTCGCGCGCGTCTTCGCCGTCGATCCCGCCGGCGAGTCCGCGAACGTGAATGCCTTCGACGAGGTCGCGGACTCCGCGTGGTTCACGAACCGCATGGGCACGATCCCGTACGGCGCCGAGGACGTCGCGCGCGGCTTCTGCGACAAGGAGCTCGACACCGAATCCGCGAAGGACGGCTCGTGGCCCATCGATCAAGGCAAGCCGAACGGCGCGAACCCGGGCTTCCGCGTGAACGTGCCGGGTCCCGGCAAGTTCATGCTGAAGACCGACCCCTCCGGCGAGGGCGAGCGCGCGACCGGCGCGACGTCGATCGCGACGCGCATGTACTACGCGCTCGGGTGGTTCTCGCCGTGCGACTCCGTCGTGTACCTCAAGCCGAGCTTCTTGAAGCTGAAGCCCGGTCTGAAGGTCACCGACAACAGCGGCGTGACCAAGACGTTCGACGAGGCGATGCTGAAGAAGATCCTCGACGGCGCGCAGCACCGCGGCGAGCTCGTCCGCATGGTCGCGTCGAAGTGGCTGCCCGGCCGCACGCTCGGTCCGTTCACTTACAGCGGCAAGCGCGACGACGATCCGAACGACGTCGTGTATCACGAGGATCGTCGCGATCTCCGCGGCGCGCGCGTGATCGCGGCGTGGCTCAATCACTTCGATTCGCGCGAGCAGAACTCGATGGACACGTGGATGTCCGTCGATGCGAAGAACGCCGACGCCGCGCCCGGTTACGTCCGGCACTGGTACATCGACCTCGGCGACTGCTTCGGCAGCCAGTGGGCCGAGGATCAGATCTCGCGCCGCCTCGGCTTCTCGTACTACCTCGATCTCCAGCACGTCGGAGAGGACTTCATCTCGTTCGGCGGCATCGAGCGCCCGTGGGAGCGCGCGGTGAAGAAGGGCACGTTCGGGTACTTCTCGACGCGCGATTTCGTGCCGGACGAGTGGCGCGGCGGTTATCCGAACCCGGCCTTCGGGCGCATGACGGAGCGCGACGCGGCGTGGGGTGCGCGCAAGATCGCTCGCTTCCGCGACGAGCACGTCGCAGCCGCCGTGAAGATCGGGAAGTACACCGACCCCGAGGACACCGACTACCTCATCAAGACGCTCATTGCCCGTCGCGACGTCGTCTTGAAGCGCTACTTCAAGAACCTCTCGCCGATCGGCGAGGTGAACGTGAATCCCGCCGGCGAGCTGTGCGGGATCGATCTCGCGCGCTACTCGCACGTCTACGACGACGCGTCGTTCAAGTACGGCGCGAAGGTCTTCACCGGCGCTCGGTTCGCCGCGTCCGGCGACGCACCGGTCCGCGCCGAGGAAGGCGGCAACGTCTGCGTGAGCATCCCTCATCGCGCCGCCGACGGAGGCGTGCCCGACGGCGACGCTTCGCGTTACGTCGTGGTCGACGTCGCCAACGGGCAGGCGCCCGGCGTGCTCCGCGCGCACCTCTACGATCTCGGGCCGAACAAGGGCTTCACGCTCGTCGGCATCGAGCGTCCGGACGGCAACGCGCCGCCGTCCTGAGCCATCGCGGATCCAGCTGACCACCGGAACGCGACTTGCGCGCTGCTTCGGTTCCAGCAATCCTGAAAGGGATGCTTTCCCTGGCGAGGTCGCGCGTGCGTTCGCAGCTGTTCCTGCTGGCCGCGGTCATCGCGGGTGTGGGTTGGCTCGGATGCGCGACGAACGGTGACGCGGGAGAGAACGAGCCCGAGCCCGCCACGAGCGGAACGGCGACGTCGAAGCCCGATCCCGGCACGCGTCCCGACTTCGAAGCGGGGTTTCCGGACGAGCCGGACTCGGGCACGGGCACCGGCGGCGATCCCACGCCTCCGGGCGGCGGCGACACGTGCGTCGACAACGGCGATCCCGGCGGCGCGGAGAACGTCGCGAAGATGCTCCCCAACACGGACGACGCGCAGAACACCGCGATCAGCGTCAGCGGCGTCGTGAACGGCGCGGTCGACGTCGACTTCTACAAGCTGCACGTCGAGGACAAGAGCTTCCATCTCTTGCAGCCGGATCTCGAGGCCACGTCGAGCGGCGTCGAGATGTGCGTCTTCGTCCGGTGCGACACGACGGGCGCTTCGGGCGTGACGTGCTCGGCGCCTGCGGTCGCGAAGAAGAGCGACCTCGGCACCGACGGCTGCTGCGCGACGGGACCTGCGAAGGTCACGCCGGGCTGGGACTGCAACTCGACGACGGACTCGGCCACGCTCTTCATCCGCATCAAGCAGACCGTGGACAAGTGCGAGCCGTACTCGTTCTCGTACGCGTTCTGACGCATTCCAGGGGGGATTCCGGCGCCGCGGGACGTATCAGCCCGCACTAGCTTCGGTCTTTTTCATGAACGCCAAACGTCGCCTCGTGATGTGCCTCGCCGCGGTCTTGCCGATCGCAGCCCACGCGGCGTGCTCCGCTTCGAACGGCGATGCGATCCCGAGCCAGGTCTTCGATGCGTCGGCGCTCGACGTGGGGACGAACCCGGACGACCCCGACGGCGGTGGCAACGGTGGCGGCAAGGACGCGAACGGCAACGACGGCGCGATGGGTACCGACGCACCGAGCGACGCTCCGGCGGAAAGCGGCCCGAACGACGCGGCGGTGCAGATCAACGAGATCTTCGTCGACAACGCCGGGCTCGGTGACGGCGCCGAGCTCGTCGAGCTGCGTGCCGCGGCGGGTACGCCCGTCGACGATCTGAAGCTTCGCCTCATTCACGCCGATGGACAGGTGAAGTACGAGGTTTCGGTCGGCGACCCCGGCGCGAAGGTGGGAACGAGCGGCCTGTGGGTCGTCGGCGGCGGCAGCGACTTCAAGCTGAACGTGCAGAGCCACGTCGACAAGACCGTGAGCCTGAGCACGTGGGGGCTCGACAACGCTCACGGTGCCGTGCAGCTCGTCCGCGGCACGACCCTGCTCGACGTCGTCGGCTACACGATGGACGCCGACGCGGGCACGCTCGCGCCGCCGGCTTCGCCTCCGCTCGCGACCGTCGAAGGGAAGCCCGCGACGGTTCCCGCTGCGCCGCCGGCGCCGCCTCCGCCCGCCAAGGCGAAGGGCTTGTCGTTCGGGCGCAAGACCGGCGGAGCCGACACGAACGACAACGCCGCGGACTTCTGCACCATGGAAGCGAGCCCGGGCTTCGCGCAAAAGCCTTGTAAGTAGCTCGCGTGGCGCTCAGGCGGCGCCGCGATCGTCCAGCGCCACTGCGACCGTCGCACCGAGGCCTGTCGTCTTCACGTTCGACGCATCCGCGCTGTGTGCGCGCTGTGCTCGGGCCTTCACCTTCGTCGCATGCGACGTCCACCACGCGCGAGCATCCTCGCGCGTCCACTCGACGACCTCGCACTCCGCGAGCATCGCCGCAAGCGTCGCAGCGTCGGCGGGCCGATCACTCGGCTTCTTCGCGAGGCACGCGAGGACGACCTTCTCGAGCGACCCCGGCACGTCCGGGCGCTTCGCCGAAGGCGGGACCGGTGCCTGGTGGAGATGCTGGCTGCACACCTCGACGAGGTTCGCTCCGTCGAACACGTGCTCGCCCGTGAGCAGGTAGTACGCGGTCGCGCCGACGGCGTAGAGATCCGTGCACGCCGTGACCCTGGCCGGATCGATGATCGCCTCGGGTGCCATGTAATGCGGCGTGCCGAGGATCGTGTTGACGTTGCTCACGCCGGGATCGGCCTGCTCCGTCTCCTTCACGAGCCCGAAATCGAGCACCTTCACGACGTCGGGCACGCGCCCGCGCTCCGTGAGCATGATGTTCGCGGGCTTGATGTCGCGATGGACGAGGCCGTTCGCGTGCGCCTCTTCGAGCGCGCCGCACACCTGCGTGAGGACGTGCACGACGCGCGACGACGGCAACGGACCGAACTCCGTCACGAGGTCCTCGAGCGTGATGCCGTCGAGGTACTCCATCGCGTAGTAGAAGACGCCGTCCGGCGTGCGCCCGTAGTCGAACACCGCGACCGTGTTCGGGTGCGTGAGGCGCGCCGTGATCTGCACCTCGCGTTCGAAGCGCTCGGCCGCGTGACCCGTGCTGCCGGTCAGGAGCTTGATCGCCGTCGGACGCCGCAGCATCGCGTGGCTCGCGCGGTACACGACGCCCATCCCACCCTCGCCGATCTTGTCCTCGAGGAGGTACTGCCCGAGCTGCATGGCCTTCCGGACCTGGAGCTGCAGCCCGTAGATGACGTACGAGATGACGGTGGTCGCGGCGACGCCGAGCGCAGCCCAGATCGCGACGTAGGCCGCGGGCGGCAGCGGTGCCTTGTCGGGAATGCCGTTCGTGTAGAGGTTGATCGTCACCGGCACGAGCGGCGCGAGAGAAATGGCGCTGAGCAGCGCCGTGCGTGCAGGCGTGCTCGGAATGAGCGCCGCGCGGACGACGAGCGTGTACGTGCACGCGAGCAGCGCGATCGACTCCGGTCGCACGCCGATCGCCTCCTCGCGCGCGATCATGAGCGTCCAGCCGAGGCAGACGCCGAACGCCGTGATCGCGTCGAGCGCGTCGAGCAGGTTTCGCGTCGGCTTGCCGCGCCGTGCGACGAGCCAGATGACCATCAAGAAGACGATCGTGACGATGTGGATCTGCGACGTCCGCTCGACGAGGACCGTCGCGAGCTTGTCGGGCGCGACGATCGCGATCGACACGTTGGCGATCAGCCAGAAGCCGAGCCCGAGAACGAACACGACGAATGCGGAGAGCGCGAGGCGGCGCTGGAAGAGGGCGCGCTCCGCCTCCGTCGCGATGGGCGCGCGGAGCGACAGCGAGCGGGATCGTGAGACCGAGTGCCGCATTTCCGCCCTCTATATAGGCCGCTCGCGGGCGGAGCGT
>JAQBQJ010000043.1 GCA_028287065.1 Labilithrix sp. | reverse complement strand
CACCGAGACCATAGGAGAAGCCGGTCAGTCTCAAAGGATCATGCAAGCGACGAGGAGCCCGGTTCCAGCAAGGAGCCGGGCTCCTTCCTTCTCGCGACGTGCGACGGCCAGACCCCCGATCACGCACGACACGGGCGAGGACGGCATTCGTCGCTTTTTACACGCGCGTGACGCGCAGCTTGAGGCAGCGTCGCGGTTTGGTGCAGACTCACGTGTAGATGGTGGACGCAGCTTCCAAGAACTCGGGCGTCCATCTCTGGCTCGTATTGATGAAGGCTCACCGCGCACTTTCGCGGCACGCGGAGAGAAGCATCGAGCCGTCGGGGCTCGGCCTCTCCGACTTCGCGGTGCTCGAGGTCCTCCTGAGCAAGGGGCCGCAAAAGGTCAACGATATCGGCCGCCGGATCGACCTCACGAGTGGATCGATCACCACCGCCGTCGATCGGCTCGAGACTCGCGGACTGGTCGTCCGCGAGCTCGACGATGCGGACCGCCGAAGCCGGATCGTTCGTTTGACGCCCGCCGGGCGCGCTCACATCGGCGAGATCTTCGCGCAGCACGCGGCCGCTCTGGAGGCCGCATCGAGCGGGCTGACCAAGGCCGAGCGCAAGTCTCTGATCGAGCTGCTGAAGAAGCTGGGCCTCGCGGCGGAACGAATTCCGGAGGTGACCCGCAACCGTCGCTAGTGCCTTGACATCAAGTATCTTGAAACAAAGGTACTTCCCGGAGGATGTCATGGCACAATCAGCTCTCACGGCGGCGACACCAGCCCGCACGCAGCCCGGCAAAGCCGCGAATATCGCACTCTGGGTCGTGCAGATTCTTGTCGCATTGGCGTTCCTCGGCGCCGCCTCCGGCAAGCTGCTCGGCACGCCGGACATGGTCGGACTCTACGAGACCATCGGCGTCGGTCAGTGGTTTCGCTACGTCACCGGACTGTTCGAGCTGACCGGGGCGATCCTCATCGTCGTTCCGCGCACGAAGTTCTTCGGCGCGGCGCTACTGAGCATGGTCATGGTCGGTGCAGTGCTGACGCACCTGTTCATCCTGCACAACGCTCCGACCGCCCCTGCCGTTCTACTCCTCCTCGCCGGCATCGTGGCGTGGGGACGACGCGGAGGTCTGAAGCCGGCGCTGTCACGTCTCGGGTTGGGGACATCGTGATCGCGTCGTCGGTCAGCGTCCTCCGATCCCGCACACGCGGCATCGTACAGCTCACGTCCGGGCGTACGCACGGGCCGATCACCAGACTGATGAGCCCGGGCGACCTCGGTGAGCTCGTCAAGCCGTTCGTGTTCCTCGATTACTTCGAGACGGCAAGCTTCGGCGGACCACGGCTCGCCGATCATCCGCACTCGGGCATCGCGACGCACACCACGCTCCTGCAGGGCAGCGTCGACTACCGAGACTCGACGGGAAAGTCCGGACGCTTGTCTCCGGGAGGCGTCGAGTGGATGCAAGCCGGTGGCGGGGTCTGGCACGGCGGCGACCTGGTTCCGGGCGAGAGGATCCGGGGCTACCAGCTCTGGGTCGCACTGCCCGCGTCTCTCGAACGACTACCTGCGTTCAGTCACTACCTGGAGCCGAGCGCGATCGCGACGGATGGACGCGTACGCGTGCTGCTCGGTCGTCACGATGAGGTACGGAGCTCGATCGTGGACGTGAGCCCGATGACGTACCTGCACGTGCGGCTGCAGGACGGAGAGACCTGGCGCTACCGACCTCCCATCGAGCACGACGTCGCCTGGCTCGCCGTGAACGAAGGCAAACTGCATGTCGCGGGCGAGGTGATCGCAAAACAAATGGCGGTATTCGAAGAGGGCGACGGCGCGCTCGAGCTCCGCGCCGAGGGCGCGACGGAGCTCGTCCTCGGCTCCGCGGCAAAGCATCCGCATCCGCTCGTGTGCGGATCCTACTCGGTGCACACGAGTGAGCACGCGCTCGTCCTCGGCGAGGCCGGCATCCGGAAGGTCGCCGCTCAGGTCCGCGCGAAGGGCTGACGCTTCGCGGTGCTGCGCCGGCCGAAACCGCGCTGTGGCGACACACCAGCCGAGGTGAATCTGCCGACGCCGTCAGCTGCGCGCGAGCGATTGGCACGCTGGGACAGGACGCAACGCCCGAGCTCCGCGCTGATCGACTCCGCGCGCGGCCCCGGTTCGGACAGGCATGGCGATTGCCCCTTTGTACTCGCCACCCCCTCCGCAGAGGCGCTCATCGCGAGAACCCAACGTGACCGACCAGAGTTTTGCCAACAGCCTGAACTTTCGCCGGCCCAAGGTGATCCTCCCGGTGCCGACGCCCTCGGCGCAGTTTCAGCGGGTGCAGCCGGGGGTGCCCGACAGCCAGTTGGCGCGCGAGGCGACGGGGCTTCTGCGGGAGTTCAGCACGCCGCTGTTGTTCAACCATTCGCACCGGGTGTTCTTCTGGGCGAACGAGATGGGGCGTGAGACGGGCCAGAGCTTCGACGTCGAGCTGCTGTTCATTTGCGCGGCGTTCCATGACCTGGGACTGCTGACGAAGTTCAGCAGTGAGGGCGATCGCTTCGAGGTGGACAGCGCCAATGCGGTGCGCCAGTTCCTGGAGCATCACGGTGTGCCGGACACCCGGATTCAGACGGCGTGGGATGCGATCTCGCTGCATACGACGCCGGGCATCGCGGCGTACAAGCCCATCGAGGTGGAGCTGCTCTACAACGGCGTAGGGCTGGACGTGCTGGGCATCGGGTATGAGGCGTTTCCGAGCGCGGTGCGGGAGAAGGTGGTGGCGCAGTATCCGCGCGAGGACTTCAAGGCGCAGATTGCGCAGGCCTTCCTGCATGGCTTCGAGCACAAGACGCAAACGACAGAGGGGACATGCAACGAGGATATCTGCTCCCACTTCATTCGTAATTACGAGCGGAGCGACTTCTATGAGCAGATCCGGAATTCGGCTTTCCAAAATACGTAGGCATGGTGTCTCGCGTAGGCGCACCCGAGCCTCGCGATGACCGTGCACACTGCATCGAGATCGAGACCGTCCACGCGGAGACCGTGCGCATCGCGGTGCCGTCCGCGGCGGAATCGGTGTACGCCGAAGTCATGTTTGGACTTCGCTTTCTCGTGCCCACGGCGACGACGGTTCTCGTGACGTGCTCGGCAGGTTCCGCCGCCGCACAGGGGACGATGACCCCGACGGAGCCGCCGACGGCGCAGCCGCCCGCGACCGGCACGCCGAACGAGCCGCCGCCGGACGCTCCGCCCGCGGCGACCGCGCCTCCCACGAGCTCGCAGGTCGCGACGCTCGAGGCGCCCGTGCAGGAGGAGCAACCCGGCGCGCCGAAAGCTCACACGGGCTTCCAGATCGCAGCCCGCGTCGGCGTGGCCCTGCCGATGGGAAACCTGGCGAACGACGCCGCCGGGCGCGGCGTAAATCAGTCGGACCTCTTCGGCGCGCAGTTCGCGGCCATCACCGACATCGGCGCGAAGATCATCCCGCAGCTGTTCCTCGGCGCATACCTCGGCGGCAACTTCGGCGCTGCGGGCAGCCGGCTCACCGTATGCGACGCACCAGGCGCGAGCTGCTCCGCGTTCACTTATCGCATCGGCGCGCAGCTCCAGTACCACATCATCCCCGACGGCAAGGTCAACCCGTGGATCGGCTACGGCGTCGGATATGAGGTCAGTCGCATCGCCACGACCCTCGGCGGACAGACGCGGAGCGCCACCGCGGTAGGCCCCGAGTACGGCCACCTCATGGCAGGCGTGGACTTCCGTCTCACGAAGATCTTCGGCATCGGGCCCTTTGTCGACTTCTCGTTCGGCCAGTACTCGCACCTCACGACGGACGAGCCTGGCGGCGGCGGAGGCGAGATCAACGACAAGTCCATGCACCAGTGGCTGACCCTCGGCGTGAAGTTCATCTTCTTCCCGTAGAGAGCTCGCTGACGCCTGCAAATGGCGTCGGTCGCGACGCGCGCCGCCTCGATGCGCGGGTTTGGTGGCTTGCGTGCTCATCGTTCCTCGAAGTCTACGGCCTTCGACTAAGGCGCTACAGTCGCGCGCCATGCCGCGCCGCATCGATCTTGCCAGCTTCAACCTGAACCTCCTCGTCGCCCTCGATGCACTCCTGAGGGAGCGGAGCGTGACGGCGGCGGCACGCCAGGTCCGCGTCACCCCGTCGGCAATGAGCCACTCGCTGGCCGATCTACGCGCGAAGCTCGGGGATCCACTCCTCGTGCGCTCCGGGCGTGGCATGGTTCTGTCGCCACGGGCAGAGGCGCTCGTGGGGCCTCTTCACACGCTTCTACTCGACGCGGAGCGGATCCTGGCACAAGGGTCGTCGTTCGATCCAGGGACTGCCGAGCGGAAGTTCGTCATCGCGGCTCCCGACTTCCTCGCGACGCTGCTCCTAGCGCCGGTGCTCGTGGCCGCCGCGCGCGAGGCACCACATGTGACGTTCGAGATCGTGCCGAGCGTGCGCCGAGGTAACGCGTGGCTGCTCGAAACGGGCGAAGCCGATCTGGCGCTCGGCGCGATCGTGGAGGAGGCGCCGAGCATTCGGCGCATGGACCTGTGCACGGAGGGGTTCGCCTGTGCGGCCCGCAAGGACCACCCGCGGATCCGCGGAACGCTGGACCTCGACGCCTACGTCGAGACGCCGCACCTGGTCATCACGCTCGGTGACGACGACGGGCCCACCTGGATCGATCAGGCGCTGGCGAAGCTCGGACGCAGGCGCCGCGTTGCCGCGAAGGTCCGCTATTTCATGGCGGCGCCGCTCGTCGTCTCCAAGACTGATCTGCTCGTGACCGGCCCGAACATGCTCCTTCGCTATTTCGCCGAGCTCGTACCCCTGCAGCTCCTGCCGGTGCCCATCGATCTGCCGACGTACCCGGAGGAAGCGTACTGGCACGAGCGTTTCGACAAGGATCCGGCCCACGCGTGGCTGCGGCGGCTGATCAAGAAGACGGCCCGCGGCTTCGGCCTGGCGGAGCGGCCGCGCAAGCGATCTTGGTGAGCTGAAGAATGCTCAACAGCGGTTGAGGAGCCGTCAGATCCGAACGCCGCGGCCGCGACGTAGGCTCCGGGCATGACCAACCCGCCCGTCACCAAGCCCTCCGCGCCCGCTCCCTTCGACCCCGCGCAGTACAAGCAGACGACGGGGAAACAATGGGACGACGCTGCAGGTGCCTGGCACGCCTGGGCCCCGACCCTCCGTAGCTGGCTCGGTCCAGCGACGGTGCGGATGCTGGACCTGGCGTCCGTCGCGCCAGGTTGCCGCGTCCTCGACGTCGCCGCTGGAGCGGGTGATCAGACGTTGCAGATCGCCGAGCGCGTCGGGCCCGGCGGGAGCGTCCTCGCCACCGACATCTCCGAGGAGATCCTGATCCACGCCGCCGCGGAGGCCCGGCGCGCCGGCTACACGCATGTTTCGACCCGCGCCATGGACGGCGAGAACCTTGCGCTCGATGACGCGAGCTTCGACGCCGTCGTCTCACGCGTGGGGCTCATCTACTTCCCCGACCAGCAGCGCGCGCTCACCGAGATGCGGCGCGTCCTGGTCCCCGGTGGCCGTGTCGCGGCGATCGTGTACTCGACGCCCGACAAGAACGGTTTCTTCAGCGTGCCGGTGTCCATCATACGGCGCCACGCGAAGCTGGGGCCACCGGCTCCGGGTCAGCCCGGCCCGTTCAGCCTCGGCGCGCCCGGCGTCATCGAAGACGCGTTTCGGAAGGCTGGCTTTCGCGACGTGCGCGCGGAGCGGATCGAAGCTCCCCTTCGCCTGGAGTCCGCCGCCACCTGCCTGCGATTCGAGAAGGAGTCCTTCGGTGCCCTCCACCAGATGCTGGGAAGTCTTGACGCCTCTGCCCGAGACGCAGCGTGGCTGGAGGTCGGCCGCGCCCTCGAAGAGTTCGAACGTCCGGCCGAAGGCTTCGTCGGCCCGTGCGAGCTCGTCGTGGCCGTAGGGACGAAGTAGGTAGGTGCTCTCGCCGGAGATGCGGGCGGCGGTGACTACCGACACCAGCAGCGGGCGATGAGCGTGCCAGAGAGCGACATCGCAGCGAGAACGTGTTCTCCCAGCCCATGATCGAGAGCTCGTTCGGGAAGCGGTCCTTGAGGGCCTCGATGGCCGCGTGGATGCGGTCGCTCTCGAATACCCCCTCGTCGCCGTCGTACGGGACGTTCTCGGAGCCGCAGGGGACTGCGACTGTGCCCGGAGCCTCAGAGGTTTGAAGTTGAGAGTGGAAGTTCATCGTCTTGCCGAGAGCCTCTCTGGTATGGCGCGAGAGGCTGCGTCCGTTCGGGATCAGTCTCTGACCCGATCCGAGGCCTGACCGATCCCAGATCGTGGAGTCTCGTCTGCCCAGACCGCTCGCCGTTGCCTGCAATTTCCAGGAGATGGGCGGGGCGGGCGCCGGTGTGGTCCGTGGGCACGGAACGTGAACAAAGGTGTTCCTATGCGCCTGTCCATCCTCTTCGCTCTCGCGTGTGCAGCAGTTGCCTGTGGCTCCTCCCAGGAGGATGGCGACAGCACTGCCGAGGCCTACTCGAAGTTCGAGGGTACCGACTTCATTCGCGCCGGCTGGACCGCGAAGGCGCTCCTCGACGGAAACGCCGGCTGGGAACAAGGCACCCCCGAATACTCAGGCCGCCTCGTCGCTGCGCCCGGCGGATTCCTCGACGTCTTCCAGGACCCTAGCGGGCGCACCGGGATCCTCGTCGCCGACCCGTCTTCGGAGAAAGCCAATCCGATCCCGCTCGATCCCGGATTCATCTCCGGAAACGTCATCGGTGCCCTGGGCTCGTCGATCGCTTTCGACCGCGGGGGCTACGCTGGGAGCACGCGTCTCTCGAACGCGCTCATGTTCTCTCAGCAGACGAACGGCGCATGGAAGCGTGAGACCATCGACAACAAGCTCGGCAAGGACGACCCCACCAGCACGATCAACAGCCTCTGCCTCGTGGAGCGTGCCGGGGTCAAGACCGCAGTCTACGTGGTCGGCTGGAAAGGCCTTCGCATGGCGGAGCGCACCGACGCCGGATGGAAGGTGCAGAACCTCGATCCGGGTGGCGAGGCGGCCGGGGCGGTCTCGTGCGCCGTCTCGGGCAAGGACCTCTACATCCTGGTCGGGGCGGGGACGCACAACAACGATCCCATCCGCGTCCTTCACCAGGTCGCCGGCGGCGCCGTCACCGTGGAGCCCGTCTCGGCTCCAGCATCGGGTGGAGGCGATGTCTTCGCGTCGACGATCAGCGTCGACGCGAATGGCACGCCCTGGATTGCCTTCACCGACAAGACACTGCACCTCTCGAAGCGCAGCGCTGACGGCAAGTGGCCCGACACTGCGGTCGCGGTGCCCTTCGATCCCTCTCCCGCGCGCATCGACATCGTGCCGTCACACAATCTCGCGATCTCGTTCGCCGGAGACGATGCCATCATTTTTGCCGTCGCCGCCAAGAAGCATCCCACCGAGCGGGGCTCGAAGGACGAGCTCTGGATCGTGCGCCAGGGCGCGGGCGGGACCGCCGCTTCGCAGGTCGAGGCCTACAGCCCGGCCAGTGGAGTCTTGAAGGTCACAGGTAGCGTCGTCAACGGCTCCAAGGCCACCGTCGGCCTCGTCGAGACGCAGGTCGGCGGCGACTTCCGCCACCTGGTCGTCAGCGGCTCGCTCTGACGCGTTCTTACGGTCGGGACCGCGTGGCCCTCGGCCGGCGCCCTTGCGGCGACTTCGCTGGCCGGACGTCGGCGATTCGCGCGAAGCCGGGATGCACCCCCGCGGTGAGCTCCTGTTCGTCGGCGATTCGCGTCAGCATGGACCTCAGAGACGCGCGTTCCTTCTCGCTCAGGGCGGCGCAGATCGCGTCGTCGTGCGCACGCGCGATGCGCCCGATGTCGGCCAGCGCCTTTGCTCCCTTCTCCGTCACGTGGAGCGCGTAGACGCGCCGATCATCGGCATTGTCGCGCCGCTCGAGGAGCCCGAGCGTCTCGAGCTCGTCGATCAGCGCCACGAGCCGGCTCGGGAACATGCCGAGCCGTGAGGCCAGCACCTGCTGG
Organism: Labilithrix sp.; assembly: GCA_028287065.1. Classification (GTDB taxonomy): domain Bacteria; phylum Myxococcota_A; class Polyangia; order Polyangiales; family Polyangiaceae; genus Labilithrix. The sequence goes on along the minus strand of JAQBQJ010000043.1, from coordinate 24,442 downwards.
CTGACACCCGAACCGAGCGCGATGGCGCGCAGGATGCCCGCGTGCGCCGGGGCGAGCTCGAGCTCTCGCAGCCTCGACGCGAAGAGCGCCGAGGCGTGAGCACCGACCTGAGCCAGGAGGAACGCCGTCGACTGGGGGTGCTTCGAAACAGGGGGGCCCGCGCCTCGCTTTTCCACGCGAGAAAGATACTACGCAGAACCGGTTGATCAATTAATCGTTACTATGCAGAACAATTATCACGCTCTCGCATCCAAGGACAGGTCACGTCCCAAGGAGGAGAACCCCCATGAGAACATCGCAAGCGGAGACTGACCCAGAAGGAGCGCGCCACCGGGGACCGTCTCTTCTTGCGGTCGCCATCGTGTTCGTATCTCTCTTCGTGGCGAGCCTCGTAACGGTGGCCGGGATGACGGGCGGCGGTCACCTTCCATCTCCGTTCGAGCCCGGTCCCACGACCTTCTTCTCGGATCACGCGGATGCCGTTCGACTGAGCGCCTTCCTGCAATTCGCCGCAGCGGTCCCGCTCGCTATCTTCACGGCGACCGTCACGAGCCGGCTTCGCTTCCTCGACATCGAGGTGGCGGGGCATACCATCGCGCTCGTCGGTGGGACGCTCGCGGCAGCGATGAGCGCGGTCTCCGCCCTCTTGCAGTGGGTGCTTGCTCAACCCGGGGTCGCGAGCTCCGACGGGGCGCTTCGAGCCTTCCATCTCCTCTCGTTTGCGATGGGTGGACCAGGATTCGTGGTCCCTTTCGGACTTCTCGTCGCGGGAGTCTCGGTGTCGGGCGCTCTCGCGCACAAGCTGCCGCGATGGGTCCTGTGGTTTGGCCTCGTCATCGCGGCGATTGCCGAGCTCTCGTCGTTGACGATCGCAACGCCACTGGCCGCCTACCTGCTGCCTGCCGCGCGCTTCACCGGCCTCGTGTGGCTCATCGTCGTCGGCGCGAAGTTGCCTGTTGTCCGCCCCCGTCACCTTCGGAACAACCAGGAGCCCCAACCATGACTGATGCATCCTCGACGCCGTCCCAACGCGGTCTTCTCGCGAACAAGGTGGCCCTGGTGCTCGGCGCGAGCCGTGGCATCGGGCGGCGAGCATCCGCCGAGAAGGCTCGGAGGCACACGCGGTCCCGACGGACATCCTCGACGTCGCTCAGGTAGAGAAGGTCGTTGCCAGGACCGTCGAGCAGCCTGAACAAGACGAGAACGTGCGCGGAGCGCGCAGAGGAATGAAACCGCATGCGTCCGAGAGATCACTCCTCGCAGATGCGCTTTAAATCGAGATCGTCGATGCGCGCTTGCGGCACGGAAGCTGGAAAAGGCCTGACCACGGGTTGGCGGCTCGACGGCTCGGCTAGGCGCGCCGGCGACGCCGGAGACGGCTCGCGGCGAACGCGAGGAGGGCGAACGCCCCGCCGATCACGGAGTCATTCCCAACTCTGGCCGCGGAGCATCCTCCCGTCGTGGTCGATGTCGACGTCGGCTCGGCGCTGGCCGGGCCGGCAACGGCGGGGTCAGGGTCGTCGTTCGAGCTCGAGCCGCTGCTCGATCCCGAGCTCGGCGACCCGGAGGCGCCCCCAGAGCTCGAGCTGCTACCTGAGCTCGAGCTGGCTCCAGAGCTCGAGCTGCTTCCCGAGCTGGAGCTGCCTCCAGAGCTGGAGCTGCCTCCAGAGCTGGACGAGCTCGAGCTACCGCTCGACGGCGGCAGGAAGACTCCCGCTCCGTCGAAGCGATGCAGCGTCGGGATCTTGTTGGAGAGATCGTAGCTCGCGTACATGACGCCTCCGCTCGACGGCGAGAGGTCCGTGAGGCGCCCGGTTCCATGTGGGCCGGCGATACGACCCGTGTTCGCGCTCGTCCCATCCGTCTCGTAGAGCGCCTCGGAGCCGTATCCCGTGGCTGTGTCGCCGTACCGCGCGACGTAGAAGAGGCGCGCGCCCACCGACCGGAATGTCTTCGGCGAGTTGCCTCCCGCCGCTGCCGTCGCCACGCGAGAAGTGCCCGCGGCGGTCCCGTCCGTTCGCCACAGCTCGCGCTCTCCGTTGAAGTAGACGGCCCCCGCCTGGACTCCGCTCGCGATCGCGTTCGCGAAGTCGTTCGCGCAGACCGTGCCGAGAGCCGTCGTCCCCGCCGGGGTTCCGTCGCTGAACCACGGTCTGACCGCGCACGCCGTCGACAGCGAATCGAGCGCGAAGAAGACGATACCGCTGCCCAGCGCATGGCGCGGCATCACCGGTGGTCTGTCCGTGGTGTTCGTCGAAACGAAGCCGCTCTTCACGGAGTTCGTCCCCGCGGCGGTCCCGTCACTCACCCACAGCGCGTCACCCCACGGGAAGAACACGCGGCTGCCGCTCACGACCGCGTAGGCCGAAGCCCGGCTCGGTGAAAAGCCGACCGCGCTCGGAAGAACCTTGAGCTGGGTCGTTCCCGCAGGCGTGCCGTTCGTCGCGTAGAGCGCGCCGTTGCCGACGAAGAGCACCTTGCCGCTCTGGTACGTCCCCGGGAAGAAGTCCGAGGACAAGCTCGAAAACACCTGGCTCGTCCCCGCGGCAGTGCCATCCGTGCGGAAGAGCGCCTGCACGCTTCCGCTCGGCGTGGCCCCGAAGAGGACGGCCGAGCCGAGCGAGCGAAAGGAACCCGGCGCGCTGCTGCTGGTCGGGTTCAGGTCAGTGACCATCGTGCTGCCCGCCACGGTGCCGTTGCTTTTCCAGAGCTCCCAGGTGCCGTCGCCGTAGCTTCCACTCGAAAGGAGCGCCCCCGTTCCGAACGGATGGATCGCGGTGACACGCTGATCGAGAAGCAGGATCGTCCCGGCCGCCGTGCCGTCGCTCCGCCACACCTGGTCGAAGGCGCTGCTCGCGCCGCGGACCCGGAAAAAGACCTGGCTGCCCGACGGGCTGAACAGGTCCGGCATGTTCCAGCTCCCCGACGCGGGGAGCCCCGTGACCCTCGAAGTGCCCGCGGCCGATCCGTCCGTCGTCCAGAGCGATTGGACCGCGGCCTGCGCACTCGACACGACGAAGAGCGTCTGAGCCCCGACCGGAACGAGATTCCCGACGAACGCGTCCTTCGCCGTGCCGAGCGTGGCGAGCTGGGTGGAACCCGCTCGAGCGGTGCTCGCCGCGGCGAGGCCGCAGACGATCACGATCCCATGAACTCCGATGCGCATCGAGGACCTCGGGCGCACGACGGCTGCACGTATGGGACCAGTGCCCACACACGCCCCAACGCAGCGATCTGCGGGGTTGCCCCCATGAGGTGGATCGCACGACGCCCCGCCGGGGGTGGGCGACGTCCTTGATTCAGAGCGTATTGGCTCGTCCATGAGGGTCTCGTCCGCGCCGATCTCTTCGCTGCGTCGCTCGTCGCTCGCCGAGAGTGCTCGTCATGGATGCCGTCGGACCGGTAGCAGCCAACGGATTCGCCCGTCTCTCATGCGGAGGCCGGCTCCGTGAACTGCGGCGCGAGCGTCAGTTTCGTCGTCGCACCAAACACCATGACCAGCACCGGCAGCACGCTCAGCACGCGGCCCACCAAGACGAGCCACCTGTCCTTGGTCGCGGCGCTCACGCTCGGAGGATCGCTTCGAGGCGATCGAAGCTCATGGCCACGCCGTCCTCCATGCCGGACGCGAGCGCGCCGTCGCGGGTCTCGCGGCTCGGGTAGAGAGAGTGAAGGGTCATGGTCGTGATGCCGTCGCGCTCGACCAGCGTGAGCGTGTTGATGGACTCGCCGGGGTACATCGGGGTCGCGCCCTTTTCGGAGTCGTCCTCGCCGTCGTCCATCGACTCCGTGAAGACGAGACGATCGGGCGCGGAGATCTCGCGGTAGATGCCTTTCATTCCCATCTTCGTGCCATTCGGCCCGTGAAGGATGTAGCGCCACGCGCCGCCGACGCGCAGATCGATCTTGCAGGTCGGCATCGTCCAGCCGACCGGACCTACGAGCCAGCGCGGGACCTGCTCCGGCTTCGTCCACGCATCGAACACGAGGTGACGAGGCGCGGCCACGGCGCGCGTCATGATGACTTCCCGTTCGGCGACCGCTTCGACGACGAGCTGGCGGTCACTACTTTTTCTTCCGTCCATGTTGCTTCTCCTCCTTCTTTTTCATCTCGTGCAGGTGCGCATCGAGGCGATCGAAGCTCGCTTCCCAGAACTCGCGGTAGGTGCCGAGCCACTGAGCGATCTCCTTCAGCCGCTCGGGTTCGAGGCGACGCGGCCGGCGCTGGGCGTCTCGGCTACGAGAGATGAGGCCTGCGCGTTCCAGCACCTTCAGGTGCTTGGAGATCGCCGGGAGGCTCATGTCGAACGGCTCGGCCAGCTCGTTGACCGAGGCTTCTCCCGAGGTGAGACGCGCGAGGATCGCCCGCCGGGTGGGATCGGCGAGGGCCGCAAACGTGGCGCTGAGGTGATCGTGGGGCACGTTGGGAACCAGTCGGTTACATAACCTATTGGTTATCTAATCTCCGATCGCAGAGCTGTCAAGGCTCGGAGTCAGGCCGAAGATCCTCGCTGGCGCGAGCGTGCACGCGGCGGGCAATGCACCACGCACGCATTCGTCGAGCGCCTCGCCGAGGGACTCGCTTCGCCGGTGGCGAGGGCCGCATCGGGAATGCAGCTCGTCGCACAGCCGCGCTCGTCGCACGGCTCGGCGCAAATGTGCGTGTCGCCGTCGAAGGCTCGATCCCGATCGGCGGAGAGCGCGGTGGCACGACGTTCGGCACCGGAGCGAGCGTCGCGCTCGCCTGGTGACGAAGTTTCAGCCGCTCTCGGTCCGCCGGATCGTGAGCTGCAGGAGGGAGTCGAAGGTGCCGTGCTTGGCTTCGACCTTCGCCACCTGCGACGCCCGTGTCGCCGATGACTCATGGGTCTGTGGTCACTCCGAGTGGGAACGCCCCTCGGGGCCATTGTGACGGCCTTTGTGCCACGGTCTCCGCCTTGCAGACGCAGGCGTCATGACGAAGAACGGTCCGAGCGACCACCGTGGGCTCCTCCTCGCGGGGATCGTCTTTCTCGGCGCGTGCGTGACCGCACCTGCCGAGGAGCCCAGCGTGACCATCGACCCGCTGGCCGGCCCGACCGCGCTCAGCGGCGACGTTCCGGTGAAGGCTGCCTTCAACAACTTCGAGCCTACGCGGGTCGAGTACGTCATCGATGACCAGCTCCGCCGTGTCGCGGAGAGCGCTCCCTACGAGTACGTCTGGCCGACGGCGGGAGAGATGAACGCCGAGCACACGCTCACCGTGCGCGCCTTCGTGAAGGACGCGGTCGCTCCCGTCGTCGCGACCGCCACGCTACGCACGAAGAACAAAATTGTGTTCTCGCCGCCGCTCTCGATGGGCCCCGAGAGCGCCTACTTCGAGTTCAACGAGGGCGAGCTCGCGATCGCACAGAACCTCCTCGACGACGTGTGGCCGGCGCGCGCGTTCAATCCGCCTCACCTCGCGTGGCCGCTGTCGTGGCAGGACGATCCGGCCAACGACGCGTTCTGGCGCTTCTACTTCTACGCGCTGCGCCCGACGGCGTCGCTGCTCTGGGCGTGGACGAATACGAAGGACGCTCGCTACCTCGACAAGCTCACGGCGATCCTCCGGAGCTACGTCGCCTTCGACAAGACGCGCTCGGAGAACACCCTCACGTTCGATGACAAGCACACCGCCGGATACCGGGCGATGGTGCTCACGAACACGTACGTGAAGCTGAAGAACGCGGGCGTATTGCCCCCCGACCTCGACGCGGATCTACTCGCCGCGATCGCCAAGCTCGGCGCGTTCCTCGCCGTGCCGAAGAATTTCGAGGCCACGTACAACCACGGGTTCAACGAGGCGCTCGGCCTCCTGCTCGTGGCCCACAACTTCGCTGCCGTCCCGGGCGCTCCGGCATGGCGCGAGCTCGCCGTGAAGCGGCTCTCGGACTTGCTTCCGAAGACGATCGATGCGGACGGCGTCGAGACGGAGAACTCGCCTTTCTACCACCTGTACGTCCTCGGCATCGTCTCGCAGATCGCAGAGTGGGCGAAGGAGAACGAGCCGTCGCTCGCGGGATCGTTCGCGACCGCGGTCAAGGCCATGATGCCGTACGCGGCTTACGTCACACAGCCCAACGGTTGGATGCCGATGCTCGGCGCGACGGCGAGCACGGTGATCCCCGATCAGGACCCGGCCGTGTACGGATCGCTGACCGCGTACAGTCCCGAGTTCGAGTTCGTGTTCACGCGGGGCACGAAGGGCACGGCTCCCGCGGCGGGCGTGAAGCTCTTTCCGACCGCGGGCCTCTTCGTCATGCGCGCGGTCCTGCCGAGCCCTGCGGAGCTCTCGAAGCAGACGTTCATCACGTTCGATGCCGGTCCGTATCGCACGAACCACTCCGACCTCGATGGCCTCAGCATCACGATGTACGGCAACGATCTGACGCTCCTGCCGGACTCGGGCCTGTTCACGTACACGCAGCAGCCCGACCGTGATTACTTCCACGGATCGCGATCGCACAACACGGTCGTCGTCGACGGTCGCGACCAGCCGATCGGCGCGGGCACGCCGACGCCCGGTGCCCACGGTGAAGCGAACGGATCGTCCTGGTCGACGGGGACCAGCACGCTGAACGCGGGCGTGACGCACCGGCGTACGGTGGTCCTCCTCGAGCAGGACCTCGCGCTCGTCGTGGACAACCTGAGCGGCGACGCTCCGCATCGATACACGCAGACGTGGCACCTCTTTCCGGGCGCCGACATCGTGGAGGAAGCGAACGGCGTGATCGCGAGCACGGCGGCGACGAAGGCCACGCCTGCCGAGCCGGCGATCGCGATTCGACAGGCAAATCCCGAGACCTTGTCGGTCCTGTCGGTGAAGGGCGGCACCGATCCGATGCAGGGTTGGCAGTCGATGTCCTACGGGATCAAGACGCCGAGCTGGGCGATCGAGCACGGTCGCGAAGGACGTGACGCGAGCTTCGCGACGATGCTCGTGACGGGCGCTCTGTCCGCGGGCGCGTCGCAGGTCACGACGGCGGCCACCGACGGCGGCCAGATCGTCACGACGTGCGCGGGTACCAAGGGGTACGTCGTCACGCTCATCCATCAAGGACTGACGGACGAGCGCGTGACGGTCGCTCCGCAGGCATGCGGCCAGCGCGCGGCGGACAGCAGCACTGCCAGCGATGCGTCCGGGCGCGACTGCGCCATCGCGCGACCGCGACGCACGAACGATGCTCCTCTCGGCGCGGCATGCGCGCTGCTGACCCTCGCTGCGTGCGTCGTGCGCCGTCGTCGCAGGAGCTAGCGACATCCTCGCGCGCCTCGTCGAGCCGTACGTCGAGACGTCTACGACGGATGCTGTAGCTCCTCGACGACACGTTCGAGCGCCATCAGGTCGACGGGCTTCACGAGATGGCGCTCGAAGCCTGCGGCCGACGAACGATCGCGGTCGCCTTCGTCACGGAGCGGAGCGGAGCGTAGAGGAAGGTCCAGTACGTGTCCGGGACCGGCCCGGTGAGCAGCTGATCTCGGCCGACGTACGGGACGCCCGTGCGCATGACCTCCAGCAGGTGATCGGACGCATGCACTACCGAGATTGACGCGCTCCTTTCGGCGACTAAACGTTGCAAGACCCTCGAGGGGGGCGCGACGCATGGTGAGATCCGCAGCGGTTCCAACGCTCGACGAAGAGGAGCAGGCAGCGCTTGCGCGGAGCGAGGAACGGCTGCTCCTCGCGAAGGACGCCGCGGACGTCGGCATCCACGACTACGACATCGCGAACAACACGATCTCGTGGGACGAACGCGTCCGCGAGCTCTGGGGGATCGGGCCGAGCGCGACCGTCACTCTCGATCTCTTCATGTCCGGGCTTCATCCCGACGACCGCGCGCCTACGCAGGCTGCGCTCGACCGCGCGCTCGATCCGCAGGGGCCCGGCAAGTACAGGGCCGAGTACCGCGTGATCAACCGCACGGACGGCGTGACCCGCTGGATCGCGGTCACGGGAAAAACGACCTTCGTCGACGGGCGTCCGTTCCGGCTCGTGGGCACTGTCCAGGACGTGACCGCAGCGAAGATCGCCGAGGCCGCGCTCAAGACGAGCGAGGAGCGCCTCCGCCTCGCGACGGACGTCGCGGGGCTCGGGATCTGGACGTGGCACATCGCGGAGGATCGCATCACCTGGGAGAATAGCCTCATCTACGAGGTGTTCGGCCTCTCGCGCACCGACGAGCCGGTGAACAGCGGTCGCTTCTGGTCGGAGGTCATCCACCAGGAGGATGCTGCGCGGCTCCGGAGGGCGCTCGCGGACACGCTCGAGACCGGCGCACGGTTTTACTTCCTCGGGCGCATCCGCCGGGCCGACGGTCGTCTTCGCTGGGTCGAGCTCACGGGGCTCATGCATCGCGAACGCGAGGGCGTGGGGGACGCGTCGGACGGCATGATCGGCACCGCGTCGGACGTCACGGACCGGATCGTCGCCGAGGAGACCATCGGACAGGCGGCGGCGGCGGCGGCGCGCGCGGAAGGGGCGCTGCGCGAGAGCCAAGGGCGTCTCCAGTTCGCCTTGAAGGCCGGGCGAATGGGGACCTGGGATCGCGATCTCGCCACGAACCACCTCGTGTGCTCGGACACCTGCAAGGCGAACTACGGTCGAGGGCCCGACGACTCGTTCACCTACGACGATTTCGCGGCCAGCGTGCTCGAGGAGGATCGCGCGGAGTGGCGTCGCGTCACCGACGAGGCCTGCGCCCGCGCGGCGAACTGCGAGCTGGAGTACCGAACGCGCTGGCCCGACGGCTCGATCCACTGGCTTCACGTACGTGCGTGCTCCACGACGGACGCTAGTGGCAAGACCGTCGCACTGTCGGGCATCTCGCTCATGATCGACGAACACAAGCGCGCGGAGGAGCGCCGGCGGCTCCTCGATGCGCTGGGTGAAGCGACGCCGCGCCCGGCGTCCGACCCGGCGTCCATCATGGTCGCCACCACGCGTTTGCTGGGCGAGTACCTGCGCGCCACGCGCTGCGCGTATGCAGACGTCGACGCCGACGGCACCCGCTTCACGATCCGCCACGACTGGACAGCGGCCGGCGTCGCGAGCACGGCCGGCGTGCACGCGCTCGATCGCTTCGGTCCACGCGTTGGGGCGAAGATGCGTGCGGGCGAGATGCTCGTCGTGCGAGACGTGGACCGCGAGCTGCGCTCCTCCTGCGAAGGGGACGTGTTCAGCGAGCTCGGCGTCGGGGCGTTCATCTGCTGTCCGCTCGTGAAGGAGGGGCAGCTCGTCGCGATGATGGCCGTCCACAACGCGACGGCCCGCGACTGGGCACCTGCCGAGATCGCTCTCGTCGAGGAGGTGGTCGAGCGCTCGTGGGCGCACATCGAGCGAATCCGAGCCGCCGAGGATCTGCGCGAACAAGATCGCCGGAAGGACGAGTTCCTCGCCACGCTCGCCCACGAGCTCCGGAACCCACTCGCGCCGATCCGTACCGGGCTCGACGTCCTGAAGCTCACTCCCACTGGGCCCGGGGCCGAGCGGGCACGAGCGATGATGGACCGGCAGCTCGGGCACATGGTCCGGCTCGTCGACGATCTCCTCGACGTCTCGCGGATCAGCCGCGGCAAGTTCGAGCTGAAACGGCAGCGCGTGCAGCTGCGCGCCGTGCTCGATCACGCCGTCGAGGCCAGTCGCCCGCTGATCGAAGCGGCGCGGCACGCGCTGACGATCCACGCGCCGGAGCGCGCGGTCTGGCTCGACGGCGATCTCACGCGCCTTGCGCAGGTCGTCAGCAATCTCCTCAACAACTCGGCGAAGTACACTGTCGATGGCGGTCACATCGAGCTGTCTGCGGCGCTCGAGGACTGCCAGGTCGTCATCCGCGTGGCCGACGACGGAATGGGCATCTCGGCCGAGATGTTGCCCGAGGTCTTCGATCTGTTCGCGCAGGTGAACCGGACGATCGCCCGTGCGCAGGGCGGACTCGGGATCGGCCTCTCACTCGTACGAAAGCTGGTGGAGATGCACGGAGGAAAGGTCGAGGCGGAGAGCGGGGGGATAGGACAGGGGAGCACGTTCACGATCCGTCTTCCCATCATGGGGGTCGACGCGGCACATCCGGAGTCCGAGGGCGGCGGACACCCACGGCCGGATCGGCCGAGGCTCCTCCGCAAACGCGTGCTCGTCGTCGACGACAACGTGGACGGCGCCGAGCTCCTCGCCACGATGCTCGATCTCGCCGGACACGAGACGCGCGTCGCGTACGACGGCCCGGAGGGGCTCGCGGCAGCGCGTGCGTTCACGCCCGAGGTCGTGTTCCTCGACATCGGGCTGCCGGGGATCGACGGGCACGAGGTCGCGAGGCAGCTCCGCGCCGACCCGCGTCTCGCGGGCGTCGTGCTCGTCGCGCTCACGGGCTGGGGAAGCGAAGAGGACAAGCGGCGAACCACGGCGGCCGGCTTCGACTTCCACCTGACGAAGCCGGTCGCGAGCGCCGCGGTGGAGGAGGTCCTCGCGAACCTGCCTTCGGGGAGCGCCGCACACGCCGAGGGGGGCCCGCCGACTTCGCCTTGGACACGAACATGAACGCGCCGAGGCACCTGGGCCGAAAAAAAAGACCACGGCACCGCATCCTTTCGGTGGGCTCGAACGTCGTCAGGACATGATGACCGACTCAATCAGCCAGAAGAAGGCGTCGACCTTCGATCGCTACGCGCTCGATCTCGAAAAGGAAGCCGAAGGGAGGGCCTCATGAAGCGCGTCGTCGTTCGCTACAAGGTCAAAGCCGATCGCCTCGAGGAGCACGAGGACCTCATTCGCAAGGTGTTCGCCGAGCTCGCGACCATGCGCCCCACCGGCCTCGCCTATCACGCGTTGAAGCTCGAGGACGGCGTGAGCTTCGTGCACGTCGCGACTGTTTCCACAGCCGACGGACAGAATCCGCTCATCGCCCTCCCCGCCTTCAAGGCCTTCGTCGCCAACATCGCCGATCGCTGCGAAGAGAGAGCGGTCAATTCGCCGGCAACGGCCATCGGTGCATACCGCGCGGACGACGCGCCCGCCTGAGTGTTGGGTCGAGGAGGCGCCGGCCTGAGCCCACGCCTCCACTTGGACGACGCCTACCGAGGCGTTCTCGTTCTCGTGGCCCCCACGGTAGGCGCCGCGCTCGCGAACGCACACGCCTACGAGGAGCAGCGTCGCAAGGCGGAGGCACTGGCGGAGATCGATCGCGTGAAGACGGCGTTCTTCACGAACGTTAGCCATGAGCTGCGGACGCCGCTCACGCTGATCCTCGGGTCGGTCCAGCGCCTGCGAGCGCAGATACGACGAACCGCAGTGCGGGTGATGATCGTCATCGCGTGTGTCGGCTCGAGCGCCCCGGCGCTCGCCGCGCCCAAGACCGCGCCGGCGCCGCCGCGGCGATCGTCGTGAAGCTCGAGAAAGAAGCGCGCGACGGCGTCTTGCGCCTCGAGCTCCCCACCTACGCGCGAGCGACGCTCGACGGCACGCCGCTCTCGAAGGCCGCCCTCGCCGGCGGCAAGCCGGTGATCGGAGAGCGCGGGGTCATCATCCGCACCGTCGACGTGACGTTGCCCGCAGGGACGCACCGCGTCCGCGTGCTCGCCGAAGGCATGAACGACTCACCGCTGGCCGGAGGTCCGCGGCGCCGTGCTCGACGTCCTCGGGCTCGGACCGTCAGGCTGCTATGACGACGCTTTCCCCGCCATGACGGTGTCAGGTTGCGTCATTTTGACAAAGACGCCTCGAAGCACATCATCCACGTTGCATGCGAGTCATTCCCGTCCTCGTCCAGAAGCGTGTCGGTTCCGCGCGGCTCTTGGCACTCGTAGCTCTGCTGCTCGCGATCCCGCCTCTCGCGGCGGCATGCCGGATCGAGGACAAGAACGACTGCATTCCGTACGAATTCGACGATCACTGCGATGGCAACGTCGCCGTCACTTGCCATGAACCTTCCGGGACCGGGACCGGCTGGGGAGACTCGCCCAAGATCAAGCGCACGGACTGCGGGTCCGGGAAGTGCGGCCCCTCGCGCATGTGCGGCCGGAAATGCGCGAGCTGCAAGGTAGAGGAGATCTCGGCGATCGGCTGCTCTTCGGGCGCGTCCGAGGCGTCGATGCTCCAGTGCGAGGGGTAGCCCGCCGCGGCGAGGGGCGCGACGATCTCGGGCGCGATGAGGAGACGTCGGAGCTGATCGACGGTCATCGCTTGCGCGCCGCCACGCCAGCAGGACCGTGAGCGCGCTCGACATCGTGAAGCGAAGAACGAGGCGTCCGGTATCGCCGTTGGCCGAGCGGAGCGCGGCGGCCTTTGCCGGCTCGACGGTGGCCAGGGTGGCCTTGGCGCCCTCGAGAAAGGTCGCACCGGCGGACGTCAGCGCGACGTGCCTCTTGGTCCTCGCGACGAGCATCGCTCCGACGTCCTCCTAGATCGGACGAGATTATCCGCCGACATCTCGCGCCCTTTAAGGGAACGAGATCAATTACGCACTTCCGAAATCTGATTCGCTGCGCGTTAGCCGCTCAAACCCAGAGTGCGACACAGAATAACCAGCCCGATGCAAACAGCGGAGCCCCCCAACGATGAGCCCAGCAACTACCCCGCGCAGCGCGTAGACGATCAGCGGCAGAACGGACGTGAAGCGTGTGCGTGGCCGTCCGCGACAGTGATAGCCGCATTGGCGGCTGCGATCAGGGCCACTACCAGCGGCGCGTGCCACCAGACAATCCCGCGACGCCCTTCCCTCTCACCCTGCATGCGACGCAAACGATAGCAGCAGAAGCCGCGCCGCCCCAAAGTGGACCGGCCGGAACGCAACATAGGAAACGACATGCTCACGAAAAGACATAACGCGCCGCGCATCGAGGTACTCAGCCCCGACAAGCTACCGGCAGCAATTCCTGGGTAGCGAGGGGAAGACCGTCGCCCGGCGCTTCGTATATCGTGGAGAGCGCCCACGATGCAGCAAGGCCCCCCTCCGCACTGGTCGCAGCCGCCGCCGCAGCATCCGCAGCATCCGCAGTTTCAGCAGCCGAACCCGTACGTGCCGCCGCCGCCGTCGTGGTTCCAGCGCTACTGGTGGCTCTTCGCGCTCGCCGGCTTTCCGTTGATCATCGGAGTGACGCTCCTCGGCGTGCGCGCGGACGAGGCCTCGAACTACGTCCTCTTCGACTCTCCGGATGCCGAGGTCACGGTCAAGGTCGACGGGCACGTGCTGCAACACGACCGATACAAGCGGATAGGGCCGAAGATCCCCGGTCTCTTCGGAGGAAGGGGGCCGCTGGTCGACGACATGGAGCCCGGCAAGCACAAGATCGAGATCCTCGACGACAAGGCCAAGGTCCTCGAGACCGCGGAGATCGAGATCCCCAAGTCCGGGTATCGTGCGGTCTACACCGTCGGCAAGCCGCGACGCTACACGCTCGTCTCGCTCTCGTATGGAGGCGATCTCGACGGTCCCGCGGAGGCGCCGCTCACGCCGGGCCCGTCGCCGCATCTCTCGATCTTCCCGAGTGCGCCGGTGACGCGCAAGCAGGACTTCGACACGATCAACCGCAAGTTTCCCGCCTCGATCTACACGAAGAACCGCAACTCGGTCATCCGCGGCCTCTGCTCGGTCTCGGAGGACGACGAGCTCGAGTGCGAGTTCGAGAAGCCCGAAGACAAGGCGAAGAAGAAGCGGCGTTGACGGTCCAGGAGCGGTGACGCATTGCACGAACTCATCGTGCGCTTGATCGACACGCTGCCGTGGATGAAGGGGGACGATCGAAAGCCCAAACGTGCAGCTCGCAAGGCTACGGTTCGACCGAAGACGCCCCGATGGAAGAGGTCGTGAGTCGCCCGCTGGTCCGCGCGTACGCATCCTCGTTCGGGGAGAGCGAGCGAGAGACCGCCTCGTCAGGGTCCCTTCAGGAGTAGAGGCCGCGCATCGAGCACGCCGCGAACTTTCCTGATCAACGCCGTCGGCGCGAACGGCTTCGCGAGGAAGTGGTCCTTCGCCTCGAGCACGCCGTTGCGAACGATCGCATCGTCGGTGTATCCGCTCATGAACAACACCGGCAGGTCTGGGTTTTTCTCGCAAACGACGTCCGCTACCTGGCGGCCGCTCATCCCCGGCATGACGACGTCGGTGAGGAGCAGATCGATCTGGCCGGCGTGCTGCCGCGCGAGCTCGACGGCCACCGAACCGACGTTCGCCTCGAGGACCCTGTATCCGTTCCGCTCCAGCGTGGTGCGGACGATCCGCCGTACCGCGTCCTCGTCCTCGACGAGCAGGATCGTTTCGGTCCCGCGGGACGTGGGCGTCGCTCCGGGCGAGGCGGCCCCCGAGCTGACCTTCGCGGACGCGGACGGCAGGAGCAGCGTGAATTTCGTTCCGACGCCCAGGCGGCTCGTGACGCTGATGTGCCCGCCGCTCTGCGTGACGATGCCGTACACGGTGGCGAGCCCTAGCCCCGTTCCCTTTCCGACACCCTTCGTCGTGAAGAACGGTTCGAAGATCTTCTCCTTCAAGGCCTCCGGTATGCCCATCCCGTTGTCCTCCACGGAGAGCTCGACGTAGTGTCCGGGGCTCAATTCCTGGGCTCCGCCGTGCGTCCCCCGGGACACGAAGACGTTCTTGGTCTCGATGGTCAGGCGGCCACCGGTCGGCATGGCGTCGCGAGCGTTGACCACCAGGTTCAGGATCACCTGTTCGATCTGTCCCGGATCGACGTAGAGCCTGGCGAGCATCGGGTCGAGGATCGTGCGGACGGCGATGTCCTCGCCGATGAGCCGAGCGAGCATCCGCTCCAGCTGAGAGACCGTCTCGTTCAGGTCGAGGTCGCGGGCCTGCAGGAGCTGCTTGCGGCTGAACGCCAGCAATTGATACGTCAGCGCCGCCGCTCGCTCGCCCGCGGTACGAATGTCGGTCAGGCCGTCGCGCATCGAGCCGGGCGGGAGCTCGTCGAGGAGGAGCTCGGCCGAACCGTTGACGACCGTCATCAGGTTGTTGAAATCGTGCGCGATGCCGCCGGCGAGCTGCCCGATGGCCTCCATCTTCTGCGCCTGCTGGAACTGCTCCTCGAGCTTTCGCCGCGCCGTGACGTCCTGGGTGACGCCGATGATCGTCACGGGCTTGCCGTCACGATCGAGGTCCGTCGTGCTGCGCGTGTACACCCACGTGACCGCTGCATCGATGACCATCCGGTATTCCATCTCGCAAGGCGCCCCGGCGCAGGCGGTCAGCCACGCCGTGCGGACCCGCGGGAGATCCTCGGGATGGATCGCGCTGTTGAAGTCGCGCAGCTCGCCGTCGCTCGCCTCCCAGCCCATCTGCCGCATGGCGTCCCGGGAGATCGTGAACTTGCTCTCCGCGATGTCGAAGCTCCAGCCCACGACGTGCGCGATCGCCTGCGTCCGCCGGAGCATCTCCTCGCTCTGGCGCAGCGCCACCTCGGCCTGGATGCGTTCGGTGATGTCGACGTGCGTGCCGACCAAGCGCACCGGTCGTTGCTGTTCGTCGACCACGAGATGGGCACGGGCGAGGATGTTTCGATAGCCGCCTTCTTTGTGCGCCATCCGAAACTCGATCTCGTACTTGTCGATCTCCTTCGACAGGAACTGTCGGACACGTTCCTCCGACCGCGGGGCATCGTCGGGATGGAGCAGCCGCGCCCATGTCACGACGTTGTCGTCGAGCTCCTCATCGAGGTACCCGAGCATCGACTTCCATCGAGACGAGAAGACGACGTCGTTCGTGAGCAGATTCCAGTCCCAGATCCCGTCGTTCGCTCCGCGCATCGCGAACTGGTAGCGCTCGTCGCTGGCTCGGAGCGCCGCTTCGGTCGCCTTGTAACGCGCCTCGCTCTCGGCGATCGCCAGCAGCGCGTTGGCGTGGCCGAGGGCGACTCCGGCGAGGTGGGCGGCGTGGAGTGCCGCCGACTCTGAAATGCGGTTGATCATCGGACGGCTGCTCGTTGAAGGATGTGCCCGACGTTGCGCACATTGGACCGGGATCCCGCGAGGGAGCGGCGCTCCCTGTGCAGCTGGTACGGCGCGCCCGAGGTCGCAATGAAGGCCCGCGCAGAAATTCGCGGTCACAGCGACAAAGGAGTCGCCTGCGCGCTCGCGCTTCACGCTAGAGCTCGAGCGTTGCGACGTAGCTCGTCGCATTCGAGCATCGTTTATGCCCTCGGGGGAGGCCGAACTTGATCAGCTTGTGCGTGCCGTCGGTGAGGTCCGCGTAGAAACACTACGTCTCGCGCGCCGGCGACGGGAGCGCCGCCGACGCGACGATCGCGATGAGCAGCACCACCGCGAGCACATGCGCGGCCGTCTTGTGCGCCGCCAACGGATCGACCGAGCCCGCGAGCAACGTCGACACGACGCCCACGCCGATCACGCCGCCGAGGTAGCGCGCGGTCGACGAGACACCCGCGGCCATTCCGCTCTTCGTGCGATCGACCGCGGCCATCGACACCGTCTGCACCGCGGGCGTCGACAGACCGATCCCCACGCCGAGGAGCAAGAGCCCCGGCACGAGATCACTCGCGCCCGACGGCGTCTGCCAGCCCACGTACAGCATGCCGCTCAGCGCCACCATCGACCCGACCAGTGACGCACCTCGCGCGCCGAGCCGCGCCGCCAGCCGGCTGCCCGACAGCGAGCCCGCCACCATCGCGAGCGTCAGCGCGAGCAGCGTGCGGCCGCTCGTCTTCGCGTCGCTACCGAAGGCTCGCGAGAGCAGCACCGGCAGCTCGAACAGGAGCGCGTACATCGCGAGGTTCTGCAGGCCCACCACCGAGACGCCCGCCGCGAATGCCCGCGTCCGGAACAAGCTTGGATCGATCACCGGATTCGCCGCTCGCCGCTCCCATCCGAAGAAGACGACGAGCACCACGACACCCGCGAAGACCAGCGCCCACCGCTGCGAACGAAGGCCCAGCACCGCGAGCACGAGGCCAACGCCGAGCAGGGCGCTGCCGAGGACGTCGAAGCGCGGCATCGCACGGCGCGGTTCCTTCACGCTCGAGCGCGCAAGCAGCATCGCAAACAACACCGGCGGAGCATTCACGACGAACAGGTAGGGCCAGCCGAGCCGCGCGACGATCTCGCCGCCGACCAGCGGACCCACCGCTGCAGCGAGCCCCATCACCGCGCCGAACGCGCCGAACGCGCGCGCTTGCGCCTTCTCCGGCGCTCGTGAGCGCACGAGGGCAAACGCGCTCGGGACCATCACCGCTCCGCCCGCCGCCATCAGGCCGCGTGAGAGCTCGAGGAGCAGCATCGTTCGCGCCGCGAAGCCGACGATCGCGCCTGCTGCGAAGACGAGCTGTCCGAGACCGAGCGCTCGGCCGTGGCCGATGCCGTCACCGAGCTTGCCACCCGGGCTCTGGAGGACGATGCCGACGAGGAGATAGCTCGCGACCAGCCCCTGCGTGAGCGCCTCGGTCGCCACCGAAAGATCCTTCGCGATCGTCGGGATCGCCACGGCCAGCATCGTCGAGTTCAGCGGAACGAGCGCGATCGACAGCACCAGCGCTGCGATCTCTCGCGGCGTGAGCGCGGGCAGCTCGGTGGAGGCGGCAGACACGCGGATCAGATCGCTCGCGTGATCGCCCGCTGCTGCAGGAGATAGAGCGTTTCACCCACGAACGCGAACTCGAGATCGATCGGCGCTTTCGCGTGGCCTTCGCAGCGGAGCGCGAGCTGATGGAGCGCCGCCAGGTCGGCGTCGGCCAGGCAGAGTACGGCCGCGCGCTCGGCATCCACCTCGACCTCGTGCGTGCCGCCGTCGGCGCGAAGCCTGATGGCGAGGTCCTTGTCGCCCGCCGCACGCTCGAGGATCCGGCCGTCGCGCGTCACGCGATAGCGATCGGGCGTCACGAGCCCTGCGACCACCGCCTCGCCGAGGCCCCACGACGCCTCGATCACGCGCTCGTCCGCGCCCGTCATCGGATTCTTCGTGAAGAGAACGCCGGCCTTGTCCGCGTCGACGAGCCGCTGCACGACCACGCCCATCCTCGGTGTTCCGTCGAGACCGAGCCGCTTTCGATACGCGATCGCCGACGGCGCATGCGCCGACTCGCGCACCTTCTTGATCGCCGCGACCAGCGTCTGCCCGCAGATCACGCCGAGCACCGTCGCATGCTGGCCTGCGAAGCTCGCCGAGGCGCCGTCCTCGCCGATCGCCGACGAGCGGACCGCCACCGGCCCTCCGAGCGCCGCGAACGCCTCCGTGACGCGGCGCACCGATGAATGGGCAGGATCGTGAGCTATCGCGTCGACGTGCTCGTGCGCGATCGCGAAGCCGGGCGGCACCGGGAGGCCCGCACGCAGAGCTGCGCCGAGCTGCGCGGCCTTTCCGCCGTGCTCGCCGTCGTGCTCGACCTCGTGCAGCTGCCGCGCCGTCATTCGATGACGGTGACCAAGCCGCTCGTGCCGTCGACGCGAACGCGCGCGCCGTCCTTCACGAGCTTGGTCGCCTCGCGCGTTCCGACGACGCCGGGGATGCCGTACTCACGCGCCACGATCGCCGCATGGCAGAGCTGGCCGCCGCGGTCGGTCACGATGGCACCGAGCAGCGGGAGCACGACGTTGAAGTAGGGCGACGTCGAACGCGTGACCAGCACGTCCCCGCGCTGGATACGGCCGAAGTCTTCCTCGCTTTCGACGAGCCGGGCCGTGCCTTCGTACGTGCCGGGGCTCACGGGCAAGCCCTTCACCGAGGCCGTCGTGCGCTCGAGCGCCGGCTCGCCGAAGAGGCAGCCGAGGAACGCGACCATCGCTCGTTGCGCGCGGCGTCCGTCCTCGGGAAACCACTCGGTCGGCGGAGGACCAGAGGGCGGTGCACCGAGCCATTGCGGCAGGTCGGCGTCGTTGACGGAGCGCGAGGCGCGCCATTCTGCTCGCCTCTTCAGCTCCGAGAGCTTCGGGCCGCCCTTTCCACGCAGGAGCTCGACGAGCTCGTCGAAGCTGGCGTCGACCGCGAGCTCCGGATCATCGAGCGCACCGCTCTTCACCAGGCGCCGACCGGCCTCGAGAAGGGCCCGGCGCGCGAGGCCGATGGCCCAGCAGTCGGAGTAGTGCCCACGCTCGTCACGCAGTCGGTTGATCGCGCGCGCCTCCGACAGCAAGGCGTCGAACGCCACGCGGTGCTCCTCGGGGATCTCGCCTCGGAGCTTTTCGATCCGGGCCGTGGAACCCTCGTCCGCGGGGCGCGGTCCTTCGACCGCGACGCGAATCGCGCCGACGAGGACGCCCGGCAGCTCGATCGCGTTCTTCACGCACACGTCGTAACCGAGCGAACGGAAGCTCACGACCTCGAGGTACGTACGCATCGCGTCGCCGACGCTGCCGTCCTTCACGCGGAGCTTCTCGAGGATCGTACCGGCGTCGTCGCTCGAGGCGAGCAGCGCGGCCGCCGAAGCATCTGCACGGATCGCGCTCGCGAGGACGTCGAGCTCTGCGGTCGCGACGCCCAGCGAGATCTTGCTCGAGCCTCGCAGCACCTGGAGGATCTCGCCGGGCGGCTTGCCGGTCCAGCCCTGCACGTGGGCGAGCAGGTCACCGACAGGGAGACAGCAGCTGATGGTGAAGTTGTGATGCTGCGTGATCATGTCCCGAAACTGGTCCTCACAGACCTTCAGGTGCGCGATCAGCGCGTCGTCGGACAGGGAGGCCGGAGCGATGGCCTGGATCTCGCGGTGCTTCTTGTCGGACGCCGGGCGAACCGACGTGTCCCAGGTCTCGAGATCGAGCCGCCACTGCTTCTTCTCGAAGGCTTCACGCGACGTCCGGATGCGCGCGCGCATCTTGGGCAGGAGGCGCGTGAGGAGCTGGAAGATGATCTTCGGCGGCGGTCCTTTCGCGCCGGGCGGCGCTCCGAACGGCCGCGGCTGCATGAACGTGAAGTCGTTCACGAAGCGCGGCTCCATGCGGTCGAGCATCACGCCGTAGCGTGCGGTCGAAGCGGAGAAGCCGGCACCGAACCCAGCGACGATCGGTTGCTGGCTGAACCGCGAGACGGGCCGCGGGTTGTGGGCAGTCTCGAGCTCCCAGACGCCCGGACCCGGAGCCTGAAACGCGGGCGTTGTCGTGTCCTGTTTCATGCGTGACCACGATTCGTATCCTGTTCGTCACGCGCCGAGAAGGGTCCTCGCCCGAGGCAACTGCGCCGGCCTGCAGCAGTCGTTCGGTCGGTACGAGGGCTGCCGTCGCCGCGAGCGCCAGATCCGTTCGTGACGGGCGGTCGGCAGCCAATGACGGCGGCTCGACATCGCATTCTCGCGCGTCATGGCAGAAGCCCGGACATGAACCTCACGACGACATTTCTGATCACGTCTCTCGTCCTCGCCGGCTGCGCCGCCCCGACCGAAGAAACGGTCGACGGCTCCGAGTCCGCGCTGTCCTCTTCGCCGTGGGAAGCCGCGGTCACTTGCGGCGGGCACGGGCTCACGGTGGACGTCGACCGCAACGAGCGCCGTCACCTCCAGGCCGTGATCCGGGACCCCGGCGCGGTCGCGTACCTGGGATCGCATCCCGGCGCTGGAGCTTCAGGGAAGCCGAACGCGCACGGCGAGATCGTCATCGAGGGCTTCGTGACGCGCGGCGTGTTCTCGGCCGCCGACTTCGGCGGCTTCCGTCACAGCGCGTTCTCCGTCGCGGACGCGCTCCTCCCCGAGGCCTACGTGAACCGCGAAGGCGACGGCGTTCGCGTCCGCCTCGTCACGTGGGCGAGCGGCCACGAGGTCGAGACCTCGAACTGGTTCTTCCCGCACTGCCGTTGAGCTCCGCCGGGGCTCCGCGCGTCCATCGACGTCGTGAAAGAGCGATGGAGCCCCGGCGGACGAACAGCGCGGCGCTAAAGCACGCGCGCGTCGCTCGCGCTGACTTCGGCGACCCGCGTTCTCAACGCGACGCAACCGCGGACGGACGCGCGCCCGTCCGAATGTCGAAGCGCCCCTGGAAGCCCGCGAAGACGAACGTGTTCACGTTCGGGTTCGAGATGTTGTCGAACGAATTCGTGGCGGGAGTCGATTGCGTCACGAACGTCGTGAGGTCGGCGCCGATCACAGGGCTGATCGAAATCGACTCGTCGATACGATAATCGACGCCCACCTGGAGCTTCGCGAGCTCGACGCCGTGGAGCGCCGTCGTTCCCAGGTTCGAGCTCACCCAGTACCCACGCCAGCCCGAGCCGAGCGAGACCCACGGATCGAACCGATGGTCCGCCGGCAGGAAGTGCCAATCGGCCTGCACGCCTGCCGCGGCCGAGTAGAGATTGGCCGATTGATCGACCTGGTCACCGCGTCCGAACATCGAACCGGCGCCGTAGACGGCGAGGGTGAGGTGCGGAGTCAGGCGGTAGCCGACGCCGACCTGAATCGCACCGCCGGCCTGCCCGACGTCCGAAAGCGTGGGCTGACCCGACGAGATGGTGCCGAATCCCTGCGAATACCCTGTAGCGACCGTCAGCTCGAGACTGTGAGTCGCCGCCACCAACGCGGGGGGAGCTTTGGCGCTCGCTGATTCGTCCTTCTCCTGAGCGTTCGCAGTGCCCGCGACGAGCGTGGTGCCGAGCGTGACGACCGCGACCTTGATCCATTGATTTTTCATTTGGTCCTCCGATTTCGATTTCGTGTGAAGGACCAACTGCAACCACTACGCCTGCCGCGGGAGACGACCGATATCCGCATTCCTCACGCGATTCGGCGACGGAAGGCGCACTTCGCTTCGCTCTTCATTGTCGGCTCTCTCGACAAGCGTCGGATCCGAGACAGCAGCTTGGATCAACGACCACTGCACGCGGCGCGGCGCGACGGGGATGCGCCGCCCATTGTTCCATCGATGGGATAGTTCTTTCCAGAAGGCACGCCTAATCCGCCAGGTCCGACATTCGCAGAGTGAGGGTGTCCACGAGATCGTCCGAACCGGGCGACTCACGGAAGGAGCCCATCATGAGCGTAGTTGCCAGCCGTAGCGTCGAGAGCGCGCCGAGCAAGTCACCGAGCAAGATCGTGAACGTCGCCCTCTGGGTCGCGCAGGGCCTTCTCGCCCTCGCGTTCGTCGGGGCTGGGGCCGGAAAGCTACTCGGCACCCCAGACATGGTGGCGCTCTACGAGGCCATCGGCGTGGGCCAATGGTTCCGCTACGTCACCGGCATCCTCGAGCTGACCGGGGCGGCGCTCGTGATCGTTCCGCGAACGCGGGTCATCGGGGCCGGGCTTCTCGCATCGATCATGCTTGGCGCGATCACCACGCATCTGGTCGTACTCCACAACTCTCCCGTCGCGCCGCTCGTTCTTCTCGTCGTCGCGAGCCTCGTTCTCTGGGGACGCCGCGCGGAAGTCGCGGGCCTGATCGCCAAAGCAAAGGGCAATGAGTCATGAAAGGATCACGTGCTCATTCCCAACGCGCCCCTCACGGCAAGGAGCATGTCGGCGGCCCGGAATGGCTTTGTGAAGACAGCGACGGCTCCTTGGCGCAGCAAGCGCTCGCGCTCGTCGTCGTCGGTGACGGCCGTGAGGATGATCACGCGGATGCGCGGCGCGGCCGCAAGCAGTCGCGAGAACAGCTCGAGCCCGCTCATCCCAGGCATTCGGAGGTCGAGGACCAGACAACTGGTTTCCGCAAGGTGGTGAGACGCGAGAAACGCTTCGGCCGACCCGAACGTCTCGACGCGAAGACCCGCGGAGACGAGCAGATTCTTGAGCGACCCGAGGACGGACGTGTCGTCGTCCACGACGGAAACGAGCCCGACGCACGTCTCACCAGTCGGTTCGCCCGGACCGCCACCTACCATCACCAAAGGCTAGGCTCCCCTGCCCGGCATTCGTACCCTACTTTGGGAGTGTAGGCGTACGCTCCGTCGCGATCCCCAGGCGGCTCGCGAAGCGAACGAGCTCAGCCAGGGAGGTGGCTCGCATCTTCGCCATCACATGGCCACGCTGCTCCTTGACCGTGGGTTCCGTCGTCCCGAACTCGGCGGCGATCTGCTTGTTGAGGAGCCCCGCGGTGACCCTCGCCATCACCTCTCGCTCGCGCGGAGTGAGAGACTCATGTCGTCTTCGCAGCTCCGCGAGCTCGTTCCGCTCGCCGCGTGAGGCGCGATCGGCGTCGAGCGCGGAGCGGATGGCGCTCACGAGCTGCTCCTGCGAAAACGGCTTCGTCAAGAACTCGACAGCGCCGGCCTTGATTGCCTTCACGGACATGGGAATGTCGCCGTGCCCGGTGAGAAAAACGATCGGCAGCTGCGACCCCACCTTGGCGAGTTGCGTCTGCACCTCGAGCCCGTTGAGGTCAGGGAGCTCCACGTCCAGGACGAGACACCCATGGGCATCCGACCCGAGATGGTCGAGGAACTGACGCGCATCCGCGAACAAGCGCACCGAATGACCCAGGGATACGAGCAGCCTCCGGAGCGACTCACGGACCGATGCATCGTCATCGACGACGAAGACCGTCGGCGTCTCGTCGGTCATGCGAGCCCCGGCAGGCGGAAGGAGAGGGTCGCACCCTCGTCAGCATTGGCGGATGCGGTGAGCTCCCCCTCGTGCCGCGCGACGATGGATCGACTGATCGACAACCCCATGCCGAGGCCGCCGGGCTTCGTCGTGTAGAACGCGTCGAACATCCGCGACGCGGCGACCGGGTCGACGCCCTTGCCCGCGTCGTCCACCGCCACGATCGCCCAGGAGCCGCCATCTCGATGCTCGGCGGCGGTGCGAACGAGAACCCGGCGCCGTTCCGGTCCGAGCTCCTTCGAGGCATCGACCGCGTTGAGCAGCAGGTTCAAGAGGACCTGCTGGAGCTGGACGGGATCGCCGAGGACGGTCGGCAGGTCCGCCGCGAGCGCCGCTTCGAGCAAGACCTTGTGCAGCTCGAACTGGGAACGAACGAGCGGGAGCACCCCCGAGACGATCTCGTTCACGTTGCACGCCGCGCGTTTGAGCGGTGACCGCGAGAGAAGGCCGCGGATCCGGGAGAGGACTTCGCCTGCTCGCTCGCTGTCCGAGACGATCGCGGTCAGCGCCTCGCGCGCGCCGTCCATCACGGGAGGGGTGAAGGCGAGCCAGTTGAGCGACGCGTTGGCGTTGGCGGAGATCGCTGCCAGTGGTTGGTTGACCTCGTGCGCGATGGACGCGGCCAGCTCGCCGAGCGCGGAGACGCGCATGACGTGTGCGAGCTCCACTTGGGCGTTCTGCAGAGCCGCCTCCGTCTCGTGCCGCTGCGTGACGTCCGTCAATGCACCCACGTACTCGACGGCACCGGATGGAGCCGTCACGCGTCTACCGAGCGCGTGAAGGAACCTCACGGAGCCATCGGGCATGAGGAACCGATGTTCGTCGTCGACGTCTCCGCCCGTCCGGATGGCGCGATCCAGCTCCTCCCGGACGAACGCGACGTCCTCTGGATGGATTCGCGCGATCACATCGTCGAGCAGCACCGTGGACGAGCGCTCGAATCCGGTGA